>JBMFVV010000004.1:0-86504 GCA_049965815.1 Thermoplasmata archaeon | reverse complement strand
ATGTGTTTAAGATGCATTTCCGAAAAGATAAACGCATTTGATATCTGTCTCTTCAATGACTTCCATATGAACTCGATAGGGTTCAGGTCAGGTGAATATGATGGTAGATATACGAGGTATATATTCAACTCTGCTGCCCTCATCAGAGTTTCTGGAGAGTGGTGTGGCTTGAAGTTGTCTATTATTGCCACAATTCTCCCATCTGGATTCCTCTTCCTGATTAGGGAGAGGAAATCCATTATGTCCTCCTTCCTTGAATTCTCATGGAAATCAACTGCACTCCTTCCATTCAGGGAATAAAAGCCGAAAGTGTTCGCTCTGAACTTCGTGGTATTCTTGACTATCTCAGGCTTGCGGAAGGACCACAATCTCTGTGTGTTTGCAGTCGTTTGCGGTGAAGTTTCGTCTATGAACCCTACTATGTCCCCCTCATCCAGAGTCAGTTTTTTTTAGATCATCCTCAGCATTCTTAGGTCTCCTGTAATCATGGGGATATGGTTTCCCGAATTTCATACCGAGCTGCCTCAACAGTTCTCTCACGTGCTTCATTGAGTATTCCACCCCGAACTTCTCCTTTATCAGCACCCTTACCTCCTTTGTGGACCAGTCATCCCTCCTCTCCAGGGCGGAGACAAGCGATCTCTTCTCATCTTCGTCCAGCAGCGGAGGCCTGCCTCCTGCGAATCTCGGTATGAGACCATTGAAACTCTCCCTGTTCCACCTATCCTGCCATATGTATCCCAGTTTCTTAGTGATACCTACAATATTGGCAGCCTCCTCCACTCCCTTTCCCTGATACCTGAGCTTCACGAAGTACAGCCTCTTCAGTACTCTGCCGCTCATCTCGAGATCCCTTATCCTCTTCTCTATTTCAGTCAGAGGCACAACCCTGTTGATTGGATTTATCTCTCCTCGACCCATGAGTGATTATAACATTATAGTGTAAATAGTTATGTATCATACTATAATTAAGTTTTACGAACCTCTCAGTACATACTGTAACATTTAAACTTCTCACTGAGACTTCCATTAAAGAATTAATTCACCTATTCCTCTGAAGGCATCCGACATTACGGACTAAAATTCTCATTATGAAATTGAATAATAATTTCCGTATAGTAACTAGCCTCCCATAAGTCTCTTATCTAAACATTGAGCAAACATTTTTAGCGACTGAACATTAGAGTTCTAATGAATGAGGACATCGAGAAATTTTTTCTGGACAAGGGGTGTCTGATAGAAGAAAAGGCTATAGCCGAAATTGAACGGAGAGGGGGTATGGATTATATACTCAAAAATGAGA
Organism: Thermoplasmata archaeon; assembly: GCA_049965815.1. Lineage (GTDB taxonomy): Archaea > Thermoplasmatota > Thermoplasmata > Thermoplasmatales. The sequence goes on along the minus strand of JBMFVV010000004.1, from coordinate 85,201 downwards.
AAAAGATTGATTTTTCTTCACCAATTTTCGCAATTTCAAATCTGCCATCAGTAAATGAATTTTCAATAGTAAAGGAGTTCCATTTGGATGGTTTCCCGGGGATAAGTGATAATTTTGTGGACATTTTCAAGAGCAGATATGAGTTTCTACATTCCAAGCTAAATGAGAGAAGCAAGAATCATTTCTTTACGCAAGTCTCTAAGCTAAAGAAAAACAACGGCCCCGTATATGCCTCTGGAATAGTTGCGGAATACAGTGAATCAAAAAAGGGCTACGGGATTGTAGAAATAGAAGATGAATCCGCATCAATAAAGGTTATTTTGCCGAAATCGTACAAGGACATAATAATCAAGGACGAGGTCATTGGGGTCTCCGGCCAGTTTAGCAAGGACGGTACAGCTATTTTTGCGGAAAACGTATACAGACCTGAGGTTTGGAAGGAGCCAAGCGAGAGCAATACGAGCCTGAAAGTTATGATTATATCGGATATTCACGTTGGTTCCAAGAATTTCCTGGAGGATAGCTTTCTGAATATGATTGACTATGTTAACACACAGGGAATATCCTTTGTCATAATGAATGGGGACCTGGTAGATGGTATAGGCGTTTATCCTGATCAAGAAAGTGACCTTGCGATTAATGATATAAACCTACAGTACAAGAAGCTCGCAGAAATGACTTCAAAGATTAATAGCAATGTCAGGGTGATAATCATTCCTGGAAATCACGATATAGTATATCCGACGGAACCTCAGAATCCCCTTCCGAAGGAAATCAACAACATTTTCCCTTCAAACGTGACTTCGCTTTCTAACCCCGTGTGGGTGGAAATAGGCGGGCGTATATTCCTCCTGTACCACGGTACTTCAATTTTCGATTTCCTAGAGTCGATACCGGGCACAACTATGAATGATACTGGCAAGATAATGATAGAGATGCTCAAGAGAGGCCATCTTGCACCAGAATATGGAAAAAATCTCTCATTCATTCCACTGAAATCAGATTATTACTTAATTGACCCAGTACCTGACGTGCTAGTAACTGGACACGTACACAGCCACTCCATAACTACTCATAGAGGGATTCTAGCAATAAACGCGTCAACGTTCCAGGAACAAACAAACTACCAGAGAATGATGAACTTTAACCCCAAGCCTGCAATTGGGACTGTCGTTGATACTCGCGACCTCTCTTCATCGATGGTGCAATTTTGATAAAGTGGGGAACCGTTCTTGCTAAAGAGGGTTTAATCGAGAATTCATCATATGTCAGGGTATTTGATATGGTCTCGAGAGATGACTTTGTCCCAGAAGAATACAAGAAATATTCGTATTCTGATGAGCCTGTGCCGATACCCTACAATCAGACGCAATCCGCACCGCATATGGATGCTATCTTCGTTAATTATGGAAAACCATCAAGTGACGATCTTGTTCTGGAAATCGGTACTGGAAGCGGATATCTTACAGCAATACTTTCGTTCCTGTGCAAAAGGGTTGTTTCAATTGAGTATTTCCCAGGTCTCTCTAGATGGGCTTCTAAAAATATTTCAAATTACAAAATCAACAATGTAGATTTAATTATAGGGAACATCAACAAGGCGCCCATAAAGCAGAGGTTTGATCTTATCATTTCCACTGCTAGCTTCAGGAGGGAACCAGATTTCTTAAAAAAGCTGATGAAACAGGGAGGTAGGGTGATCTTCCCCATAGGCGCTTACCCTCCCCAGCAACTAGTCAGATATATGGACGATAGAAGGGAAGAACTTGCCTCTGTGGCCTTCGTGAATATTATTGACTAGGTACTGTCAGATATTCCGTTCTCAGACACCATTATTACAGCCTCTCCTTCTGGCAGATGTGGTGAGTCTATCAGTCTGGCAATCCTCTTTCCTCCTTTAGACTTTCTGAGGTATATCCTGTAAGTACTGGCATGTCCAACAATGTTCCCACCAACAGACTGGGTTGGGTCGCCGAAAAATACGTCGGGTCTTGCTGCAACCTGATTAGTTACTGCTACGGCTGAATTGTAAATATCACCGAATCTGAGTAAATCATGAAGATGTTTATTCAATAATTGCTGCCTCTCCGCGAGCGTACCCCTACCGGTGTATTCTGCCCTGAAGTGGGCCGTAAGTGAGTCAACTATCAAAAGCTTGACCGGGTACTTCCCTGTAAGCTCGTATGCCTTTTCTACGAGGAGTATTTGGTGGCTAGAATTGTATGCTCGTGCAACGTGGATCTTCTTCAAAACATCCACAGGATCGAGGTCAATGTGCTTTGCCATCTGAACAATTCTCTCAGGTCTAAAAGTGTTCTCCGTATCGATGAAGAGAACTTCCCCCGCTAACCCATTCTTTTCCAGAGGTAGGGTTGCATTTACAGCCAGTTGGTGCATTATTTGGGTCTTTCCTGATGCGTACTCACCGAAGAATTCTGTTATTGCAGCTGTTTCCAGACCGCCGCCTAAAAGGTCATCGAGAGACTTGGAACCCGTGGTGAGCTTCTTTATCTCTTTTCTCCTTTCCAGAAGAACATCGCCAGATTCAAAATTACCAATGTCGGCTGCCTTCCTTGCAGACATGATTATCTTGGCGGCTATGTTCTCGCCAATTTCAGTTGCATCCGCTACGTCCCTTGGAGAAGCGACTGCTAGACTCATGATATCAGAATAACCAGACTCCCTGAGCTTCTCTGCAATGGACTCTCCTACCCCTGCGAGATCCTCTATCTCCTTTACTTTCTTTGTTTTATCTGCCATATGCAAGTTCCCCAATTCTTAATGTCTTATCAGTCCTGTCTATTGAATCTTGCTTCTCTTTCAGCTGGAACATGGATCTTATTGCATCTATATTTTCCGGAACTACATCGCTCTCCTGATGTACAGCCTGATAATAGAATAATTCATTGCCTTTCACACTTACAGAATCCTTCCAGAGCATTATCTCGAATAGGTCTGACCTTTCCCTGCCAGTTTCCCTGGCAATATCCATAAGTTGTGAAGTGCTTTTAACCCCATCTTTTCCAGAAACAAATGCTATCCTCTTATATTTCTTCCACATTCCAATAATTTCTTCTACCTTTACCTCCTCAGGGAAAGTAACATTGACAAAATGGAGATGCATCAGCGTGGTTGGTACCTTTACTGCCATTGTCTGTATGTCTAGTCCTTTGATAACTGAAGCAACATCTGGTCCGTGATGTGACGGTATCTTTAGTTCCGGCACTATGGAATTTATTGGACCTTTCTGATAATCATCCGGGTCCGTTGCTCTCCTTACGAGATTTGCCCTTACTTTTATCTTCCCATACTCTGTAAGCGGGAATAGCGTACGGATCAAACCAGTTGTGTTGCAAGATACCACCCTCACAAAATCCTTCCCCCACGCTTCCTTAAAATTAGCGTAAGCATTAAATGAAAGGTTGGTAAGTTCGTGATCTTCCCCTCCTTGGAAAATTGCCTTTATCTTCTTCTTTTCATATATTTTCTTATACTCCTCCCCAAGTCCCTCTGGGGTAGAGTCAACGATGAGTTCAGAATCATCCATAAGATTTTCTAATGTCCCCTCTACCTTAATTCCAGAATTTTCGAATGCCTTCAATGCACTGTTATCGGGGACAAAGAGTTTGAATCTCTTGCTTGCAACGTAAGACATATAGTTAGGGTGAGCCTTTATTACACCAGTGACTTGCATGTCATCTTGTTTCGTGATAGCTTCTGCAACACGTTTTCCAATGGTTCCATAGGCATTAATTCCAACCTTTAGCATAGTGCACCATTTTGTTAATCACCCTTTTGTTAAAATCCTTTTCTTAAATCGATTTTTCAGCCATCAGTCACAGTGTATTTCAAAAAACAATTAAAGAAGATGAAATGAGGGCCCAACACCACTTGGGGATGGCCTTTTCTATTTCATTTTAATAATAAAAAACCAACTTTCCACTTTAGGCCGGTAAGAATACTTTGCATTGCACCACTCATCGACTGTTTTCCTTAAAGAAAATTTTTGACTGGTTCCTACTTTCAGGTCAGTTAATCTCCCTAGACAGGCAATTGATACTATATTACGTGAAGGATAGCGGCAGATGCAATTACGAGTAAAATGACTATCACTATCACCAAAATCACTAGCTTCTTATTTCTCTTACGATAATGAGGAGGCTTATTCGGTGGTATATTCTCAAGGTTAATCGTAATGCTCGATAAATTTCATGTTTAAAACTATATCTTCAACCGAATCCTAGAAAATATTGCAATACTCAGTTGCTCAGCAGTATTCCTAGAGCTGCTATCAAGATCACTATTTTTTTAAAAAAGGAATGTCGATGGGAAGAGAATCCTTCCAAGCTTAGGAGGTGATCCATCCGCAGGTTCCCCTACGGATACCTTGTTATGACTTAGCCCTCCTCATCAATCTTGGATTCGAAAACATCAAGAAATGTCCCCTCATCCAGAACCAACTCGGATGGCTTGACAGGCGGTGTGTGCAAAGAGCAGGGGCATATTCACCGCGATTTGTTGAATCGCGATTACTACGGAATCCAGCTTCGTGAGGACGAATTACAGCCCTCAGTCTGAACTACGAACGGATTTCGGGATTGGCTCTTCCTTTCGGAATTGCAGCCCATTGTTCCGTCCTTTGTAGCGCGCGTGTAGCCCAGGGAATTCGGGGCATACTGACCTGCCGTTGACCTCTCCTTCCTCCAGTTTAACACTGGCAGTCTCCACATAGTGCGTGCTGTCTCGCGACAGTACTAGCAAAAGTGGATGGGGGTCTCGCTCGTTATCACACTTAAGTGAACGCTTTACGGTACGAGCTGACGACGGCCATGCACCACTTCTCCATGTAATCGAGTAAGCTCTTCAGGTTGACTCTCATACCATGGTCTCTCCTGGTGAGTTTTCCGGCGTTGAATCCAATTAAACCGCACGCTCCTCCCGTTGCGGTGCTCTCCCGCCAATTCCTTTAAGTTTCAGCCTTGCGACCATACTCCCCAAGCGGCCCACTTAACACCTTCGCTCCGGCACTGCCCCTTCCCTACGAAAGGGCAACACCAAGTGTGCAGCGTTTACAGCTAGGACTACCCGGGTATCTAATCCGGTTTGCTCCCCTAGCCTTCGTCCCTCACCGTCGGAGTCGTTCTAGCGAGACGCTTTCGCCACCGGTCGTCCCCCCAGGATTACAGGATTTTACCCCTACCCCAGGAGTACCTCTCGCTTCACCCGATCCCCAGTCTTGCAGTCTCTCCAGTATTCCCACCGTTAAGCGGCAGGATTTACCCAGAGATTTACAAGACCGGCTACGGACGCTTTAGGCTCAATAATAGTGGCCACCACTTGAGCTGCGGGTATTACCGCGGCGGCTGGCACCCGTCTTACCCAGCTTTTATTCCCTGATCTTTTTAGGATCAAGAAAAGCCATCATCAAAAATGACAATGGCACTCGAGTTCCCCTCGTCGCGCTTGCGCGCATTGCGAAGGTTTCGCGCCTGCTGCGCCCCGTAGGGCCTGGGTTCGTGTCTCAGAACCCATCTCCGGGCTACCCCTCTCAGGGCCCGTACCCGTCATAGGCTATGTGGGCCTTTACCCCACCTACAACCTGATAGGCCGCAGACTCGTCCTTAGGCGTCGTAACTTTCGGAACCCGTAACATTCCAGTTTTCGGGATCTATGGGGAATTAACCTCAGTTTCCCAAGGGTATGCCCCACCTAAGGGTGGATTATCCGCGTGTTACTGAGCCGTCTGCCAGTACCTTACGGCCTGTGACTCGCATGGCTTAGTCGGAACTCGATAGCAGTGACCGCCGGCAGGATCAACCGGAGTTGTTGATTCTACCTTGAAATATAATGGATTGCGGAATGGATATTCTCTTCCCATCTCAGATTCGATAAACATATTCGAATCCTCATTCATTTCGCCGCTCAGGAACCAGACTTTCATTCTGTCCAAAAGGACTATCTAGCCTGTCGCATGTAACGGCAAAAGAAAGTAAAGGCAACACTCTATATTAGCTTTCTGGTAATGTAGCTTAAAGGCCATTTTCCTTGAACGAAGTGGTTGAATTCACATACCACTAAAATCAGTCTACAGATCGATCACTCTTTTGCTATTTAATGCATATACAGGATTCTTTGTCGAAAATCTTTGCATTCATTTCCTCAGTTTATGAATGAGATAGATGAGTAACTCTGCAATCCGTCCGACAGATGCTAATGCCGGCTTAATTTTGTTAATTTGAAACGAATTGAAATCGATAAATCACCGTTATGTTAATATAGATGGCTTAAATGTAAATGCAGATGATTGGAAGCCCAACAGACTGGATAATACTGATAGTGGTTGTTCTGCTAGTACTTGGCGGGACAAAGAAGATCCCTGAACTGGCAAAATCAATGGGACGTGCGATGGGTGAGTTCAGAAAGGGGAGAATGGAAGTAGAAAAGGAAATAAACGAGGCACTGAAGACTGACAGTACGCCCCCTGCTCCACCAAAGTGAAGTGCGACAAAGACATTGAAGCGAGTGTGTACAATTAAGCGAGATTAGTCTTAACCTAGAAAAGATTTTTACTATATTTTTTATTTACAACCTTCGCACCACAAATAAAAATCCAGGAAATCTATCTCTTCCTGCAGTAGGGTCTTTTCAAGTTCAGGAAATCTATTCTTTCTTACCCTATGGTAACTGATTTTCTGTAGATTTTTTACCTTTTCGAAGACTTCTTGCATCATTGTATCTCTTCCAGTTTCTATGCCCCTTACTTTCAGGGTGTCTCCCTGCATTACTATCTTTTCAGGTATAGTAGAACAACCCATTAGCATGATTGGTTCCTCTTTGTCCAGGACAATCTTGCTGTTATCAGAATAGAATATCTCGTCCCCTAATAATGCAAATGCAAGACCATTGTTAGTAGCCGTTCCATTGATTGCGGTAAATATTGGCTTTTCAAGAGAAATCCAGAAAAGAACAAGGCTCTGTATCCTCTTGTAAAAATCCCTGAGCTCCGCATACTTCCTGTTTTCCGGGAGCTGAATTCCTCTTGAAAAAATATAGTTGGATCCCGTAATTAGTATAGATGAAACCTTGTCGTCCACTGCAGCTATTGAGAAGACACGGATCATCTCTTCCAGCATAGTATTTTCAATGTAGCAAGGAGAGAGAAGTGTGACTACTCCCACTGATTCCTCTCTCCAGAATGAAATCTTGTGAAAACCTTCGACGGTCGGCGCAGAAGGCCTGTGAGTCATGCTTTAAACCCCTTCATTATTTACATTCATATGTTTCAAAATTAATACTTTTGTATCTCTGAGTTCTCTCAGGTTGCGATAGTTTTCTCTTCCACCCGATATTTCCTGTCGACCACCCATTTTGCAAGGAGTGCACCTGAGAGGTAGAGTGCAATGATAATCATCGCAATAGTCACTTCCATTATTCCTCCCGTTGCCCCTGGTGATATAAGGAGAGCTATGAAGAAAGCCCCGATGATTGCGTACCTCCAGTTTTTGAGCCACGTGGATGGATGAACAATTCCGATGTAGGAAAGTGAAAAGACAATCACTGGTGTTTCGAACACCGCACCCATTCCCGCCGTTATCAGTACTACTATGGAAACGAACTGTAGTATACCAAGAGTTGGAAGTACACCTACATCAATCGCAAATGCGTAAATAACGTGGAACAGAATGGGTATTATAACCTTCAGTGCAAATATGACACCTACAACAAACAATAACAAGATAGGAACTATTGAAAAAGTAACGACCTTCCTTTCTTTTGGGTAAAGCGCAGATTTTGCAAAGTCAATTAGTTGGAATGCAAGTACTGGTATAATTATAGATACTGCCACGGACAGGGAAATATAAACGATGCTCACCACTATGTCGAATGGGGCCACATTTATCAGGACCATCTTTGGTGGGACGAGCCCTTTCTCCATAAGTTCAAGTAATACAACACCAAAACTGTGGTAGAAGGAGGGTATTGCAAAGAATAGAGGATATCCATCAAGTTTGACCCTTATCGGGCCGAGAAGGAATATTCCGAAAAAAACTACGATAAATACTAAAATCGTGCCCCGTAGTCTCCCGGCAAGCTCATCTAGATATTCGAATAGTTTCCCCCCTAGAATTCCCCTATCCTGGCTCATATCATTTCTTTCGTATGAGGACATTTAATGCACCTAAAATAGTTATCGCCTTGCAACTTTGCTCATAATTGCTTTTATTACAATCGCTAGGACAATATTTTATTCATAATTGGCATAACTAAGGGATGGAAAGCAATATTATCCTTGCCTTAGATATTGAGGCGAAGGAAAAGGCCCTAAAAGTGGCAGAGGAAGTAAGAGACTATGTTAAAGCTTTCAAGGTTGGTTATCCTCTGATCCTTGGTAACGGAGTGGGCGTGATTAAAGAAGTTGCGAAAATCGGTGAAGTAATAGTAGACCTTAAAATAGCTGACATACCGGATGTCTCAAAGAACATAGCGAAAATAGCAACTTCCCAGGGCGCAGATGGAATTATAGTTCACGGATTCGTAGGAAGAGATGTCGTCAGAGATGTTAGAAAGGAGTCAAAGGATCTATACGTTGTTGCGGAAATGTCTCATCCGGGAAGCGGTGAATTCATATCAGGAGTCTCTGAGAAGATTGCCATTATGGCAAAGGAGGAAGGGGCAGATGGTATTGTAGCACCAGCAACTCGACCGGAACGAATAAGAATCCTAAAGGATGTTTCTGGCCTAAAAGTTCTATCTCCCGGGGTAGGGACGCAAGGGGGTAGCTACAAAGATGCCTTGGAAAGTGGAGCAGACTACCTGATTGTAGGGAGAAGCATAACAATGTCTTCAAGCCCAACACAAAAGATTAAAGAACTGTTGGCGCAGAGGTGACCAAAGTGCAACTCACAAAGGAAGAGGAAAGGATATTCAATGGAGAAATGGGGGAAGCACCTAAGATAGCAATCAGGTTACTCACCTCACTGGGAGAGCTTGGAGGGGCCGATAGACTGATACCAATCAAATCTGCACACATATCAGGAGTATCCTACAAGAATGTTGGTGAGGGTGGTATACAATTCCTCAAGAAGATAGCTCACAAAGTTTCAGTTCCTACGTCTTTAAATCCTCTTGGATTCGATATTGAAAATGGAGGCCCTGTGGATATAGATGCCAACTTTCGCAGAAAACAGATGGAGATAATAAAAATATATCAGGAGATGGGAGTAATGGATAGCTTCACGTGCACCCCTTACTATTACTATAATGAGCCAAGCTTTGGAGACCACATAGCGTGGGCTGAAAGTTCTGCAATTATATATGTGAATTCCATTATAGGGGCCAGAACGAACAGGGAAAGTGGCCCGTCTGCACTGGCAGCCGCGATAATTGGGAAGACGCCAAATCACGGTCTTCATACGGACGAAGGTAGAAAGGCAAATGTCGTAGTGAAAGTGGAAGAACCGCTTGACTATACAAAATTTGCAGCTCTGGGTCTATTCCTAGGTCCGAAATTGAACAAGAAGATCCCGATCATCAAGGGACAAGGGAATGCCAAGGCGATAGAGCTGAAGGCGTTTTCTGCAGCACTATCTGCAACATCCTCTGTTCCCATGTTCCACGTAGATGGCGTGACAAGAGAAACCAGATTGGTTTCTGATTCCACTGAAATGATTGAAGTGACAAATGAAGACATATCAGAGACCATACACAAAAATTCAACCCAGGAGGAACCAGATCTTATCGCTATCGGATGCCCTCACCTATCATCTGAGGAACTTACATATATTGCAGGACTGGTAAAGGGAAGGAAGAAAGTGGGACCAGACTTATTCCTTTTCACTTCAAGGGAAGTAAAGGCAAATTCAACTGAAGCAGTCAAGATCATCGAGGACTTTGGAGGGAAGGTATTCGCAGATACCTGCATGGTAGTCTCTCCGCTGAGCAACAATTACAGTAGCACCGGGACTAACTCGGGAAAGGCGTCATTCTATCTTCCTCTCAAGGGTTATGGTAACCAGAAAGTTGCATTTATGGGCATTTTGGACTTATTGAAGTGGGTGATAGCGTGATTAAAGGCAGAGGTCTTTCCCCAGGAGAAGCGACATCAAGCGTAGTCGTCTGCGATCAGTTCATATCACCACTTGGAGAGATCAGTAGAGAAGGACTGATCACGAGTGGGCCCTGTGAAAATGTAAACATTACTGGGAAGATACTGGCATTCAAAGGGGGAAGAGGGTCGACAGTGGGGTCTTACACTTTTCTCGAACTCAAAAGCAAGAACATAGCTCCTGTTGGGCTTATAAATGAGTCAGCGGAACAAATGGTAGTTACTGGAGCCATTATTTCTGAAATTCCCATGGTAGATATGATTCCCTTAGACATTTTTTCGTCAGGAGATAAAATTTCCATCAACGGTAGCACAGGAGAAGTCCTGATACAGGGAATTAAGGAGAAGAAAGTGACGACAGTCTATCTCATGCACTTAGGAAAAATCCTTCTCCTGAAGAGATCAGAAGATGCGACGTCTTTCCCGGGACAATACAGTGGAGTTTCTGGTTATATTGAGAAAGGAGAGACACCTGAGCAGACTGGGAGAAGAGAAATGATGGAAGAGTGTGCCATTCAAGAAGCAGTGCTCAAGAAGATTGGAAAGGATATTTATGTCAGAAGCGGCGATATCCTCTACATTATCACACCCATGCTTATGGAATCGAAAACGGACAAGGTAAAGCTAAATGAAGAAAATTCTGCCTATTATTGGGTAACTCCAGAAGAACTTTATAGACACGAAACAGTTCCGAAGTTCAAAGAAACTTTTGGAATACTTACTGCCAAATAGGCAAGGATGAATATAATTTTAGATGATTTCAGCGAAATCTGTCTCACTACATTCGATGAAATACAGTATATATAGAGAGATAAATTGAGGTCAGTATGCACATAAGCGATATTCTGAACGATGATCGCGTGGGTCTTAAAGTTGACACGAGAGGATGGGTCTATAGATCCAGGGAATCTGGCAAGCTAATATTCATGGTAATCAGAGATTCAACTGGAATCGTTCAAGTTGTGATAGAGAAAGGAGTCGTTGCTCCTGAAGAATTTGATATGACCAAGAAGGCTACCATAGAAAGTTCAGTTGAAGTCGAAGGAGTGTGTTTTAAGGAGCAGAAGGCAGTCACGGGATACGAGATACACGCAACAAAGGTCAAGATTTATCAGATTGCTGAGAATTTCCCTATAACCAAGGACAAGAGCGATGAATTTCTGCTTGATATCAGGCATTTATGGTTGAGGAGCAGAGAGATGACTGCAATACTGAAGATGAGAGAAACTGTCCTTGATTCAATAAGGAGTTTTATGAAAGAAAGAGGGTACCATGAAGTACAACCTCCGATGTTTGTTGGAGGGATGGTAGAGGGCGGTTCAACACTCTTTGAGGTACCATACTTCGGTGAGAAGGCCTATCTCACACAGTCTTCACAGTTCTATCTTGAAGCATTTATGTATTCACTCGAGAACGTATACACCATATCCCCGTCGTTCAGGGCTGAAAAGTCAAGAACGAGAAGGCATGTTACTGAATTTACCCATTATGAGGCAGAGGCTGCCTGGATTGGAAATCAACAGATGATGGATCTAGAGGAGGAAATGGTCATTTACATAACACGTCATCTCCTTGAAGCCAACAGGGAAGAACTCGATATAGTCAAGAGAGATGTCACAAAACTGAAATCTGTAGAGAAGCCGTTTTATAGGTTCACGTATGAGAAAGTGATAGAAATAGGAAAGGGGAAGGGACTGCAATTAAGCGATGCGACTGATCTGGGAGAGAAGGAAGAAAGAGCGATAACGGAGGATTTTGATAAGCCTATATTTGTATATAACTTCCCCACCCAGCTGAAACCGTTCTACCACAGGCCTGACCCAAATGATCCAACTCATGTTCTGAACCACGACCTGCTAGCGCCCGAAGGTTACGGAGAGGTCATTGGGGGCGGAGAAAGGACGTGGAAGAAGGAAGAGTTGATAGGCAGGATGAAGGAAGAAAACCTTAACCCCGAGGACTACCAGTGGTACGTGGACTTGCGGAGCTATGGAAGTGTACCGCATTCTGGATTTGGTCTTGGAGTTGACAGACTCCTGACCTGGTTGACGGGGATGGACCACATAAATAAGGTCATTCCATTTCCAAGGACTATGAGAAGGTTGAGGCCATAAGGTAAAAGCAGTTGTAGATTCCACCTGCCACTCGCTAGAGAATTGAGTGAAATGACTTGTAGGCCTTCTTCAATGTAGTCTAATTTATCTGATATAATTTTTATTCAAGCTACCGATTATCTTATGTGCGGTGTGTCTTCTCAGACCTGAAAGGTGTCTGTCATTTTAAATATCCGGGCTACAAATGCATTCAAGAAGAATGCGATGTTTGGGGGCACTTCAATGCCCTGGAGAATGAGTGTGTATATCTGGATTCTCACGGATGCTCCAAATTGAACCTTCTTGCATGCAAGGGCAAAGACAACTGCGTTTTCTTCAGAGAATATTTTGAATCACCAAATGAGATTCCTAAGGTTGTAGACAAGACAAAATAATTTTACCCAGGTAACAATCAGTGACCACGAAGTGCATAGTATGTGGAAAGGATGTTGATAGGTCCACTATCATTTGCGAAGATTGTAGAAAGAAAACCACTACTGATGGCTTTGTTAAATCAATTAAAATTAAAAAATGCCCAAACTGTGGTTCAATTTTCTTTGGGAACTGGAATGACAAATCAGTAAGTGAAGAAGAAATTATAACTTCCATCCTGAAGAATGTCTTCAATCTAAAGGACACAACATTCAATGCCTCTGGTGATGAATATAACAGAAAGATTACGTTCAGTGGAATTTCAACCCAAAATGGTGAACCTAAGGATGGACAATTCTTCTTGCAGACATCACTTTCCACTTGCCCGGTGTGCACCAAGAAGCTTGGAAACTACTACGAAGCGATCATTCAGCTCAGGGGAGAAAAGGGAGAAAGACTCGATTCCATACTTGAATACCTGGTTAGACTCGTAGAAGAGGCCCCCTCCAGGGACGTGTTTTTAACAAAAATGGATAGAATCAAGGAAGGATACGATTTATACCTTTCCGACAAACAGTACTCCAGAGCTATAGCGAGAAAGGTTATTGACAGATTCGGTGGAACTTTCAAGGAAACATCACACCTTGTTGGAATGAAGAAGGGGACTGAACTTTACAGAATAACTGTTTCAATAAGGATTCCCGACTTTCAGAAATCTGATATACTTGGTATCGACGATAATCTGTTCTTGGTGAAGTCTATTAAAGGGGATATTGTCACACTGCTGAAATTCAATGGCAAATCAATGCAAAAGACCAAATTCCAGGACCTTGAAGATTACAAGGTTTTCAGAGACGAAAGTGACGTCAGAGAGGCTGATGTATTATACAGACAGGGAGATACCGCTTACATACTGGATCCATTCGACTTCACTGAGAGAGCTGTAGTTTACTCTGGTAAATCAGACAAGGTCAGGGTAGTCAGGATTGGTGAAGAAGTGCTTGCTGTACCAACAAAGTGAGAACGCACTGAATATGTAGGAATGGATATTGAATCATTTTCGGAACTCAGTGACCTAAATTCCCTACAGTTTTCGTTATTATCGTAAATCTACTTGTTCCTCCATATTCATTACAGGTAGTATATTTACAGCCTAAAAAATTGGTACATATAGGGTAGCAACCCTTATTCAACTAATAATAATGAAATTAACATTTGTGTCAGACTGTAGTTTCCTAGACCGGTATCTTTTCTAAGCTCACGTTCAGTTCGAGACCGGATATGTCCCATTTCTTTTTAGACCCATTTACCGTTGCGGTTTCTTCAGCCTGCGTACTCGAAAGGATATACTCCCTGAATGAAGAAAACGCTTCCATCAGTGCTTCATCTCCGTCGACATGCAGGTATATCCTGTCGGTATAATTCAGATTGGCATCCTTTCTCATGCTCTGGATCCTTCTGATCATTTCCCTTGCTAGTCCTTCAAGATACAGGGCTTTGTCGAATTCCTTGAATATGAGAATCTTGTTGTTCGAGATATCATCTGATACATATTTTTCATCCAAGATTTCCTTTCTATCCACTTCTTTCTCTGTTATCGTTTTACCCATTATGGTAGTGTGTCCTGATTTTATAAATTCCTTCTGTTTTTCTTCAGATTCAAACTCCCTCTCTGCAGCTGTAAGATCTTTTCCGAATATCTTTCCAGTGGCTTTTTTGTTAAGGGAGAAACTGTATTTCATAAATGACTTCAGGTCACCGATCAGTATACCCTTCGTATTGAGTTCCTTCTGAATGAGATAGCCGAATTTTTTCACTATATCTGTGTACTTGTCATCCGTTACTACAATTTCTTTTACAGGTCTTCTGAGGATAAGCCCATTTTTCTGTCTTATTCTTCGACCGGACTCAACCAGATCCTTCACCATATTCATCTCTTCAATCAGGGAAGCGTCGTAACTATCAGGTTCTGGGAATGTAGATAGGTGGACCGATTTCTCTCCCGTCATTTTCATGTAAAGGTAGTCAGAAAAATACGGGGCAAATGGACCAAGCATTTTGAGTATGCTGGTCAGGGCTGTGTAGGTAACATAGTAAGAAGACCTCTTTTCATCCGTTATCTCACCTCCCCAGAAAGTGTCCCTAGATAATCTGAGATACCATTGACTTAAGTCCATCACCAAATCCTTTATGTCTTCGAGTGCCAGATGGGGATCGTATTCATTCATGTGCTTTGTAACGGAAGACACGCATTCGTTCGTTCTGTTCAACATCCACTTGTCAAGATCTGAGACCACTTTCTCCTCCCGCGGCAGCCATTTATCCAGTCTCGCGTTTGTGGAGAATAGCAGGTAGGAATTGTAAATTGTTCCTAGTAGCTTTCTTGAGAATTCCAGTGCAACTTCTTCAGAAAATCTCTTCGGTTTCCAAGGGGGCCCCTGAAAGAAAAACAACCTTAGGGAATCTGTCCCTATTCTGTCCATTATTACTAGGGGATCTACCTGGTCTCCCCTGGACTTACTCATCTTTTCTCCCTTGGAGTTAAGGACAAATTCCATGACTACTACGTTGTTATATGCATTTCTATCAAATATCAGTGAAGAGATAACGTGCAATGAATAGAACCATCCCCTCGTCTGGTCTATGGCTTCACTTATGAAGTCTACAGGGTTGTTCACATTGAACAATTCGGTATTTTCGAATGGATAGTGAAATTGGGCGAAGAAAGCTGACCCGGAGTCAAACCACGTGTCTATCGGAAATGGTTCCCTGACCATTTCCAGTCCGCATTCCTTGCACTTGACCTTAATCTCATCAATCATAGGTCGGTGCAGCTCAAAATTTTCTGGAACGCTTATAGAATTTTCAATCAGCTCTTTCTTGCTTCCTGGCACGAAAACGTGATTGTTTTTGCACGTCCAGACCGGCAGTGGTGTTCCCCAGAACCTGTTTCGCGAGAGTGCCCAGTCCTTTCCTTCCTCCAAGAAGTTTCCGAATCTGCCATCCCTTATGTGTTCAGGTTTCCAGTTGATCCTCTTGTTATATTCTACAATCTTGTCCTTAGCTTTGGATACGCCTATATACCACGATTCGACCGGATAGAATATAAGACGAGTACCGCACCTCCAGCAGAATGGGTAGGTGTGAGAAGTCTTTTCAATCTTTAGCAGTTTTCCAGATTCCGTCAGATATTCGATTATCTTCTCACTTGCTGCCTGGACATCCATCCCTTTCCACGGAGAATCCAGCGATATTTTACCTGTGTCGTCTACAGTGACGTAGAGTTCACCGTTCTCTTTTTTGAGAACCACATAATCGTCAGCACCAAAAGCTGGCGCTGCGTGGACTATTCCTGAGCCGTCCTCTTTTGTAACAAAATCTCCCCCTACGACATACAGTCCTGTCCTCACTTTCAGATAAGGAATTAGCTGTTCATACCTAGTGCCTATAAATGAAGACCCCTTTCTGGTCTCAAGTACGTCATATTTCTTGAGAACAATCTTCGCTCTTTCTTCTACTACCCATAATTTCTCCCCTTTGTAGTCGACCAGTACGTAATTGAAATTTGGGTTGACGGCTAAGTACTCGTTAGCAGGCAATGTCCAGGGAGTTGTAGTCCAAACCAAGAAGTACTCGTCCTTTCCCTCTATCTTGAACTTTACGTAAATTGAAAGATCTTCCACTTCCTTGTAGCCCTGTGAAACCTCATGTGCGCTTAGGGTGGTTCCACATCTAGGGCAGTAGGGAGAGATCCTGAAATCCTTGAACAGAAGTCCCTTCTTATATAGCTCCTTCAGAGCCCACCAGACACTTTCTATGTATTCGTCCTTCATTGTAACATAGGCATTGTTGTAGTCTACCCAGAAACCTAGTCTTTTTGATACCATTTCCCATATCTTGACGTATTCGAATACGCTTTCTTTGCAGAGCAGGTTGAATTTTAAAAGCCCCATTTTCTCAATTTCTGCTTTGTTCTTTATGCCCAGTTTCTTCTCTACCTCAATCTCAACCGGAAGTCCGTGACAGTCCCATCCTGCGATCCTTGGATAAATGTAAAACCCCTTCATTGTCTTGTATCTCAGAAATAAGTCTTTCATGGCCCTAGTTTCCGCGTGCCCTATATGTGGTGGGCCGTTGGCGGTTGGGGGGCCCTCAACGAATGAAAATCTGGCCTTCCCCTCGTTTATTTTGAATGACTGCTGCATTATGTCATATCTTTCCCAGTAATCTGCAACTTCCTTTTCAATCTGCAGCGAGTCAAAGGATTGAGGAACTTCGTCCAGCATGAACAACTTTATGTTCATCAGATTGATAATTTTTGTCCAACTAATGATCTCAGAGAACCTGCGAAGTAAAAATCACCACAAATTAAATCTAGGATTCCCCTCTCTCAAGAAACTTCGTTAATTTTCATTGACAAATTCTTATATATTCATTTCAAATTCCCTTTGCAACACCGGTGATAAGATTGAAGTTACCTAGAAAGGTTATGAGATATTGCCCTCACTGTAAGAAGCATACTCTTCAGGAAATAGAGAGAGTCAAGAAGAAAAAGGCCAGTGAACTCAGGAAAGGACAGAGACGCTTCAGGCGGGCAACTTCTGGTTATGGAGGTTTCCCTAGGCCAGTTTACGAGGGCAGGGAGAAACCAACTAAGAGGATCAATATAAGATACAGATGCCTAGAATGCAAAAAGGCTTACCATACCCCAACTTGGAGAGCAAAGAAGTTTGAATTAATAGAGGTTGAAGCTTAGATGGGAACCAAGATAAAGGGAATGGACAAGTCATTCATCAAGATTAAATGCCCTGATTGTGGAACAGAGACGATTACTTATGCGAGGGGATCGACCGAGGTTAAGTGCCCCGTGTGTAATACCGTCCTTGCCAGACCGACAGGTGGCAAGTACGATGTAAACGGACAGATTGTCGGAGAATTCAAATGAAGAAGAGCGACCCTGAGATTGGCGATCTCGTCGTATGTACCGTAAAGGACGTTAGGGATTTTGGCGTAGTATGTAGCTTAGACGAATACAAGGGAAAAGAGGGTTTCATCCATATTACAGAGGTTTCTTCTGGCTGGATCAAGTATATCAGGGATTACGTGAGAGAGGGAAAGAGGATAGTCTGTAAGGTATTAGATGCCAATCCGTCGAGAGGAAGGTTCGACATATCGCTCAGGAGGGTCAACGACCACCAGAGAAGAGAAAAACTGAAAGAGTGGAAGAATGAGCAAAGAGCGGAGAAAATACTTGAGAACCTATCAAATCAATTCCCAGGAAAGATAGATAAGAACGCAGCAGAAGAACTTGAGGAGAAGTTTGGTTCTCTGGCCTATGCACTAGATTTTGCGGCGGCCGAACCGGAACAGTTCCTGTCAGATCTGGGTAACAAGGAATGGGCTACCATAATTCTTGGATATGCGAGGGATAACCTGAAGCCACCAGTGGCAGAGGTAAGAGCTACAATAAAGCTGAAACATAACTCCGGAGATGGTATAGAGATCATCAAGAAAGCGCTTCAAGAGGGGGAGAAAGATGGGATATCAATCACTTATCTCGGAGCACCACAATACAGAATAATCTCTCAGGCTGATGACATAAAGATTGCTGAAGAGAATATGAAGAAGAGCTGCGATGAAATAATATCCTACCTCAAGAAGCACGGAGGGGTAGG
The DNA here is from genome assembly GCA_049965815.1 of Thermoplasmata archaeon. GTDB lineage: Archaea > Thermoplasmatota > Thermoplasmata > Thermoplasmatales. The sequence continues at coordinate 66,956 of JBMFVV010000004.1, read as the reverse complement.
GGAAGGACCAGTGAAAGAGTGAGGACTTTAATCTTCAAATGCACGGTTTGCGGTACTTACACCATGGAGAACAAGTGTCCTAAGTGTGGTTCTCCAACAATCTCGACAATACCACCAAGGTTTTCCCCACAGGACAGGTATGGAAAGTATAGAATGAAGATGTTATATGGAAAGGAGTGAAAAAATGGAAAGCGTGATAGTTAGATTAGTAGAAGATGTAAAATTGAAAAATTCGGTGTTGATAGTAGGGTTGCCCGGAATAGGTAATGTTGGTAAAATAACTGCTGACTTCCTAATTGAGAGCTTAAAAGCTAAGAAACTTGCAGATGTCTTTTCTCAGCATCTCCCGCCCCAAGTCCTAATGAATGAGGATGCGTTTGCAAGACTTGTAAGAAACGAGCTTTATTACAAAAAGAGGAAGGAGGGTGATCTGATATTCTTCACGGGAGATTTTCAAGGATTAACTTCTCAGGGGCAGTACGAAATATGTTACAAAGTTCTTGAACTTGGGAAGAAACTTGATGTCAAACAGATCATCACGCTCGGTGGTTATCAGATTGGAAAACTGATGGAAATCCCGAGAGTTCTCGGTGCATATACTTCTAAGGAATTCAGGGACGCAGTAGAAAAATTGGGTGTAATATTTTCAAAGAACGAACCAGGGGGAGGCATAGTGGGAGGAGCAGGATTGTTCCTAGGGATAGGAATGGAGCTTTTTGAACTCCCGGGAATTTGTTTGATGGGAGAGACATCCGGATATTTCACTGACCCCAAATCTGCAAAGCAGGTCACAAAGGTGCTGGTTGATTACTTGAAGCTAGGAACTGACACGTCAGCACTAGACGAGAGAATTAAAGAAATAGAAGACATTACAAACAGAATGATTGAGACACCTCCACAAGAGGAAAGGAAAGAGGATCTGGGTTACTTCGGATAACAACTCAGCGGAAATCAAATTTAGTTTAATGTATCTGCCGTAAATTCAACCCTCTGCTCATTTCCGTAGAATAGCATCTATTAATTCTCTATAAACAGGATTGATTGAGTAATAAGTGTACCTCCACTCCTCCCTCTTTTTTAAGAGACCTCTCTCGTACATCTTGTGAAGATGAGATGTCACAGTAGGTTGGGGAATGCCAAGAGCTGATTCAAGATCACAGGTACAAACTTCGGGATATTCAGTCAGTATTTGAAGTATTGCAATCCTTGTGCTATTAGCTACTCCGTTCAGTATTTCAGCTAATTTCTGGTATTTAGTCGAATCAACTTTTTTCACGTTAGTCACAGTGCACGATCTCACTTCTTCATTTTTCACTAACATCAACCCCAGTTCCCATCCTTTCCATCGATATATTCTTCCTTCTAAATAACTGTAACCATACCTGAAGTAGCATATGAGGAATTTCCAGGCGCATACTTATTGCAGTTGTAAATACGACAGATTATGCTTAAAATGCGCTGCAATCCTGGCAGAAGCTCTGGACCTTATTGCAGTAGAATCTGGTAATCTAATTTTGCAATCCTATCAGGAATGTAATTGGGTTGGGATGGACTATACCACAAAGTATTTGTAAATCACAGATACCTTGTACTGAACATTTGCTCAACTGACATAATGTTCATTTAAATGACCTATTTTACACAGGATTTTAACTGCTTTATCAAATCGTAACTGGTCAGTCCCCTGTGCCTGATTATGGTATTTGACCAAATCTGGTAATAGAAACATGAATATCCATGGTATCATATGTATGTCATGGCTCGATTTCTTGCAGAAACTCCCAGAGATCAGAGAGAGATAGATCGTCTCGCTGAGGAGAACAGGAAACTCAAGGAGGAGAATGAGCGCCTAAAGAGGGAAATTGAGGAATACAAGAAGAGGCATCCATCAACAATTGGCATCAAGAACGGAAAGGCCTACTTCATAATGGAAGAGCATCCCAGAAGAGAGAAGAGCGACAGGAATCCCGGAGCACAACCCGGCCATAAGGGTCATTACAGGAGAACTCCTAAAATAACAGAAAGAGTGACTCTAAAGGCAGGAGGATTCTCCTGTCCAATATGCTCCTCCCCTCTCGTGAGGAAGGGTATACGGAAAAGGGTGATAGAAGACATCCCTCCCATAGAACCCAGGGTGATTCAGTACCGCATTGAGAGGATGTACTGCAGGCATTGCAGGGAAACATTTGAACCTGAAGTGCCGAATGCACTTCCAGGTGCGAGACTCTCCCTCAGAACGATGCTCATCGTCTCATATCTCAAGATAGGGATGAGGATGAGTCTTGAGAACGTTTCCACTACGATGAGAGAGATGTTCGGTATAGCGATATCTGAAGGAGAGATCCAGGACATTCTCTACCAGCTTTCAGATGCCTTAGGCAAGGAATATCTCAATCTTCTTGATGATATAAGGAGAGCACCTTCAAGGAACGTGGATACAACAACATTCAGGGAGAACGGTGTGAACAGAGCCCTGTGGGTATTCGTAACCAAGGGGGAAGCGATATTCCATACCGCCAGAAGCAACAACCACGAAGTTGCTCTTGAAATCCTTGGAGAGCACAGCGGAACTGATATCCATGACAGATACAGCGCATTTGAAACACTTGCATCCAAGACAAAGAATCCGCAGCAGTACTGCTGGTCTCATATCATATCAGACGCAAAGGAACTGGAGGATTTCTATGGAGAAGAGGGAAGGAGGATAAAGGAATCCCTCCAGAAGATATACGATAAGGCCAAATCGTTCAATGGGAATGGTACATCTGAAGACATAGATGAGCTGTACCAGAGGTTGGTGTTCCTGCTAGACACGGGTTACGAGCATCTCAGGACAAGGAAGTTCGTAGACAATCTCCTCAAGCGGAAGAGGGAGTGGCTCTTCCGATTCGTTGTTGATTCCAACGTGGAACCGACAAACAACAGGGCTGAGAGAGCGTTAAGACCTTCAGTGATATACAGGAAGGTATCTGGAGGGACGAGATCACCCCGTGGATCAGAAGCGTACGACAGGCTCTTCTCCATCTTCTATACCCAGAAGCTGAGGAGGAGGAATTTCATAAGGGATGTACCGAAACTCATCACAAGAAGGGAGACTCATCCAGGTTGAAGTCCACATCAGACTGACCAGTTACATCAAATCTAAAAAAATTTATACGGAATATATATCACCGCTCATGGAAGAATTGCTTGTTCACTTCGACATTTTCACAGAAAACTCCAAGTTCATCGCTAAAGTCAAAAGCGAGATGGGAGGTCTAAGAGAGTTTTCCGCCAGGAACATTGACAAACTGATGGAGCAAGTTATAATTGATGTAAGTGAGGAGTTCGAAAATATCTAGAATAGCATTAACGAAGTTGCTCTGTTCTTTTCTTCTGCTATTCCTCCTGTCATATTCAGTGTTGGCTAGGTATTGTCGTTCTTGTGAAGTGCTTTGTAAATCCTACCCATAAGAAGCGGTTGTACTGTTAGGGATGTGAATACGATCACGAGAACAATGGCCTCAATAGCCTGCCCCCAGTACTGAATTAGAACGTTGTTTGCTGCTTCTCCCATAATGAGGATGGTTGGAGCTAATATAGCGGGAAAAATTCCTCTTGTCCCCTCCAGGCCAACAAAAAGAAGGTCTTCGTACTTAACGCTCGTGTCTACGGAACCAGCCAGGACTACGGCAAGAGGCCTGATTATGAATATCAGAATAAGTGCTATCAGCACCCCTGGTATCAGAAACTTAATTAGGATAGGGAGGCTGATAGAAGCACCGAGGAAAACGAATATCAGTATGGCAGCGAACGTAGATAGGTCATCCATAAACAGTTTGTAGCTTTCGAATTCTGGATCTCTCGGCATGAAATTACCTGAGAGTACCCCGAATATTGCAGCAGCCATGTACCCGGAGCCGCCGACCAAAACTGTAATGGAATAGGCTGACAATCCAAAAAGAAGGAACATGGCAGTATAGTATTCCTTGAAATCTTTCGGCAATTTGATCCTTAGAAAATAGAGAAGACCAAAGAGTGCACCGGAAATTAGTATAGGAAACGATCCTTGAGTAATGATGATATAAAGTATGATATTGTTGAATACGAAGGGCGACGATTGTATGTAAGAAATGTTTTTTGGGAAGAATATAAGGATTACAGTTATCAGGAAAAGGAAAGAAAATGGATCATTGAACACCGACTCCGTAACTAGAAGGGTGGAAGGAACTTCCGATACCTTAGATTTCCTGAGAGAAGTTATGATTGATGCCGGATCTGTAGATGAAATTATTGCCCCAACCATGAACCCTACCCATACAGGTGCCCTGAGCATGAAGACAAGGACGACCCCGGTCGTTATCCCTGTTACGAAAAGGACAAATGTGAGCATCATCGATAGAGGCTTTACTACCCGTCTGATTAGATACCTGGGAATCTTGGCAGATTCAGCTAATATGATGAATGCTGCTCCTATCGGTCCTATATAATTGTAGAAGAGCACCTGTGCTTCGCTTGGTCTAATTAGGTAAAGCACTGGCCCAACTAATATTCCGAGAAGTATCAGATAAGGGATGTATACAGTTCCAGTCAGTCTCGCAATCAGCGTTGCAAGATATCCAAGTGTGAGTGCAATTAGGATAGGAGCGAGGAAACTGTACACACTTCTACAATAAAGGGATGATTAAAATCTTTTTTTGATTAATTCAGCTGCTCTTCCAGCCCTTGGGATAAATATTCCTGTCTACGAGGACGACAGTGGGTTTAACATTAACACCTTCTCTTACTCCCATTCCCAGTAGCTCTCCCTTGGGGCTCATGATCCTGACAGTATTACCTTCTGAGAGATCTTCGATAATGCCCTTTCTGAAAACAGTTGCTCCATGTGCCATTGCATCTATCGCACTTTCCTTTATCACTATCCTTGGATAGTCTTTCGTGACCTGTTCTGGATCGATTATCATTTCAGAAAGCAGTTTATCGTCTCCCTCCTTGTAGAGAGTATAGGCGTCCTTCAATTTCTGCAGTGTCGATAGGTATGATTCATCTATTGGTCCACTTCTTGTCCTTCTAAGTTCGACCATATTTGCTCCGACGAGGAGAGCATCGCCTATGTCCCTGCATAACGTCCTTATGTATACTCCCGATTCCACGTCCGCCCTAAACAGGACATACCTATTCTTAATCTCCAGCAGTTGGAGTGAATGAACTGTTCTCTTTCTGAGATTTCTAGCTACTGCTGACCTTAGCGGAGGGAACTGAAATATTTCTCCTGTGAATTCCTTGAATATTCCTTCAACTTTATCCATATCTACTTGCTTGTGAAGAAGCATTAGACCGACATACTCCTTTCCCTGCTCGTGAAGAAAGTCTGCCAGTCTTGTAGCCTTCTCAAGACCAACTGGAAGAACACCTGTAACGTTTGGATCAAGTGTACCAACATGACCAGCCTTTGAAATACCCAGTATCTCCTTTACCCAAGCGGAAACCTGGTGCGATGTTGGTCCTCTCGGCTTATCTATTACAACGAATCCATAACTGATCCTTTCCTCTATGGTTCTCTCAGATGGTTCTTTTCCGAAGATTGAGGCCATCGATTATCACCTCTGCAATCTTTTCTGCCCTATCGTTGCTGGCATCTAGGACAAGGTCATATATTGACGTATCCCTGTAATCTATTCCATAATATTTCTTATAGCGTTCCCACTCGCTCTCCTGTCTTTCCCTCATCTGGAACAGTATATTGTCTCCCATCTCCTCTTCCCTGCTCTGAATGGAATTCCTTATCCTCTCAAGTCTAACTTCCTCCTTTGCATCAACAAAAACCTTGAAGGCTTCTATACTGTTGAGATAGCACAACCAGCCAGACAATCTGGATTCTACTACCAGGTTATTCCTGCTCTTCATGATATCCAGTAAGTAGTCATCTAGCATCTTGTCGTACTTTTCATCATTCTCTGCGGCCGATCCAAGTTCTGCTAATGACATGTTCATTTCCTTTGCTTTCTCTCTGAAAATCTTTCCACCTGTAATAAGCTCGTAAGACAATCTGTTGCTTACTATTTCTGCAACCGTTGTCTTACCGCTGCCCGGTGGGCCCGATATAGTTACCCTCATTCCTTACACTCCGCCTCATGTACCATAATTTCAACGTATACTGCAGTGGATAAGTGAAAATTAGTGAGAACAGTGAGTAAAGGCCTATCCATACGTAAAATCCATGGAAGAGGTACATCATGTTCCCTGTCTGGGCCGAGAATGGATATGATATGAAAGTCGTTCCCAGCACCTTTGCTTGATCCATGAATCCTATCAGCCACGCAAAAATGAGTACGGTAAGTATGAGAGTGACGAAAGTTGGTTTCATCTGTTGCTGCGTCAGTTTCATTGAATCCTGCATTGACTTTGACTGCTCTGCCCTTACTGCATTCATTTCAGCCTTGTCCTTGGTTCTTATGGCCTCCCTGTAACGTTCTTGAAGTTTTTTGTTTTTGTGCTGCATCTCTGCCATTGCAAAATAGTCAGTGAAAAAATGCCTGGCAATAGTGTTTACGAATCCAGTTATAAGTGCTGATATGAGAATTGTGAAGAGAGGTTCCTTGAATCCGAATCCGATGAATGGCTGTAATATGTATATCATGGGAATTGCAAAGAGAGTTCTAAGCGTGGGTATTGTGTAAACGAAAAGAAGAAGGATCATGACCAAGAAGTACAGCATCTGTGTCCTCATTCCCGAGGACATAGCCTGTTGCTGTTCTCTTGTCTGTGGTGGAGTAGATCTACCTTGACTCATTGTTCGCCTCCGTCGTTTGGCCTTATGACGGATATTATTTTTGCAGATGCTTCCTTGACTTTTCCATTTTCATTCATTACTACCAGGAATGGAGAGCCTGTCATCGCAGAATAAGTTATTCCATAACTTCTGTTTGCCTCCAAGTGAGCCCTTATTTTCTCCAGGGAGTCTTTGTCTCTGTTTCTCCTAGGATCGTTCTTCCTCCTTTCGAAAATTTCAAGAGGATCGGCCTCTATTGAGATAAATAGGTCAGGGTTGATTAATTCCAAGACCTTTACTGGAAGCCCTGGAAGATATCCCCCTTTAGTGTTTATGGAAAAGTGTGTATCAATTATCACATCATTATACTGTGCCAGTTTGTCGGCCGCAACTTTCTGTATCTCTTTCTGTTTATCTACTGGAAGTTTTCTCAGCTCGTCCCTGTTCTTTGCATAGTTCCGGGAAATTGCCTCTTTCAGCATGGCGTCACCGTAGTTTTCCACTCTGAACCCCTCCTTCACAAGTTCATCCAGTACTGTTGTCTTTCCCACTCCAGGTATTCCTCCTATTATCACTTTCATCTATAGCCCCCCGAAGAAGTCTCTCATGAATGGATACATTTCAGTCAACTGTTCCTTACCCATGGCTTGGTACAACTGTATGACTATACCTACAGTTAGCAGGACCCCTGTTCCAGAAGCGTTTCCCACCGTCCCTATCATGTCTGCGCCTGCAGCTAGAAAACCCACAGCGGCACCACTGAAGATGGTGATGGCTGGGATATACTTGTCCAATACCCTTTTGAGGACCCTTGGATCCCTCCTGAAACCAGGAATCTGCATACCAGAGCTCTGAATCTGTTTAGCAACCCCCTCGGAATTCATGTTGGTTGTCTCAATCCAGAACTTAGCGAACAGTATTGATGCGCCCACCATGAAAGTGACATAAGCTAGAACGTGGAGACCCATTTCCCACGGAGGATGACCAAGGAGTTGTGCTTGGTATACTGATGGCTGAAGCATAGGGAATAGCCAGTTCGCTATACCATTAGGGTTTTGAAGATACCACGCAAGTCCTCCTATAGGGGATGTGGTCTGTATGTTAAGCTGTGTTGCAAGCGCGGACGTAGGATAGGCCCCGAAAAGGAAATCGTGGCCTAGGATGGGCACATGAGCAAGAGTAGGATTTGTCCAGAAAATCAGACTCCACATGGATAGATTAGCAAGAACAGCAGACGCAAGTATTACAGGTATATTTGATGCATACATCAGCTGAATTGGATACCTGCCTCTTGCACCCCTTGCCCTTTCATGTGCTAATGGGAGCTCCACCTTGACATTCTGTGCCCATACCACCAGGAAGAATATGAATATCGTACCTAAGAGGGCAATCAGTGGATTTGGAGGAGAGAATATTATACGCTCAAGGCCGCCGGAAAATAACTGTGTTGAACTGAAGTGACTGAAAAGATAGAACGTTTTTGGAAGTGCACCTGTTGGTGGATTGAGGACTGAAAGTGCCTGACCAGATGTAATCGGTACCCAATTCAGAGTACCAAGTACAAGGGCTTGGGAAACACCAGCTGCGATAAACAAAGATACTCCCGAACCAATACCCCATTTGGAGATCAGTTCGTCCATGAAGAACAAGAGATAAGAACCGAAGAATATTTGTAATATTATAAAAAGTCTAGCTAAAAGTAGCCCATAGCCAGGCGCTGCACCATTTAGGGCAGATATAAATGCCGGGTCTGGGGGAAGGTAACCGAACACTTGAGGAACCGCTTCCACGAATATCATTACTACAACGAGTAATTTCTGGGCTCCCTGGTATAGAGCCTTGTCTTCGCTTTTGGTTAGGTCTATGTTTATTATCTTCGCACCTACGAATAGCTGCATTATGATACTCGCAGTAACTATCGGGCCAATTCCCAGGTCCATTATAGACCCTGCCTGTCCAGCAAAGATCGACCTGAAGGATGCAAAGACATCTATTATCTGCGCCCTGTCGAGTCCGTATATGAATATGTTTGACAGCACGAAGTAAATTATGAGCACAAGTGCTGTCCAGAGGAACTTTTCTTTAAATCTGACGTGTCTTCCAGGTCTCTTTACAGCTGGAAGTCTCTCGACGAGGCCCTTCCATCCGTACAGCTTTGAACCCTCTCCGCGGTAAGACAGCAGAAGATATGTTAGGTAGTACAGAGGTGAGAAGAAAAGCGAGAGCAATACGGTATAAGAAATATTGCCTTTAGCGTACCTGTAGTCTATGTATACGTTAAGGGCAAATACGAGAATCAGAGGTATGGAAACGAGTCTATTCCTCTTTATCTCCGCCATTAGTTTCTACCTCTCCCCCTGCGCTTTTTACCTTCTCAATAGCTCTCTCCGTTGCCCTTCCTACCTTTATGCTAAATGGTCTTCCTATCTGTCCCCCTCCAAGGAGAACAGCATATCCCATTTTTTCTAAATCGATCTTAATCTTATCATCTTCGATCTGAGCCATTCCGGTCTCCAACAGTCTTTCAGATGTCCTGTCAAGATCACCTATATTTATGGCCTTGATATTTGATTTCTGGGCGTGTCTAGTGAATCCATGGACACCGTAGTGGTCTGGCATGTATTTAACCATCCAGATCCATCTGTGCTTTCCCAGGCCGGCCATTCCGCTTCCTCCTCTCTTTCCCTTGCCCCTTCCGGCCTTGTGACCTCTGCCGTATGAGGATCCTCTGTATTTCTTAGTTTTCTCCTTGACCACTCTTACCACCTTCCAGCATAGCGTCTATTAGTTTGTTTATGTCTTTCCCCCTGTATCCTAGGGCACCCTTTGTCTTGACCGTCCTCTTCGTGGAATGATACCCCTTCTTGGGCGGATTCATCCTAAACACAGGTTTCATATTCTCTATATCCTTGATCTTGAGACTCCCTTCCATAAGCTTAGACGCCACTTCCTTTAGGCTCCCCAAACCAAGTTCGTTTAAAACAGTATCGTCAAGGGGTTTATTCCCGGTAATCCTTCCTCTTTCTTGTAGAAGTTTCAGGATATGTTCTTCATCGATTTCGCCCCAGGTAACGTAATCTTTGGCCTTCCTTATCTGCCCTATCTGAGACTCATCCACGAGTACTAGATGATTATTCTTGAGCAGCCTGAGCTCCTGGAAAGCTCTCCTTATGTCCACATCCGTCTTATTGCTTCCCCTGACTTTTATCACTGCTAACATTCATTACACCTCCCTTATATATTGGGGTAGTTAGGTTAAGCTTCTCATTTATCTTGAACTTGGACGTTTCCTTCAGTGCATTGAAGGTTGCATAGGCGAAATTCACCGTGCTCTTGGTGTGCCCTTCCGAGAAACCCCAAGTATCTGATATGCCTGCTATAGAAAGTACCTTCTTTGGGATGTCTCCAATTGCGAGTCCTACTCCTTGAGGAGCAGGCTTCAGGTACACTCTGACTGAACCGGATTTTCCCATAACTTCGAACGGGAGCGTATGACTCCTGCCACAGCCACATTCCCAAGAACCACACCCCCTCTTTATCTCTGTCAGATTTATCTTTGCATTCTCTATTGCCTTCTGTATGGCATCTCCAGTCTCTTTTGCCTTCCCGTGGCCCATTCCTACGTAACCGTCCTTGTTCCCGATCACAACGGTCGCAGCAAACTTTACCTTCCTGCCAGAATCTGACATCTTCTGGACCATCTTTATCTCTATTACCTCATCTTCAAGGTTTGGTACAAGGGTGTCAACAATACCAGCTTCCCTTATGGGTATGTGAGTTCCTATTACCTCTGATATCGATTTTATCTTCCCTTCCTTTACCATTTTTCCAAGTCTGGTCCTTGGTATCCACTCTATCTCTTCTTTTGTCACAGTGATTCCTCCATTGCTTTCTTCACTTCATCAATAGAATTTTCCTTGATTGTTTTAAGGTGTTTTCCGTACAGCCTATCCTTTTTGGGCAGGAATTTCTTGTCGACCGGTACCTTAAGACCAGAGTCAACCAGCCCATGAACGCTAGCCATTAACTTTCCACCCTTGACAACCTTCTGTCGTCCAACATCGACGACCACTATCTTTATCCCCTTTTTCTTGGCCCTTAAACCTGCAATATATCCAGCTAGATACGCTGCGGGTGTGTTTCCTGTTGGACTCTTCCACCCGAACTTCTTCAGCTCAATAGTAGAGCCGTGTGCAACTATCCTGTCACCATTTACCGCATACTCAGCTATGTCAACCTTCATGTTCATCAGTGATTTCCTGATGACAGCCCTTGGCATTCCCCCTTTGATGAGTGCCAGTCTTTTATTATAGTCAGTCTTCTTGAGTCTTCTTCTTTTCAATGGCATTATGTATCTTGACTTCACATCACTCACCCTTCAGGACCCCTTCTTCGCGCATGTGGAGCAGCAGTGCATTCCTACTTCTCAGTGCTCCGCCTTTTATCTTCTTGTAGAAGACCCTGTAATCCTTGCGCGTAATCTTACCCGAGTCACGCATCTCCTTCAATGCGTTTCTCATGGACCTTATGCTTCTTACCCACTTCCTCTTCCTTGGGTCTCTGGCATTCTTAGTACCTTTCCTTGATCCCTGGCCCTTTCTCCTTCCCTTGTTTCTCTGGGCCTTAGCCACCTTGAATCTTGCCCTAGAATTGCCCTTCGCCGGCTTCTTCTGTATAACATTCCTCTTTATGAGCTTCCTGACGTCATCTCTCGTCACAGCTTCCGCTATGTCTTCAACGCTCTTTGTGTCCATCCATACTCTGGACATCCCAGATTTAAGAATGGAAGCTGCCATCCTCTTCTGTGGACTTAGAGTTGGCATCATTTCACCTCATTTAGGATTTTAACCCCAAGTGCCTTCGCCCTTTCTTGAATTATCATTCTCTTCCTTCTGCCTACTGTAGAACTGATTCTTGCAGCGTCCGTCTTTGGATTGATACTATCAAGGTCCATAATACTGGAAACGTAAATTTCCCTGAACCCTGTTGGATGAAGATATCTTGCTCTGGCAGGTCCTCTATAACCAGATTCAACGAATGCATGCCTGTAACCCTTCTTTTCCCTGAGCTTTGAATGCTTCCCTCTTGGCTTTCTCCAGGAAGATCCAAGCCTTACATATCTGAACCATTCCTGTCTGTGAAACGCTGGCCTCTTCCTGTTCATCCTGTTCCGGATGCTTAGCAGCCTTTTTCCGTCATTGTCGAGTTCAGCCTTCAACTACATCACCCTTCCTGACGATATATATCCCATCCTGGAAGACCCTTGGATCGAACCCCTTTATCTTGCTCATTCTCTCTATACTGGCGGCTGCGTTTCCTGTTACCTCCAGATCACTTCCCTCTACCGTCACCAGATCCCCCTTCACCGTCACCTTTGTATCGGGGCCTAACGTGATCTTCCTAGGACTCTTTTCTCCGAGGAAGTTATCAAGCAAGACCTGGTTCCCCTTCACCGTCACCTTGACAGGGAAGTGGGCGTACACAATTTTCATCGTATAAATGTAGCCCTTTGTGACACCTATGAACGCGCTGTTAACTATGCTCCCCCACGTTCCAACTACGGCTAAGTCTGTCTTCTTCTCTCTCTTTGTGAATATCCTGATATTCTTGTCCTTCAGCTCCATAGCCACATATTCATTCTTGAATATTTTGCTGACCTTTCCTTTAGGACCCTGAGCCTCGAACGAGAAACCTTCCAATTTCACCTTTACTCCCTTTGGAATTTCTATAACTTTTTCCATTCATATCACCTCAGTAAATGAAGGCAAGTGCCCTTCCTCCTGTACCTTTCTTCTTGGCCTCGGCATTGCTTATAACGCCTGAGGTAGTAGATATCACGAGAATGCCTATATCCTGCGCCGGCAGGTATCTTGACTCCCATCTTTCCAGGTCTTCTCTCTTTATCGAGAATCTTGGCTTTATCGCTCCGCAGTTGTTTACAGTCTTTGCAACCTTGACTTTGAAGAGGCCACCCTTACCATTTTCAACGTACTCGTACTCTTCAATATAACCGTACTTCTGGAAAACCCTCAGGACCCTTCCTACTAGGTTGGAAGCACGTACATCCAGTTCCAGCCTTCCTAGTTTTGAGGCGTTCTTTATTGAAGTCAGTGCATCGTTTAATGTATCTCCCATTTAATCACCTCACGAATATTTTTCAAACCCAAGTTCGGGTGCGATTTCCCTGAAGCACTGTCTGCAAAGATGTAAATTGTACCTCCTCACGAGTCCTCTCTTTCTTCCGCATCTTTCGCAACCATCCTTCCTTCCGTACTTCTTTTTGGGCGCAAGTTTTGTCTGTGCCAATCACCCCACCTCCAGTATTTCAACATTGTAGTTCTCTTTCATGAATTTCATCATTTCTTCCCTTTTGACCCTGATTTTCTTCGGTACCTTCCTCGGAGATAACCATCTCCTGGCAACCCTGTATCCTCCCCTTCTCTTGAAGGTGACGACAACGTCCATTCCAAATATTCCTATTTCTGGATTATACTTCATTCCCTTGAAATCTGTGTAATCTGATATGCCGAAACTGTAGCTACCTTGTTCAGAAAAGGAATAGCTCAGGCATTTGTTGTTCTTTACCCAGAGAGCTGCTCTGAGGAACCTGTCCATCTCTTCTCCCTTGAGCGTTACTTTCACACCTATCGGCTGGTCCTGCCTTATTCCAAATTCTCTGCTGGTTCTCCTCGCTTTCGTTAGTGTCGGGTTTCCGCTTGTTAGTAGCTTAATGACACTCTTTGCCTTCTCAAGTTTCTCACCTGATTCGCCCACTCCTATGTTGATAGTCACCTTATCTATGACAACGTCTCTCATATCAACCATTTTAAGCACCTCCAGGTATGGCTATTTCGCCCTTTGATTTCCCAAGCACAAATACGTTTGACATCGTAGTGGTAAAGTTGTCATTGCTCTCAACCGTGTTCTCCTGGTAACTCCTGGAGACGTTGATCTCCTTTATCGTCGTTATCGTGCCCTTATGAGCTCCGCCTGTAACATAGACGGACGTTTCCTTTGTCATGGGGAAAACCTCAAGGACCTTCTGTTCCGGAATGCTGATTTTAAGCGTATCTCCCCTCTTCACATCTTTATCATCTGAAAGAATGACCCTTCCGTCGTGAGTGGTTATCTGGATTTTACCTCCCTTAGATATAGACTTTCCAGTAACCTTTACAAGTTTCCAGTTTGCGTCCTGTGGATTGAGATCTGCAAAGACGAACATACCTCTCTTGTCCACGAGCACCCTCTTTGCAACCCCTGAATCCTTTATGGAGAGTACATCCATGAACCCTATGGGTCTCTGATAATCCTTCACGATCTTTCCGTCGACTTCCACTTTACCTCTGGAGATTATGTTCCTGGCTTCTTTAGCAGTATCTGCAAACTTTAGGACATCCCTTATTACTACCATAAGTGGCACACTTGCCTTCAACGGATGTGGTCCTGCCCTAGATCTAACAGACCATGCAAATTTCTTTCTAGGCTGCTTCCACGTCACTGGAGATGCTAGCCTCTTAACGTGCTTACTCATCTTTCTCTTCCTCCTCTTCCTCAGTCTCAACATCATCTTCCGGGACCTCCGGCCCCGTTACCTCTTTCTTTTCCTCTTCAACTTCCTTTACTGCTGGCTCAGGCTCAGGTTCTTCTTCCACGACCTTATTTCTGAAGGATGCTAGTTTAGTCAATCTTTCCTTCCTCTTCTTGTCCTCAAGCACTATCTTTGTTAGAACAAGCGCAGATGGATCGAGCTTCCTTGGTTTCATCTTCCCATCTGCCTTTGCAATATTTATGTTCTCGACAACTACCTTACCCTCGCCGGTCATTATCTTGATTACCTTTCCTTCCTTTCCTACAATATTCAGTTTCTCGTCCTTCTCCGCGTCTCCCCTAACGATTCGGACCATATCCCCCTTTCTTACAGGGAAATTCCTGATACCATACTTCGAAATCAGGTCCTTTGATAGATGAACATTCATGTTTTTCATCTTCTCACCTCACACAATAGAGCTGGCTAGAGCTGCAACCCTTGGCCATCTTTCGGCAGCCTCCTTTGCCACTGGTCCCTTGATTTCTGTTCCTCTGGTCTCTCCGTTGTCCTGTACAAGGACTGCTGCATTGTCCTCAAATTCGACCATCAGCCCGTCCTGTCTCCGGAACGTCTTTCTCTGTCTTATCACCACTGCGTAAACGACTTTCCTCCTCATCTCGGGTGATCCTTTTTTCACCGATGCAATTATCATGTCACCTACGGATGCAGCCGGAATCCTACTCTTGGTGTTGTGGTATGCCTTCACATTTATGAGCGAGATTATCTTTGCTCCTGAGTTGTCTGCGCATTCAAGCCTCGCCCCTAATGGAAGCCCTCTTATCTGTGTTCCCGCCAGTCCTTTCATTCCTCTCCCTCCCTCTCGATGACAACGAACGATACCGACTTTGCCAGAGGCCTGGCATAAGCAATCTTTACGGTGTCGCCAAGCTTCACGTGGATACACCCGGGAAGGTGTGCGTGATACTTCTTTCTCCTTTTCTCATATCTCTCGTACTTCTCGTTCTTCTTGAAGTACTCCCTGATGACCGTTACCGTGCCCTTCATCGAAATTGAAGTGATCTTACCCTCTATCACTGGTGATTTCACTCCAAGTTCTCCATGAAACGGGCACTTCGAATCGGTGCACTCTTCCTTGGGCTCTTTGACTTCTATGCCTATGTTTCTCATTGCCTTCCTTTCCTCCTTATTTTCTTCATTTTGTCCTCGGGCCTGAACCTCATTTTCTCAAGGTTGACCTCTTTGCCTTCAATTAACATTATTCCTTTTGTCTTGGGGACGTTCCTCTCCCCCTTGGTCGTCTCTAGGATCAGGATATTCTTTCTCTCGTCTACTACCCTGCCCTCCAATCCAGCTATCGTGGGATCGGAATGTTTGATCATCTTAACATTAGTTCCAATTACATCAGTAAGGTAAGGGTTCATTCTGAAATCTCCACCTTGAATCCCATGTCCTCTAGGACCCTTTTTACCCTGTCCCTCTGGTCCCCCTGCAATTCAATCTTCTCTCCCTTTACAGTTCCGCCAGTTGCTGTTTTCTTCTTGAGAGTTTTTGCCAGCTCCTTTATGTCTTCAGAGTGTGGATCGAATCCTGAAACTATTGTGACCCATTTTCCGTACCTTCTCTTGTCGGTCTCTATCGTGATTACCTGCGATTCTCTCGCTATCTCATCTAGCGGCGTTAAGTCTCTGAAAATCTTGTCGTCCTTCATTTCTCTGACTCCCTCAGTACAGTTTCCATCCTTGCTATTTGTCTCCTTAGGGATTCAATCTTTCCCGGGCTAGGAGGTGCTCCTCCCATCGCGGAAATACCTCTCTCCCTCATCAGCTCTTCTCGGAGGTCAGCGTATTTCTTCTCTATCTCTTCCTTATTCATTTTGCGTATCGATTTTGCCCTCATTTCCTCCATCGCTCTTCACCTCCCCGAAATCCACTTTCCTTATCTGGATATCATCCGGCAGCTTGACATTCTTTCTAAGGATCTTAACTGATATACCAATGATACCTGGTTTTGTCATTGCAACTGCAAACCCCTTTTCTATTGACTCCGATGGATACCCGGAAGAGATCACCTTCCCCGAGGTGTATTTGACACTTCTTGCCCTCTCACCCGTCAGCTTGCCTCCCATCCTGATCTGTCCTCCCCTGGCTCCTGAGTCCATTATTCTCTTGAGAGTGCTATGACCAGCCCTCCTGAAATGCCATCCCTTCTCTATTGATCGTGCAAGCTTCTGCGCCATTATCTGGGCATTAAGACCGGGTTCCTCTGTTCCTTCTACCCTTATAAGCGGACTTGTAAGATTGAACCTCTTTTCTAGCGTAAGTTCCATGTTCTTGATCTTTGAACCTCTTCTCCCTATTACCAGTCCAGGGCGTTCTACTCTGAGCATGACTATGGTATTCTGGGGTGTCCTCTGAATGTCCACTCCACCGAATCCCGCATCACCTATCTCGTGTACAAGATACTCTTTTATCAATTGCCTTCTGATGTTCTCCTTAAGAAATTTTAGTTCCTTCATTCTGATTCACCCAACTCCTCCAGAATAATCTGGATGTGTACCCTCTCTCTATAGAACTTGCCACTGGAACCAAACGCCTTATAGGTATAGTATTTGATGGGAGGCGCTGGCTGAGCAACGGCACTCTTTATTATCAACTTATCAGCATCTAACTGTTTGAATTCTGCGTTATTCTCAGCGTTCGTCAGCGTTTCAAGGACATACTTTGCAGCCCTAACCGGATATCTTCCAGGTCCTACTCCCCTTTTGTGGGATACTGAATCAAGAAACTTCCTGTACGGAACTGCGCTTTTCTTTTCTATGACTCTTTCCAGGTAGTCCTTAGCGCTGTCTAATTTCATCCCCTTGATAGTTCTCACAATTTCGAGCGCGTCTCTGGGCGAGATAGGAGTGTTCACCGATGTGGCCCTTGCACTTTTCTTTTTATCTGTTTCAAGTACATATTTCATCTTATGACCTCACTTAAGCGGGAGGAACTTCGATCCCCTAGTCGCACCTACTCCCGGTCCGGAGTGCTTAACTTCCTTCCTTGTCTGAGAGTATTCGCCAAGATAATGGCCTATCATCTCTTCCTTTATGGAAAATGTTTGATATAGATGTCCGTTGTAAACAGAAACAGTCTTTCCCACATACTGTGGGATAATTATGAGGTCCCTAACCCTTGTCCTTACTGAGTCCTTTTCAAGAAGCCTATCGTGAAGCCTCTGCTGTTCAATATTGTACCCTCTTTTCAGTGATCTTCTAGCCCTTGCCGGGATCATCTTCAGGAATTCCGCAGGCTCCATGGCCAGAAGCTCGTCGAGCGTCTTGCCCCTGTAGAGGATCTCCTTCCCTCTCTCCGATATTGCCTTCGTTGCCTTCCTCTTGGACCTCTTTATTGCCTTCTGTGATCTCAATCTCTTATCTTCAGGCATTTGTCTTCACCTTCTTCCTTGGGGATAGTCTTCCAACCTTTCTTCCAGGTGGTGTATTTCTTCCCACCGTGGACGGTCTCCCTACGTGTTGGTGATTTCCACCACCATGTGGGTGGTTGACCGCATTCATTGCGACCCCTCTCACAGTATAGGGGCGTTTTGCTCTGCTCTGATAAGCGTGTATTTTCTTTCCTGCCTTCAGGAATGGCTTTGAATTTCTTCCTCCGCCTCCGGTAACACCTATTGTCGCGAGGCATGAAGGCTTTATGTCCCTCATCTTCCCTGAAGGAAGTTTCAGTGTAACATTTTCTCCGTGGGCAACGACTGTGCAGAAGGAGCCTGGAGTCCTAGCTATGTTCCCGCCAGACCCTGGCTTGATCTCAACATTATAAACAACTGACCCGTCTGGAATAAGACCCAGCGGAAGGGTATTCCCCACGTTGGAGGGGGCATCTCCACCACCTCTTATCCTTTGTCCTGCAAACATACCGGTGTGTGCAATAAAGTTCCTGTTGCTTTCGTCACTCATCTTGACTACTGCTACTGGAGCGTAATGTCCTGGGTCCCTCAATAGCTTCTCGACCCTACCCTCCCAGTTTTCTTCCTTAGGATATTTGATCTGACCATAATGTCTATGGCTGGGGCTTCTGTAAGTAAGCCCGCCCTTTCCTCTCCTTTGAACTACTATTCTCTTTCCCATATTTTCACCTCAGAATATTCCCAGCTTGGTAGCAAGCTCTTCGGCCGAGAAATCTTTAGATATTTTCACTATAGCTTTCTTCCCTTCCTTGTCCCTCAGTATGTTTATGTTGCTTACCTTCATACCCGATATCTCTTCTACGGCATTCTTGATCTGTGTCCTAGTTGCCCTTTCATAGACTATGAACCAGATCTTGTTCTCCCTTTCTATCTGCAGCATTGACTTTTCTGTTACAAACGGTTTGAGAAGAATGTCATATGGACTTTTCATGTCTTCCACCCTCTCAGATCGTTGAGTGCACCCTCAGTCACCACTAGTAACCTTCCGGGATGGCCACCGGGTGCCAGAACATAAGCGTTCAATTCCTCTGGTCTGACTATGTCTACTCCTGGAAGGTTCTTGAGCGCTTTGCAGATGTGTGATTTGTCTCTGACCAAGAAGAGAATGCTCTTGGGAGTGACGTACTTTCTTCCCCTACTTTTCCCCCTTCCTGCCCTGATCTTTGTTCCTTCTTTCGACCTTACTATATCGTCAAAGACTCCCACCTTGACCAGAACATCTGTTGCTTCCTTCGTCTTCTCTATCTGTTCAAACCTGTCTTCAAGAATTACCGGGAGACTGTCGATGGTGAATTTGTGACCCCTCTTCCTTACTAGCTCAGGTGAGA
Source organism: Thermoplasmata archaeon (assembly GCA_049965815.1). GTDB lineage: Archaea > Thermoplasmatota > Thermoplasmata > Thermoplasmatales. The sequence goes on along the minus strand of JBMFVV010000004.1, from coordinate 47,860 downwards.
CTGTGCTGGATAATGCAGAAAGCTTGGCCAGCACCCTTTCCTTCTTGTTTACCTTGAGATTCCAGTCCTTTGCAGTTGTCGGATGATGGGCTGATCTTCCTCCTCTTGCATTGCTAAGAAGAACTCCTCTTGAACTGCCAGCCACCCTAGGATACCTCGATATTCCGTGGTTGGGTCCCATGTTATGCCCGACCCTTCTGTTTCCTGCAAACCAGTAGCTCCCATATGGTGTCCTTCCATTTGATTGATACGCGTTTGTGAACCTTATTATCAGGTCATTTCTTATTGGGAATTTGAATGCGTCCGGAAGATCAACACTCTTCATTACCTTTCCATCAAGTGAAAATAGATTTGTCATTTCACGCCCCCTGCTTGCTTTCAACTGATACGTAACTCATACCTACCTTCTCCACATCCGGTACCGTCTGCCTGGCAGGGTCCCTCAGTTTAACTATTCTCTTTGTAGATCCAGGGACAGTTCCGTGAACAAGTATATAGCTGTTCACTACTTCACCGTAGTTGAGGAATCCACCTTTAGGTGTTATTGCCTTCTCTTCAGGTTTTCCATAGTATAGTACCCTTTTGTTGAACTCAGTCCTTTGATGGAAACCCATCTGACCAGCTTGCGGAACCGTGTTCCTAACCCAATCTGGATGCCATGGTCCTAGGGTACCTATCATTCTTCTGTGTTTCCTGTTTTTGCGTGGAAGAAGTTTTACCCCCCATCTCTTCACATGGCCTTGAAATCCTTTGCCTTTCGTCACTGCAATTATGTCAACAAATTTTCCTGATCTTGAAAATGAATCGAAACTTACCTCCTTTCCGAGGATTGACTTTGCGTAATCTATTCTTTCCTTTATCGATCCACCGCCAACCCTAATTTCAGTAATGTCGGGAACTTTCTTTGAAATTGCCTTAACCTTATCGTTTTGTATCAGAACTAGAACATTTACGTCAACTGCATCTGTGCCATCTATTTCTTTAGGTTTATAGTCCTTCGATACAGGTAGCACTTTTTTCAGTTCATTGATAGATCCACTATCGTAAGTTTCTGCTATCGTATGCTCTCCATATGCATCTCTACCGTATAGTCTGATACCCACCACCTTAAGGGGTGGGACCTCAATCACCGTTACGGACGATGCAACTTCAGACCCCGCAGTTGTGCTGCTCTTCCTGTAATCAACGAACAGCGCATGTGTCATTCCAGCCTTGAATCCAACGAATCCCTGGAGTTTTGGACCTTCATTGATCTGTGGCCATGACCTTATGTGCGGTATCTCTGATTTTGCTCTTTTTCTGGGATAGTATCCCATAGACCCGTGTCTTGAATGATTTGGCGTTGCCATACTTACCACTGTTGCACAGCCGTTGCGTCTTGATGTGTTCTTAATTTCAGAACCATCATCGGCACTATCGCCGGAGACGTGTGGCTAATGCTCTTTCGACAGAACTTGTTTGTATATAAAGCGATCGCATTATCCATATAGAGAATACATAAAAAAAATAATGATTAAAATATAGAAAAATTCAGCGTGTCATTTCCTGGTTATCTGTTCCTTTATCTTGTTATATTCTTCCTGTGTTATGGATCCGCTAGCGAATCTCCGATCTAGTATGTCCATTGCATCCTCTTGATGTTGATCATAATAACTTGTTCCGTTATGATTTCTTGCTATACCAACTATCCACAATACAAAGAGTATTAGGATAAAAAGAGGAACAATCATCATGAAAGCTCCAAATCCCCAGAACGGCCCATACCCCCAGCCGAATCCCATCATCCCGTTATAAGGATACGTTCCTGGAGGATACCTGGGAATAAATATGGCATTTATGACTGCTGAGATCACTATTACTGCTGCTATCACCCCTATGAATACCCAGAAAAACCGAAATATATGATTTCTCATTTTTTCACCTGATATACTTTAAAACTGAAAGAGTTCTTAAATGCATCGTGAAATACCTTTCATTTCTGTGAAACTTGTTTCGAAACTCTTTTCAGCACTATCTGATTTGTGGTTCCGTGCCTTATTCTTTCTACTAATCCCTTTGCTTCCAGTCTTGTCAGTATTCGAGTTATCGTTGCTTTTGAATAGCCCTTGACACTTGCAATATCCCTTTGGAGTACTGTCCCACCAGCATCTACAAGGATCATATAGATCTCCCGTTCTCCCTCGTCTAGATATTTAATCGCGTCCTGATCGAATTGTACCTGAGTTGATTCCCCACTATTACCAAGGAAACTGGAACTCTCTTTTGATTCCAGCGATATGGATTTTATGCTCCTGAACAGGAAGACAAGTGAAACGACTAAGAGAATTACAGAAGCCGAAATAGCTATTATGAGATATATTGAGTAGGGTCTCACCGGCAAATTCGTAAAAAATGAGCTATCTATCAATAAAAAGAGAGTGAAAGAAAGAAGAATGAGCAGTATCACGGCTGAAACTGCAATCACTGCTGAAATGATTGCATTCATCAGTGCTTTGTTTAAGATACTGCCCCCCTCAGCTTTTTTCATCACTTACTAAATTTAACTCATTCTAATAGCTTTTGAGCAACTAACTTCATTGGGAAAATAATCGGTAGAAGTTCATAACATAAGCCTCTACCTCATTTCAGTCTCCTAGGGCTGTTTGCAAAAAGAAGGCCATAGAGCCAGCTATTAAGCATATATTCGTTACCCACTCTTGAATAGGGACCTAGCATAAATTTCAACCCTTAGACAGAAAAATCACAGGAACCATCAGCCATTACTAGAATAATCTAATAAAATAAAAATGTGAAAAAATAGAAGATTATACCTATGCCATGGATTTATTCGCACTTTGAATATCCGCACGTTTTACAAGTGAGACAGCCATTTTCCATTACTAGAGTGTCATTATTGCATTTTGGACAGGTTGCAAAAATCTTTTCCTTCTTTTCCTCTGTCTTGATTGCTGTCACGAGAAAATTCCCTGTCAGTGTGGATTGTGGAGGCTCCCCCTTCATCGCAATTTCTATTGCTTTGGCGACTCCGTCCGGGACAGAAGTAATCTTAGACCCACCCACAAATGTGGTCGTCTTGCCCTTTATTCCTGTGAGTGCTCTGACCACCTTTGCAATGTCCCCGCCTTGTTGCAGGTATAGTGAGAGAAGCCTTCCAATTGCTTCTGAATATGCCTTTTCTTCTGATCCAGATTTGCCGACATTTACGAATATTTCAACCGGTCTACCTGATTCATCAAAATTTATAGTGGTGTATAATTTTCCGGTTTCTAGAAGCGGAAATACTATCGTTCTCCCAGTGAGGACTGTTGACCTTTCAAACTCCTTGTGCTCTTTCTTCTTTGCTTCTTCCTTTGTCAACAGTATACCTTCTCTTGATCCTTCCCTATATACTGTCACTCCTTTACATCCAGCCTTCCAAGCTTCAAAGTAAATCTTACCAACTTCATCAGTAGAGACTGATGATGGCAGATTCACGGTCGATGAAATAGAGTGATCCACATATTTCTGAATTGTTGCCTGCAATTTGATCCTGAACATAGGATCGATCTTATGAGCCTCCACAAAATATTCAGGGAGGTCCTTCTCCTCCTTGACTCCGTAGAGTTCCATGTATTCCCTTACGAGAGGGTGATAAACTTTGAACGTCTGTTTGGAAAGTGATTCACTTCTCCTGGTATAAGAGAACGCAAATACAGGTTCAATTCCGCTGGAAGTACCTGCAAGGGCAGAACCACTTCCGACTGGTGGCACGGTTATGAGAGCAACATTTCTTAACCCATTTTTCTTTATCTTTTCTATCAGTTCCGGGTCTAGTCTGGATATGAACGGAGACTTCAAGTGTTTTTCAAGGTCGAATGCTGGGAATGTACCTTTTTCAGCGGCTATTAGAGTGCTTTCATCATATATCATTTTCATTATTCTCGAAAACATCGAATCAACAAATTTAATGGATTCTGGAGTATCGTACTTAATCTTCAACTTGATGAGCATATCACCCAGACCAGTGAAGCCAACACCTATCCTTCTGCTTTTTCCAGCTTCATCTGTCTGTGGCTTCAGAGGATGTTTGAACATATTGTAATCCACTACATCGTCCAAGAAGCGAACTGTATACCTTACAGCCTTTTCGAGATCTTCCCAATCAACTTCAGCGTTTTCAAACGGGTTCTTTACAAACACTGCAAGATTGACGTTCCCAAGATTGCAAGCTCCATATGCCTCTAGAGGGATTTCTGAACAGGGATTAGTGGTGAGTATATCCATTCCGTTGTATTCTGACGTACTCTCTTTCTTCATAGTATCCCAGAATATGAGTCCGGGTTCTGCCCAGTTTCTAGCTGATTCTATGAGCTCGTTCCATAGCTCTCTTGCCCGTACAACTTTTTCAATTTTCTTGACCTTGCTACTTTCATAACGAAGTGTGAAATTGTCATCATCTTCTACTCTCTTCATAAATTCGTCGGTAATCTTTACCGAAATGTTCGCGTACCGAACGCGGTTCAGATCTCTCTTTACTTTTATGAAATCCAGTATATCAGGATGGTCTATTCTTATAGTGATCATCAAAGCGCCCCGTCTACCGGATTGACCAATTGTACCAGTGGTCTCAGACATTATATTCATAAATGATACACTTCCTGTAGACTTTAGAGCTGCATTATTCACTGGAGCCCCTCTCGGCCTTAGAATACTTATATCTGTACCTACCCCTCCCCCCAGAGAGTAAGTTCTTGCGGCTTCCTTGGTCCATTCAAATATAGATTCCAGGGAGTCGTCCTTGATTGGAATAACATAGCAGTTGTTAAGCGTAACTCTCCTTTTGAATTTCTCTTGTCCAGCACCAAACAAGATTCTCCCTCCGGGAACCATCCTGAAGTTTTCTAGTAACCAATAGAACTTGTTTTCCCATTCAGCCCTCAGAGACTCACTCTCTACAGAAGATATCTCCCTAGCAACCCTTCTCCACATTTCTTCTGGGACCTTCTCAAGGAGAACACCATCGTTGTCCTTTATTGCGTATTTATCTATGAATACTCTTGCTCTAAGCTCATCGTTATTAAACCTAACAAGAGTTTCAGCTGGAATTTCGCTCGTAATATCCTCTACAAAATCATCTTCTTCTGCACTCATTCAAATCACTGTAATTCTTAGCTAATCTTAGTCGTACTAATACGTTTTTGCGAATACCTCTTTATCAAAGAGTTGATAGTATTTATCAGTTGGAATTAATATATTACTAGCTAAATGACCTATGTATTCAGAACGGGGTTGTTTGTAGATACGCTATCATATTTGTTCAGGGAGCGGAATTCCTCAAGTTAAAAATTGTAATAGTAAAAAATAAACTTAATAAATTTGATAAAATATAAATATGGAATTTTTATAATGACTCGTATGATGGACGGATTTACCGCTGAGGACGAGAAGCTAGCTGGGTTACTTATCCAGATGGGCGTGCCTAGGAATGTTTCCAAGGCACTTGTCTATATGAAGGGGAGACAGGAAACTACCTCGGTAGAGATAGAAAAAAATGCTAATCTCAGACAGCCTGAAGTTTCAATTGCGATGAGAATTCTGAAGGAACATGGTTGGATAATGAAAAGGGATATCAAAAAAGAGGGAAAAGGGAGACCCGTTCACGGATACAGACTTGCGAAACCATTCAATGAAATAGTTAAGGAGCTAGAAGAAGAACAAAGAAAGAAGATATCCGACATGCAGAACGTACTTGGGCAGATACAAAACTTAGTTATTTAATATAAATCACATTATTTTAAAATTTTAACATCTGTTCCATCTGAGACCAGTACAGTCTTTTTACCTCCAAGAAACAAACCTGTTTCGATTACTCCCGTAATTTCCTTTATCTGTTTGTTCAGTAGCTGGAGGTCAACCTTTTCATTCTGGGTGCAGTCATAGATCAGATTTCCATTGTCTGTTACGAAGCCCTCCCTGATCCTGCAGGTCATCCCGAGGGACTCTATCTCCTTCTTAGTGGTTTCATGGCCAAAATGGATTACTTCTACCGGAACTGGAAATTTATAAGGTATCTTTGGCACAACTTTTTCATCAGAAACTATAACCACATAATTCTTTGATTTGTTTCTAACCTTTTTTTCTCTCGTAAGCTGGCCACCTCCTCCTTTAAGAATGTTCAAGTCTGTGTCAACTTCATCCGCTCCGTCGACGGTGACATCTATCCAGTCAACAGAGTCTATGTCAACTATCTTTATCCCAACTTCCCTTGCTAGTTTTTCAGAAGATAGTGAAGTTGCGACACCCACAATTTTCTCTTTCAGGCTGCTACTTCCAAGAATATTGATGAATTTTGATGCGGTCGTTCCTGAACCGAGCCCAACGACATTGCCTTGGGTCAAGAAATTGAGAGCCTCTTTTGCAACTTGTTCCTTCTTGTCCATCAACATTACCCTTGACTTTGGATGTTCTAGTGGTATTATTAGGTTCCTGTTTCGGCAGATGAATGTTGAAGTAATGGCTGCTCAGTAACTAGGTATGAATTTTTCATATCCCATCTTTAGCGCCCTATCGTCCATATGCGTGTATATCTGAGTAGTACTGATGCTTGCATGGCCTAATAGCAGCTGTATGATCCTGAGATCTGCACCGTTTCTGAGTAGAGAAGTTGCAAACGTATGCCTGAAAGTGTGAGGGGTAACCTTTTTAGGAATTCCTGATCTCCTTACGATGTTTCTCACAACACGTTCAATGGTTACGGGAGAAATCCTCTTACTCTTCGATGTAGGGAACAGGAAATCGCTTCTGCCCCTAATATTTCTCATTTCCGTAATGTAGAGCCGGAGATCAGACACAACCTTTTCGCTAAATACTACCAGCCTGTCCTTATCACCTTTCCCATTCCTTATCTTCAACGTCTTGCTGTTGATATCTATGTCCTGGATCCTTATGGAGCAGAGCTCTGAAACTCTTATTCCTGTATATACCAGCAGTTTCACTATCAGGCGCTCCTTTAAAGTTCTGCAATTGGAAATTATAGTGGATACTTCGTCACTCATTAGATAGTTTGGCACTTTTTGCGGTCTCTTCGGTGCCTTCAGATGCCCTATGTTCTCCAGTCCAATGAAAGTAATGAATGACTGGAGTGCCCTTATGTAAAGGTAGATAGTGGATTTGGAGTACCCCTTTTCTATTGCTAGGTACTCCTTGAATGCCTCGATGCTCTCGAGCGTTATTGCCTCCTTATTAAATTCAATAAAATTCAGGAACTGCTCAACAATATAGCCGTACATCTTCACAGTGTTCCTGCTCTTCCCGTTGGCATATAACCTATTCCTGAAGTTGTCTGTCACGTTGCTGTTCAATTTTTCAGATATTATTTCACTCATTTTTGAATATATACATAAGACAAATATAAGACTTTTGTCAGATATTGCAAAATAGGGAAGATTAATTTTCAACATACCATAACGGAAATAGATGAATCTAGGAGTTTCAGAGAAAGAAAAACTGAAAGAAGTCGAGGATTTCGCCACTTCTACAGTCAGGGAGAGGGCTTCAGAAGTAGATGAGGCATCTTCCTTCCCAGATGATCTCATAGAGGAAATGGGGAGGATTGGAGTATTTGGTATCTACATTCCGCGTGAATATGGTGGTCTGGGTTTATCACTGAGAACACTGATGGAAAGCATCAGAATTATTTCAAGGGAGTGCGCTTCGACATCACTTATACCGGACGTTACAGTTTCCCTTTTCGGGGAGCCCATCCTGAAATATGGTACGGAGGAGCTCAAGCAGAAGTATCTTTCCAGAGTTGCCAGGGGGACAATAGGCGCTCTGGCTATAACTGAACCGGGTGCTGGATCTGATGCTGCGGCTATTAAGACTACTGCCATCAGGAAGGGAAATGGGTTCATACTGAATGGTGGGAAGACATTCATCACAAATGGAGCAGAGGCTGAATTCTTCCTTGCTTCTGCTGTTACGGACAGGGAAAAGAAGCACCACGGGATTACCCTCTTTGCTTTGGATAAGGAGATGAGTGGTCTTTCCATAGGTAAAGAGTTCAAGAAGATGGGCATTAGGGGAACAAGCACCACAGAAGTACTGTTGGACAATGTGGAAGTTGGTGAGGAGCAGATCGTAGGTAAATTCAACGAGGGTTTTAGAATCGAAATGGACACCCTGAATGTGGGAAGGATCGGGATTGCCTCTCAAGCAATAGGCATCTCAGAAGGAGCAATTAGAGATGTCATCAAATTTGCAGAGCAACAAAAGGGTGGTCATAGAGAAGGAATGTCCTTCAAGCTGGCGGACATGGTCAATCTTCTACACTCTTCTGTAGCAAAATACAACGAATCCATTGAAACTGCTGAGGCGGGAAGGGATCCAACCCTTCTCAGCTCCCTGTCAAAACTGCAGGCAGGTGATTCTGCTGTGAAGATCACCGAGGAGGCTGTACAGCTACTTGGACACCACGCCTTTACTGCAGAATACCCAACAGAAAGAAGATTCAGGGAGGCAAAGATTACTCAGATCTATGAAGGCACGAACGAAATTCAGAGGGTAATCATTTCGCGAGAGGCATTGAAGAATGGTGGAGTCAGCTTTTAGAATGAAATAGGAGTAAGACTGTACTTCTCTGTATCTGTGATTTTTGCAACAGGCACTGCAGGATCGTGTTCAAAGAATAATGTCCAGTTCTCTTCATATGCCTTCTGAAGCATATCTATTTTCTTGAAGTATGTATCCATTGGGTACAGGTCGTATGCCATGATGTAAGCCGGTTTTATGTGTGCTGAAGTTGGAATTAGGTCCCCGAAGTATGTAAAAGTTTCATTGCCGACCCTTAATATGACGACTTGATGTCCCTTGGTATGCCCTCCTGACTTAACAAGTTCTACGCCCGGAAATACTTCTTCATCCCCATTCAGAAGTTCCAGTTGCCTGTCTATATTCTCAAAATTCAGATAGTTGTAATTCGGTTTCGTCTTCTGATTAGGTTCTCTTATCTCTTTTAGTGTATCTTCCTGCATGAAGTATCTTGCATTTGGAAAAGTTGGTTCAATAACTTCTTTATTGTATGTCGTGGCCCATCCAGTATGATCCAGATGTCCGTGGGTGAAGAGAACATGCGTCACATCGTCCCTCTCTATCCCCTTTTCTGCAAGATCCTCCAGAAGAGTTTTTGTTCTACTGATCTCATAGACCTTCTCTAACTTGCTATCAAACTTGTTTCCCATTCCCAGGTCTACGAGCGCAACGTTCTTGTCCTTTAATATCACAAGCACATTTGTGGCAAGAGTTATCTTGTTGTTATTGTCAGATTTGAAGTATTTCTCCCAGATAGGTTTAGGTACAACTCCAAACATTGCACCACCATCAAGCTTGAACGTCCCGTCACTGGCAATCATCAGTTGATATCCGTCTATTTTCACTGTGCGTTTATTAAATGTTAATATAAATTAGTTAGTATCCAATAATTAGAACCTTCTCGAGGATTAATCTACTATGTGTCAGACCATACAGTCTACGAAAGGAATTCCAAAATGCCGTCCTTATCATTCATTTTCTTCTTGTCAACCGTAATTCCCCCCCTCGTCCTTTCTATTTCGAACATTGGCCAAGAATTTCTAATCATCACCCTTTCAAACTCTTCCTTCCCTTTCGAGTCCACGCTTACTATGAGAGAACCTGAAGAACTCGCTGAAAATATTCCAGTGCCGCATTCTTCTATCCCTCTAGCTGACGCCCTCAGGAGGTCCTGTGAACTGACGTTGAACCCGGATTTAACGAGCTGGGATATCTCCATTAGGGCCCGCATCAATCCTCCTTCAGATATATCATGTATATAATGGACAATGCTTCTGATCCTTATCAATTCCTTCACGTACCTTTCTACCGATAGATCCAGTGGGCTGATTCCACTGCCCCGTTTACCTTTGTGCTTGAAGAACGATAGCTCGTTACCGATTGTCCCCAAGAAATAATATGAATCATCGTCCTTAACTCTCTTGAAACTGAATATTGGTTTCTTAAGCCCTAGAAGGGCCATGGTACCAGCCACGCCATAGTTAAGATTTCCGTAGCTCCCGGTGTGCCCCGAGGCTACCTTTATATTCCTATCCATCAGGTTCTTGAAAATACCGTCCACATAATCATAGAATTCGTTTCCAGCATTAACTGGCTTTTCAAAGTCTATCATTGCAATTGAAGGCCACGTTCCTGATGTGAGAAAGTCATTGAGCGGGAATATGACAGATAGGAGAGAATTTTCAAAAATTGTAAACGATTTATAGAACACCATCGGTTCTATCTTGAAAATTAAGTTCATTGTACCTTGCTTCAAGAATGAGAAGTCTGAACCTATCACGTTACTCTCCATGATAGCTTCTCTGTTTCTTGTCAGGATGCCCTTTATCTCCTTCAGTCCCACCTTCCCGATATCCACTCCTGAGAATAATCAACTGCAATAAATAGATGGGTAAGTTTTAAAGTTAAATTCTCATAGCTCAGAGTGCTACTGGACCAGGAAATATCCATTCCGTCTGACTTGAAGTACTCTTCCATCAGGGTTAAAATGAATAATAATAGCATTTTTAAAACGTGGTTGAGTTTGGGTTTTCATGGATCAATGTCTTACCTATCAAGCGATGATGGTATCAAGAAACGAGTTGACCCTTCACTCCTCATGAGAGAATCTAAATCAATAGTTGTTTTCTTGTTGAATTATAAGAGCGAAGTTCATACAAAGGAAGGATATGGACGAATAGCAAAATATGCCTGTTTCGAGGATTATCACCGATTCTTTCCCAAGATCATAGATAAATTCATGATTGAGAATGGTCTGTTCAGGAACGAATACAGAACGTACGTTGACACTGGCCCTATCAGCGAAAGAAATCTGGCCACGAACTCAATGAACGGGTGGATTGGAAGAAATTCAATGTTCATTCATCCCGCCTTGGGGTCATTCACATTCCTAGGCGTCTCAATAACAGATATTGCTTTGGATTCACCATCTATGCCTTCAACTGATCTGTGCGGTAGTTGCACGAGATGCATTGAAAGCTGTCCGACCGGGGCAATAAACCTAAACAGGACTATCAATTCAAATTTATGTATTTCCTACCAGACAATTGAGAACAGGGGGGTCATTCCTTCCTACATCTCCAACCGTATGAAAGATATGATCTTCGGATGCGACATTTGCAACGATGTTTGCCCGTGGAATGGTGGAAATAAAAAATCGTCTATCCCGGAAGTGAATCACAACCAGTTCTCCAATAAGCTGAAACTTGAGGACATTGCCTTTATGGACAAGAGAACGTTCGATGACAACTACAGAAAGAGTGCAATCAGAAGGGCAGCGCACGAGGGACTTGCAAGAAACGCGATTATTGCATTATACAATGCGAACAGAGAAGACCTAGTAAGGGAGGCATCAAAACAATTTTCAGACGTAAGAGGAAAACAAGCAGCTAAGCTATTAGAATCTGAAATTGAGAGAAAATAATAAGATAATGACTTGCCACTTCAACGACAATTTAGAATTCGGCCATGGAACAATTGGCATTACCCGCAAATAGATATATGAATTTATGTTCCTGACTTATGTTAAGTAAGAAAGTCACAGTTATCAACATTTCATCATACTATGATCAGGAGTCAAGGACACGTGGAAGAGAGATTGACCTAGATGAATATATACCAGAAAAAGACCATCAGGTACAGAGTTTCGCACTCGGCCCGGAATTTATCAATGACCTGATGAAGGGGATCACTCAGACTGTAGGATTCCAATCCAGGCCAAACCAGAAGCTGATTCTCAGACTAACGGATGAAGAATATGAATCTCTTGGTATCAAGTTCGAGGTCAACGACATCTATTCTCTCACATTCGAGGAAGGAAGAATAGAATTCAAGAGGGATAGCATCTAGTTCTGGTCAAGTTTTTAGTCGTATAAAGACCGGCTATATTGATAGACATTGAATGTCTATTTAAAACTGAAAGTATATTGTAATTATTTAACCGAGTACGAAATCTATTAATAAAGAATTCAGATTATTTCCATAATGAAAGATTTAGACCAATCTCCAATCGGAACAGCGATCAACCCAGAAAGGATGGAAAGAATCCTAGAGAGGGATAAACAAGAAATTGAAGTTGAGAGGCAGATAGAAGAGCTTGGAAAGGATGCATTTTCTCCGGAGAACAAAAAGGAAAGGATGGAGAAAGTAAGGAGGATATCAAGGAAATATTATGAGATCGCCAATGGGATGGTGGAAGATGCTCTATACTCAGAGGCGATAGAACTCTATTCGAAATCCATTGCAATCCTTAGAAAAACTGGAAACAGAAGAGCCGTGGATTCCTATTTCAACAGGGCCATCACTCTTGCGATGATGGGGTATCCTAAAATGGCACTTGATGACCTTAAGATAATTTCCAGAGCCAAGCCACCAAAGGCCGATGTTTACTTTGTCAAAGGGCAGATTTTTGAAAGCCTTGGAAGGGAAAAACTGGCAGAAAGGATGTACAGGAAGAGTCTGGAAATAGATCCTAACTTTTACAGGGCAGCTCGCAGTTTGGCAAACATCCATCTGAGATAGCTGAAAATAAATTAGTTTTTCTGACGCACCTGTGGAGAGCAAAAATGTAGCTCTTATGCGGCTAGATAACCATTATAATATCGTATGAAATACCGTACTCGGTGGACCTATTTGAACTATGTGAATTACTCTAGAGTGCCGATTAAACACTCTGACCCAAATGAGAGAGTAAAGAGCTTAGATGTTCAAACACTGATACCTTATACACTTGAAGAAGTAACAGCAGAAGCATCCAGATGCTTGGGCTGCGGACTATGTATTGAAGGATGCCCTGCACGGATTGACATACCTGGTTATCAGATAGCATTGAAGAACGGGAATCTAGAAGAGGGCCTGAAAATCAATTTCGAGAAACTGCCGTTCGTCGGAGTATGCGGAAGCGTCTGTCCTCATCCTTGTGAAGATAATTGCGTACTGGATGATAATAAAGGTCCGGTAGCAACCAGGCACATCAAAAGGTACATATCTGAGAATTCGCCGGATTACAAGGAGATGCTTGGGATAGTCCAGAATGACCTTGGAGGGCATCCGAAGGTTGCCATAATAGGTGGCGGGCCGTCTGGGCTTTCAGCTGCTTTCTATCTTTCAATTAATGGCGTACAAGTCGACATCTATGAGGCTACGGATAAAGCTGGGGGGATGATGGTTCACGGTATACCAGATTTTAGACTCTCAAGGAGTACTGTGAGTAAGGAGACAGATCATATACTTTCATATGGAGCACATATCTATTATAACAAAAAGATAGGGAAAGACGTGAAGTTTGAGGAGCTAATGGGAAAATACGATGCAGTCTACATTGCGATAGGAAACTGGAAGCCTTCTAAGACCAGAACGCCTGGGGTTGATCTCAAGGGTGTCTATCACGCAATAGATTTCTTGAAACAAATAAACGACGGAAAGAAAATAGACGTCGGTCAGACTGTTGCAATAATTGGAGGAGGCTTTACTGCTTTTGACGCTGCAAGGATATCGTTACGTCTTGGGGCGAAGGAGGTCGTAGTAATGTACAGGAGATCTGCAAGTGAGAGGCCAGGTTATCCTTCCAGCAATGCAGAGGAGGAACTGGACGAGGCAGAAGAAGAGAAAGTTGAGTTCATTTGGGAAGTCACTCCAATTGAATATTATGGTGAGGACGGGAAAGTAAAGGGTATCAAGTACTGGAAGAACCAGATGGTGGATAAAGGAACTGGAAGGAGGGAGCCTGTGCCATTAAAAGATAAGGAGTACAGAATCGATGTGGACACGGTGGTGGAAGCGACAGGACAAAAGGGAGATCTTTCATTCATACCTGAAGATATCATGAAGAAGATCAACGTAACTCCTTCCGGTGACATCATCGTTAATCAGTACAATATGACAAGCTACCCCGGCATATTTGCCGGTGGTGACATAACTAATGCACGCAAGGATATCATAAGTGGCGTTGCAGATTCTGGAAGAGCAAGTATGGGAATACTATTTTATTTCAAGGACACCGGGAAAATAGACAAGGTACCTGCGAAACTCATCAATTTTGAAAGTGGTCCATACGCCATAAAATGACTTCCATCAATGCGTGTTCGATCAGATAATTTTGTAAGAACGACATGGACTTTGGAAAAAATATTTGAGTGATACGCATATATAGCGTAAGGAGATGGAATCCTCCAGTGCTCTAGAGGCCGAACTTTCTTGTGAATGATGATTCCTACGGAGAGATCGATTATGAACGATTTGGAAAAAGAGCTGGAAGAAATGGAGGAGTATCTATCAATCCTCAAGGAGAAACTAAGGATTGCGAAAGAAGACCATGAGTTGTTTCTTAAAGAACTTAGAGAGGTTGAGAGTTGAACGACCACGAACTCAGGATGAAACTTTACTCAATAAACATGGAGATAGCTTCCTTAACATTTGAATATTCCCAGATTATGACTGATAACAAAATTCTAGCAATGAAACTTTTTGGCTACAGAGCAAAATCACCGGATAAGTTCCCAGATACCCTAATCAAGAGGATGGAACTTTACATACGTTCCGACAGGGAAATGAATTCTCACTGACTGGCTGGTGACTAAGATCAGGCGAGTTTACTGTCGAACCAGTTAGTGATCTCTTCCAGTCTCTTTACTCTGTTCTTGGGTTTTCCACCTCGGGACAAATCGTGATTTTCTCCCTTGAATATGACCAATCTTGCCTCTGATCCCTGCAATTTCAGCTGTGTGAACATCTCATATGCTTGCCATATTGGACACCTATAGTCCTCATCCGAGTGAACAATCAGAACAGGTGTCTTTACGTTCCTGATGTATTTCAATGGCGATTTTGCCCAGTAGTGTTCCAGATCGTCGTATGGGATACCGCCCATCTGATCTGAATTAAACCTTGGGCCAATATCACTAGAGAAATAGAAGGATATCTGATCACTTATGGACCGGTCTGTGACTGCCGCCCTGAACTGATTTGTGTGCCCAATTATCCAGTTAACCATGAACCCACCATAAGACCCCCCAATAACACCTATGTATTCTTTCTTCACGCCGAATTTCTTTGAGGAATAGTCAACTATTTCAAGAATATCCTTGTAGTCCCTTTCGCCATATTTCCCCTTGATCTCCAGTGCAAAATCATCCCCATAACTATCGCTTCCCCTAGGATTGGCGTATAGAACGTTGAAACCCATGGAGTTCAATATGTGAAACTCTAGGACAAAGGCCTCGCCGTATGAAGTTCTAGGGCCACCGTGTATTTCCAAGATAGTACCTTTTCCTTTACCTTTCAGAAACCAGCCCTCGATCTCCCTGCCGTCACTAGCCATCATTTTAAAATTATTTGCCTTATTTAGAACCCTCTTTTCTATCTTTGAATTCAAATTAGTCAACCTTTCGATCCTCCCGTTATAGAGATAGATTTCTTGGGGGCAATTTGATGACTGTGCTATATAATAGATAGTATCACCCTTGAAGTCAAATGAGTCGACTGAAAAATCTCCCTTTGCGACAGTCTCGAGCTTTTTCCTGGCTCCAATCCTATAAATCCCTGCTCTCCCTCCAATAGTAGCCACGAAGTACAAAAAACCATTATGTACCAAAGCTGTCTTAGAAATTCCCATCCGGGAGTCAGAATTCACCGAATTTTCCGGTGAAATGTCGTATTCTTCCAGGAGGTTTTCTAAATTTCCATTCGAATATCGATAAATTTTCTGGCTTTGAAAAATGCTTTTTTGATGCTTTGAATGGAAGAAGTAGAGCGTACCATCGTTATCGTAAACTGGAGTATCTATTCCCCCCTTAATCCCCTTGATATACTGAATCTCACTAGTGTTTGGATCGAGTATTCCTATCCTAGAATCGTAAACATCCCATTTATCTGGCCTTTCTATAACGGCCAGCCTTTGAGATGACGGGTCTACTGCAAAGTCAGAAATCTGGCCATCGGACCCAAAGACCTTCTTTGTCTTCCCATTGAGTCTCAGATGGAGGATCTGGTAATTGACTGAAGGATAGAATCCTTCGCCATTGAAGTATATTGGATATTTTTCAACTATTCTAAATTCCTCATCCTTTGGCTTTTCCTGAACAACAATAAACAACCCCTTTGATAGACTGTCCCACTGCATCTTCTTGACTATGAGTTCAGTCTCCCACAGTTTCCTTTCTTCACCTGTCTCTACGTTCTTTATGAATATAGAAGTCTTCTTGTCCACCCTTGTCAGGTATGCCATCCTAAATCCTGTTCTATCGATAACGGAATCACGATCCTCGTTTCCTCTAGTATACTTGACCGTGGATATTCCAGTCAGTTCCAGTATTTCAGATTCGTACTTGTTAGATTTTTCTACCGGTTTGAATACTTCGAAGAAGATCCTCCCATTCGCAACGTTCAAATTAGCTATGAACCTCAGATCGTAGAAATCCTGGACCTTAACCCCAGACATTATGTCACTAAGCTGTCTCTTTATAAAAATGTCACCCTATCAGTCAGTACCTATCCTGACCCTATACAGGTATGAGATATAAAATTCCGTAACTCCTGTTCTTATTATAGGGATGACAGAAATATTATTAGTCTAAGATTCCATTTCTGGCTGCCTAAAAGGGGAAAAATATGGACTGGGGAATGAAAAATAGACTTTCAAGAATGATTAAGCCTGCTACTGGAAGATCTGTGATGCTGGCTGCAGATCACGGATATTTTATGGGACCAACCCGCAAATTGGAAAATCCAAGAAAGATGCTTGAACCTCTTCTGCCTTATGCTGATACAGTTGCAGTTACGAGAGGAATACTAAGAACCTCTATTGATCCCAAGTGGGATACGCCAATTCTTCTCAGAGTTTCTGGAGGGGCAAGCATTCTGAAGGATGACCTAAGTGATGAAGAAATTACAACCTCGATGGAGGACGCCATTAGACTGAATGTTTCTGCTGTGGCAATTTCTATTTTCGTCGGAACAAACCACGAAAAGCAATCACTGATAAACCTGTCTGAACTGGTAAATGAGGGCGAGGAATATGGGATGCCAGTCATGGCAATAACTGCAGTGGGAAAGGAACTTGAGAAGAGGGATGCCAAATACCTGAGTCTTGCATGCAGACTCGCGGCGGAAATAGGAGCCCATATTGTCAAAACATACTACTGTGAGAATTTCAGGAAGGTTGCTGACGGAACTCCCGTTCCTCTGGTTGTGGCAGGTGGACCAAAATTGGAGACTGAACTGGATGTTTTTAACTTAGTCTACAATGCCATTCAGGAAGGGGCGATAGGTGTGGATATGGGGAGAAATATATGGCAGAATGACAACCCTGTCGCAATGATAAAGGCCATAAGGGCGATCGTTCACGAGAACGCAACAGTTAAGGAAGCCCAGGATGTATTCGCGGAAAATAAGGGGAAGAAACAGTAGATAACTGCTGCTGGGGAATATATATGGAATATATAATGCAAGTAGGTCTCGTTAAGCTTACCTAGTGGAAGTTTTTAATCATTTTTTAACTTGATTTCCTTTTTCAGCTCCGCACTTAACCTTCCAAGTTCTTCCTCCTTCTCATTCAAGAATCTAAAAGCCTGGCCCAATGAAGGATTGACCTGCCTTACCATCCTTACCATTTCCCTGCTTATTCCTCTCAGGTCAAAATGCGCCTGAGGGGTGGACCTTAACTCCGTAAGGTATACAAGCTCCCTGAGATTTAACGTGATTAAAACTGGCTGTATATGTGCAAACAACACGAAATACTGGGCAGATAGAGGGTCAACTGAACTGACTTGATTATAAAGTTCGCTGGCTTCATTAATTGCTTCAACATATCTCTTTGCGAGACCATCAATTGCTGAGATAATAGGAGGAATGTCATAGCCGTGAATGGTGCTCAGCTTCTTCCTCTGAATTGTCAGTGACCTGTGCCGCTGAAGGTCCCGGAATGCCCCAAAATTGGTATCGATCTGAAAAGTGTAGTAAACGTGTTCGAAACTCCTGTCCAGCTTGTTCCTTCTGTTTTTTCTCAGGGAAATAATCTCGTTAAGAAGCTCAACTTTCCTTTGCTTTGATAGACCACTAATGTAACTGTAAATCATTTCATAATCTGCGGTTGTACGCTCGAAATGATAGGACGTAAGGATCTTGTCCAGAACCACGTCATCATTTTCAAATGAAAGAAGTTTGACCGATTGTTTGGAAGTTTTAGCCGTGAGCTCCAGTTCGACAGGATTGTAATTCTTCAACTTCCTAATATATTCCACGTTTTCCAACCCGTGCGCATTCTCAACATTTTCTATCAGCTTTGGGAATACCAACTTCAGTTCATTCATCAACTCGGAATACAGTTCAGCAGCTTCCTTCAAACCACTGGATTTTAGTCTTTCCAGCAAGTGTGAAAAGGCTCTCGCATTTCCACTTATACCTATATTGGTGAGCGTAGAGGCTGGAAGTATGAATCTGGTCTCATCAAGTGCTCTGCTTCTAACAGAACTCTCATAAGCTTTTTTCAGAATTTCCTCTTCTCCATCCTGCTCTCCCAACTTTACCTGCTTTCCGTTTGGAAGGTAGAACGTCGTGCTTTCAAACGGATTCTTTTCGTGAATGTAATCAGAAACTTCCACGAAAATATCCCTGTAGAGCTCGAATATGTGATTGTTGAATTCTTCATACTTTTCTTGAAATTTATCCGGAATACCTGCTCTTTCAGGACTTATGAAAAGATATCTTCCGTTCTTCTTTTCTCTATAAGAGACGTATCTTGAACTCTTTTCTAAATACGACAGACCTATTCTGCTCTCCTCTATGATTTTTGATAGAACGTTGCTAACATTCTGGATACCCACTTGGGCAGTAGCCAGCTCCGCCACGGACTCGTCTCCATACTCAAGGAAGATCCTTTCGTAGAATTTCTCTGCTCTGTCGGGAACTTGCGCAAATTCCTTATCCCATAATTCCCGGATATCAAGTTCTCTAGTCCTGCTGTACCGTGACATTAGCGCCCCCCGGTCAATCATCTTTTCGCAAGTTATCAGGAAAACATCCTTGTCCCTGTTGGAAAACGAATCCATGCGACTGTAATTTCAATTCCAATTTATTCTTTATCTTATCATTGCCTGTTAATGGAAGATGTTGAAAGATTCAAAATTAGATAAATATATTTTATCATGACAGTATTCGCAGTCTATGATGTTTACCATTCCGGAACAGGAGAGGAAACTTCTAAAGGAACGGGTTGAAGCCTCCAGATCTCTGGGAAGAGATGAGAATTTAGTCCTTCATGGAGGTGGAAACACAAGTGTCAAACTTAAAGTTCGCAGTGTGGTAGCAAAGGAAATTAACACCCTATTTGTTAAGAGCTCCGGATCTGATCTGGCTACCATAGAGGAAGAGGATTTTACCGCAATGAAAATGAACGATTTGATGGATGCAAAATTAGTAGATACCATGACGGATGATGAAATGTCTTCCTTTATCAGGAACTGCATGCTTGACCCTGATCAAGCCTTCCCATCCGTGGAGATATTCATTCACGCTTTCGTAAATTATAAATTCGTTGATCATTCCCACGCGGATTATATTGTGGCTCTCACAAACTCGAATTTAGAAGATAGGGCCATAGCTGATGTTTTCAAAGAAAAAATATTAGTAATTCCCTATGTTCAGCCAGGATTCCAGCTGGCTAAACACTTCCTGAAGACAATTAACGAAATGGACCTTTCGAATTTTGCTGGAGTTATTTTAAGAAATCACGGACTGGTTACGTGGGGCAACACCGCCAAGGAGAGTTACGAGACACATCTTAAACTGGTTAAAGAGGCAGAGAAATTCATAGAGAACCAATGGAAAGGAATACCTAGGGTGCAGTTCCAGAAGGATAGGGAATCACAATTCATTGATTTCCTCCCAAAGTTGAGGGGACTTCTCAGCAAGGACAGAAAGAAGATATTAACGTGGGATAATTCCGATGAGGCTGTTGGCTTCTCAATCAGTGAAGATGCAGTAAGATTCAGAACCTTAGGCCCTGCTACACCAGATATGCTTGTGAGAACGAAGAAGAATTATCTGTTTTCTGATAACCTATCCAACATAGAGTCAGAAATTGACAGTTTTATAAGGAAGTACAAAGAAGATTATGAGAAATACGTCCCGTCTGGAAAGATTATGCACGACCCCTTCCCTTCTGTCCTCGTCCTTAAGGGATATGGACTGGTTGCTGCAGCAAGCACAAAGATGGAGGCGGATATTATCAGGGATGAAGCAATACATTCATTCAGGGTGGCATCTGCCGCAGCTGCAATTGGGGATAATAGGTTTATCACAGATCAGCAGTGTTACGACATGGAATACTGGCCATTCCAGGAAGCAAAACTGGCCAAGAGAAAGAGGAAGGAACTAGAGGGATTCATTGGACTAGTCACAGGAGCAGCAAGCGGAATAGGTAAAGTCACATTTATGAAATTCATGACCGAAGGGATATTAGCAATAGGAGGTGACATTGATCCTGGCATAGTTGACATCTCCAAGCAAATGGGGAAAGAAGCATATGGGATAAAATTCGACATATCTAATGAAGAATCTGTTATGGGTGCATTTAGGGAGATCGTAAGGGAGTTCGGGGGGATCGACGCCGTCTTCAACAACGCTGGTTTTCTGAAGCCATCGCCCTTAGATGAGACAACACTACAGGATCTGAAGAAACACGTAGACATCAACTCTATAGGAACATTCCTTGTAACGAGGGAGGCCTTCAAAATAATGAAGACTCAAGGAATAGGAGGATCATTTGTGTTCAACATAACCAAGAACGTTACAAACCCGGGAGAAGGGATGATGTCGTACGGAACATCCAAGGCTTTTGCAGCCCAGCTGTCTAGATATGTTGCAATAGAGGGTGGAAGATATAGAATAAGGAGCAACGTGGTCAATCCAGACAAGATATTCAGAGAGTCGAAAATATGGGAGGGAGGAGTCCTTGAGAACAGGGCTAGGGCCAAAGGAATAACTCAAGAAGAATACAAGAGAGGAAATTTGCTTCACGTCGAAGTATTGCCCGAACACGTCGCTAACGTAGTGGTAGATCTAATAAGGGACAGTGTTTTTGGCGCAACAACTGGTACTATGATACCGATAGATGGTGGGATCAAATAAAATATATCGTCGTTTGGCAGGAATTTCCATTGAACAATTTAAATATTTACCCCGTCATCCTTGATGGTGAAGACCCAGGCCATTAAATAATGAAGCAATAAATGTCAAGAAAAATATTTTAATCTATTTCGTCTGAAAATTCATGGAAGACGAATTAAAGATCGGCGATAAGGCACCAGACTTTGAACTCCCTCCAAGCAGCGGAAAGGGAAGACTCTCAGATTTGAGAGGGAAAGTAGTAGTGGTTTACTTCTATCCGAAAGACTTTACTCCCGGATGCACAACCGAAGCGTGCAATTTTAGGGACAATTTTGATGATTTCAAGAAGAAAGGGATAGAGGTCATTGGTGTAAGTACAGATTCTGAAAACTCTCATAAAAAATTTGTGGATAAGTACGAGCTGCCATTTTTGCTGGTACCAGACAAATCAAAGGATATATCCAGAAATTACAATGTACTTGGGATAGGAACAGCTAAAAGGGTTACTTATATAATTGACAAGGAAGGAAATATCGCACATATATTTCCAAAGGTGAACCCAAAGGATCATGCAAAGGAAGTTTTTAACAAGATAAAGGAACTAGGGCTCTCTTTTTAAGGTTGTTGTCTTCTAAACCATCCTGTATTCTCCTTACTAGGTTCCAGAACTGCCTGATCAGTGGGAGCGGGAGGATTTTGACCTCCCTTGGTCCTTCTTTGTCTTGACGTGGTTATTGCCCTTGCAAAGAATGCAAATGCGAGGAAGAAAAGGAATGTTATGAGCAGGTAAGATACAATGAGACTCTCTGAGAGAAGCAGGACAACACTAATCCCTGAAATCAAAATAGGGCCAAGGAATTCCATTTGTTGAGACGCCGTAGTATTGTTTTTCATGACATGGAGCGTCATTAGCACGACGTATGCATGCTGCGACAGTTGTCCTGCATTCCACGAATAAGTGAAGTTGGATCCTTGGCTGATAAATGTACCGTTAGCTGAAGTAATAGTCACGTTTGTAAACAAGTCCCTTAGTGCAAATTCTACGTTACTGGATACGTTATGTGATGGCAGGCTGAAGTTGAAAATGTAGTTTCCACTGTTGTTGGAGTATGCGTAATGTACATCATACGTTACCGAAGATTCTGTGAATACTGCAGTTGTCTGGTGAGGTGCTCCCGTGAGTGAACTTGAAATGCCACCCATTGCAAGAAAGAATGATATTACTATTGCTATGAATCCATAAAAGGCTCTATCAGAAAATCTCCACGCTTTTGTGTAATGGAATATAACTAGTAGGATAACTGGAATGAGAAGGTACAGGAAAGAGATATAAAACGATAGATAGAGAAGAATAGATGATACCGCAACCCCTATTATTAATCCATAAAGACCGTATTTTCTTCTCTTGCCTGAAAAACCTCCCCACATATATTGCGTTCAGTATAAATGAGTTAATTAATATTGTTGAAGCACCTTGACGTGTGTGGATTTCTCGGAAATAGGGGTGTCAGGGTATTACTTTGAACTGCCACCATCTGGGGGTAAGCTCAGGGAAAAATCAGAAGACTTCTATGTTGAAGAACAGTTTGAAAATCTAGACAAGAAGGAAGACGGCAACGTTTTAGTGCTGAAGCTAAAGGCAAAGAACTGGGAGCACAACAGGCTCATCAGATTTGTTGCTCGGAGCAACCACGTTTCTCCGAATAGAATCTATTTCGCCGGAACAAAGGACAGGAGGAGCGTCAAGATTCAATACTTAAGCATACCAGGAGTCAAATATAGGGAATTTTCATTGAATGATGTAGAAATCCTGGAACACTTTTATCTTGATTCCCCGCTAGCAGTAGGCACCCATTCTAGGAATCATTTTGTAATAAAGGTTTCCAACTCTGACGAAAACATCTTTGCTTCCAACTGCAGGGTGGTGCAAGAACGTGGAGTTGTGCCAAATTTTTATGGCCCTCAGCGGTTCGGCTCTCTTAGACCTGTGACTCATCTAGTGGGCAGAGAAATTGTTAAAGGGAACTACCAGGAAGCGGTTAGAATATTTGTGGGGTACCCTGGTCAAGATAGATTCGCAAATGTTAGAAAGGAATACTACGATAATCCAGACCCAGAGGAAGGTCTGAAAAATTTTCCTGAATCTCTTGACCTGGAGAGAGAAGTTATGCAATATCTTCTAACTCACCCTAATGATTATTCGGGGGCAATCAAGATCCTTCCTGGAAACCTTGTTTCTATGTTTGTCCACGCATATCAGGGGTATATGTTCAACAGAATTCTCAGCAGAAGACTGGAACTGAGCAGGTCACTGATAATAGGGGACATTTACAGGGAAAACAACGAGTTCATAAAAGTTAACAGCCTGAATATAGAGAAGATGAATTCTCTGTTTGAAAAGGGAGTTGGGTCCCCCACAGGATTGGTAGTTGGTTTTGACACGTTGCCAGCTGATGGAAAAATGGGAGAAATAGAGAACGAGATTATCGAGCAGGAAAGCATCAGCACTACTAATTTTAAACTTCCATTTGGACTAAGCTCGAAGGGGGAGAGAAGGGATCTATTCCTGAGGTTCGAGAACATGGGTTGTAACGGATCTACAGTTGAATTCTCTCTTCCCCCTGGCGGATATGCAACCTCGGTCCTCAGAGAAATAATGAGGATGGATGAAATGGCTAATTATTAGCTCTTCCTGAATACTGTGCCGCAATCATCGCATCTATAAACGTCGTCGTATAAGAAAGTGACGTTCTTTGAGCCACATTTGGGACAAACGACTGAAGTGCTCTTCGAATATTGATTCTCCTGAGGAACTTGAATTGAAGACGATGGCGTGACAGATAAAGATGTGGGTATTCTTCCGTTCCTGCTCTGAAAAATCTTAGCTAATTCTAACAGATAGAAAATGGATACTACAAGTCCAGCAGCCAAGAAGATGAGCACTACAATCGAATAGAAATCTGTAGTGGCCACGGAACCAAGAGGGCTACCATAAAGATTTGTCAGAAGAAAACCTGGAGAATCGACTGAAAAATGAAAGAGGACATCTGCATAGAGACCAAAACGCAAGAACAAAACGCCAAGAAATACGCCGCCGAGCGCAGCCTGAGGTATCTTAGAAATACTCCAGGATCCTGCGTGAGCAATTCCAAAGATAATTGAAGAGATTATCAACACAGTAATTTCTGGTTTCCCAAATTTGTATCCTCCGCCCCAGATTATCCTCCACCACGGGAGCTTCTTTGGCCTAGAAGGAGATTCCTTGCCGTGCACACTCCAGGCATAATATATAAACAGGGGAATGCCGATGTAAATAACTCTAGTGATAAGCTCTTCGTAAAGACCCGCATTCGTAAGTAAAAAGAAGTTGTAGATAAAATGAGTAGGCCCTGTTGGGATTGGAGAAGTGATTGGATGACCAATAAATTGAACAAACGCGATATATATCTCAGACAAAAACAGGTTTAATGCGAAAAATTCTGCTATCCTATATAGAGCCGAATTTTCAAATCTTGGGAATGTTCTATACACCGAAATGATAATGAAAATTGTCACGGCGGCTGTTACTATTCCTATCCATATTGCCCAGAAATAATACGGTGGGTAAAAAAGTCCTATGGCTTCAGGAAGACCAATTATGACATATATTGGTGTTCTAAACTGGGAGGTTACGCTCGACGTTACATTGGCAATGGTACCAAATCTTGATGGATAAATGGCTGCGGTCATCATAATGTCTATGATCATCGTGATTAACCATAGAACCGCAAGAACGCCAATGAACGCCACGTAACCTTTATTCATTTTGCCACTTTTTCTGCCTTCGACAATAATACATCATTTAATATTGTTGCTGCGGACTCAAGAGGTCCGTCGTGGTCTGTAAACAAAGTAACGTGATCCATTACATCCGTGTTAAATCTTATGAACATGGCCGGCCCAGTTGCATTGGAGTAGATACTTTTCCCTTCTACTTTTTGATACCTTACCGAAACCCCTTTTGACGTCACTTCAGTAACCTGTCTCAGACCTGCTGCAATGTCGTTTTCATGTGACAATATGATTGCATCCTTCAGCTTTAAAGTGGACCCGAAAATACGTCTGTGCAGAATCGTTCCCTTTCTAGCGGAATCAATACCGGCAAGATCATCGCGTTGATCTCTTTCCGCTATACCAATCCTTGTAGCCTCACTTTTTGCAAATGCCTCACTCTTTCCCTCCTCCATCTGAGATATTACAAATGTGCTGGTAGCATTGAATATTCCATCTATTGAGATGATTTTTGCAGGTTTCATACAATAATCTATTAGGTTGAACACCGGAAGTCCGCCACAAACCGTCGCCTCGTACCTAATGGATCTCTTCATTTCCCTGGCAGTGCCAAGTAGATCAACGTCTGAAACAAGTACACTCTTGTTTGCTGTTACGACATCCTTTTCATTTTCAAAAGCAGTCAGGATGTGATCGATGCCAGGTCTTCCATCCCTTGTGCTCTGGGTAATCTCCACAACAACGTCTGATTCCAGATCAGAAATAGCACTTGTAGCACTTATTTTCTCGAATGAATCAAGGGTTCTAAGACCTCCTTCCTCCTTTGCCTGTATAATTCTTGAAAGAGGCATCCCATCAGTAATGACCGTTCCTGTCGTATCGCTTACAGAAACAACTTCAATTTTTTCCCCTAGCGATTGAACAATGCTGGGGCCCTTCTCACTTATAAGTTTCAGCAAATTCTTTCCAATTGAACCCAATCCGATCAACTGGACTCTCATATGTATTGAATGATGTCTGATATTATTATTTTATTTAGTTATCTAGGCAATTCTTTTTTAGAATTTTTCTTCTTTATCGATGATTAACAGATATTGCTTTAAAGGCAGAAACGTTAAATCGTGGTATTTTAATCTTCAACTATGAGCGAAGACAGGGTACTTCCATCTCTTGCAAAGAGCACTGACGAATATATGGCCGCATTCGAGCTTTCGAACGATGGTTACCTAGAGGAAGCTGAGAAGCACGCAAGAAAGTCAATAGAGATCAAAAAGAATATAGATGCGCTCATTCTGCTCATAGATATTCTAGAAAGGCAAAACAAGGATTCCACCAATTACCAGAAGACGCTCCTGGAGGAGTATCCAACAAATCCCGATACATACAGAAGATTGTTTCAGTCAAATTTCACTTCCAACAAAGACGAAGCCCTGACGTACATCAACAGGGCCATAAACTTACTGAAGAAACCTGTATATTATTACGACAAAGCTAGGTTATTATACTCAATGGAAAGACACTTAGAAGCCCTAGCATCCATTGATATGGCAATAAAGATGGAAAATAGGAACACATCTTTCTGGAATCTGAGAGCGGAGATACTGCTGAAGCTTCAAAGGGTAAATGATGCAAGGGAGTCGTGCGGCGTATCTCTCAAGATTGACCAAAGAAATAGGGATGCAATTGTCACCCTTTCAAGAATTTACATCAATTCTGGAGAAAAAGGAACAGCAAGAGACCTGCTTCTGAAGGTAGATGAAAGGGATGATGAAATAAAGAAGTTGCTTGAAGAAACTATTTCTTAGGCACCATATTTCTCTGCCATATTAGCTGAACTCAGTAGAACGTTCATCAGATCTACCCCTCGCAACCTCAGGTAACCGTCCTTTGCC
This sequence comes from Thermoplasmata archaeon, assembly GCA_049965815.1. Taxonomy (GTDB): domain Archaea; phylum Thermoplasmatota; class Thermoplasmata; order Thermoplasmatales. Next base: position 21,026 of record JBMFVV010000004.1, on the reverse strand, counting down.
TTTATCTCATCAAATTCTCCTACGCCGTCTTTCCGGCAACCGGGGTATCGGATGAGAATTGGTACCGGATCAGATGTGTGTTCCTTTACACTTGCCGGCGTGGAGTGATCGCCTGTGAAGCAAATTACTGCCTCATCCCTTATCTTCATGATAGTGTCTCCCATGGCTTCATCTATCTTCTCTATGAATTCCTTCTTTGCAATTCCATTACCATCGTGTCCTGCTATGTCAGTTCCTTTCACATTCACAAGCACAAAATCAACTTCCTTCAAAGCTTCAACAGCTGCAGAGAATTTCTTCCTAACATCTGTGTCCGTAGACCCAGTAACCCCTGATGGAGTAAAATCCTTCAGGCCAACTAACCTGCAGATCCCCGAAACAAGTGCCACTGCCGCAACGTATCCTCCCTTCAAGTTGTATTTTTGATTGAAGTTGGGGAGAATAGGAACTTGCCCGCCGCCCCTGTAAAGTATTGCATTTGCCTCGTTCAATCCTTCAGCCTTTCTCTTCTTGTTTAACGGTTCTTCTTTCAGTATGGCCAGGGATCGCCTGTAGAATTCATTTAGAATTCTAGCAGTTTTTACACCTCTTTCTGACGTTGGAACTATGTCTCTGGGCTTTAGGTTCTCGGCATGAGGATCATTATCTGACACATCTGTGCTGATACCTTCTCCCCTTAATACGAGGGCAGCCCTGTGCTCTGTTCCTTCCTTGAAAAGAATCTCAGCGTCCTCGATATTCATATTGAGATGTTTCGCTAGATCTGATGTCCCTTCTCTTATCCTGCCAGCCCTTCTATCCTTCACGACTCCATTGCTGTCAACCGTAGCAAAATTTGCCCTGAATGCAACATCTCCCCCCCTGAGAGTTAGCCCGGTACCCATTGCCTCAAATGGACCTCTCCCCGTGTAGTACTTGTATGGATCGTATCCTAGATAATTCAGGTGCGATGTGTCTGAACCAGGAATTATCCCTGGTTGTATGGGATCGATGAGGCCAACCATCCCTTCAAGAGCCAGAGCGTTCAGATTTGGCTTCTTGGCAGCTTCTAGTGAAGTCTTACCGTCAAAGTCCTTAAATGGCCGGTCTCCCAATCCGTCTGCTATAATTAAAAGAATCTTCATCATCTGAGATGTATTCTTGATAAAATAAATTTATCTGATAAATACCAAGATACCGACGATAGTTGCAAACAGTGCAGAAAAGAAGTTTACAGAGTATTTTGTAAGATACCCCCTATTTTCTAGGGTCTCACCAAGTACCGAATCAAAAAGGCATCCTATGAATGCCAGAACGGATGACAGCAATGCAATGCCCAGTAAATAAACCAAGGGAATGGATATCAGGACGCCATATATGACGTACCCCAGTACTGAAAAAAAGACTGGAAACACGAATGATACTGTGGTACCAAGTATCGAAATACCACCATTTATACCGGTTTCTGCGGGTTTCAATGTTAAAATCATGTACGTGTTCTCGTCCAGAGAACCTATTTCTGAAGCGGCAGTGTCGGATAGTATTGTCCCCAGGGCAACCAGATATAGGAAAAATATCAATTTAGGGCTTATGTTCCAGAAACTCAACAGTGAAATTGCCGCAGGAAGAGCTCCTGCAGCGATTACATTCCTTGCCCCTCTTTCACCCTTTATGCCTTCCTGAAGGCTCCAGTTTCTCTTCTTTTCGAATCCTGCTAGGGTAGAAATGTAAGATAGTCCGAGGAACAGGAAGAGCATTACAAAATACAGCCAGCCTCCACCAATAATGATCAATGACCCTATAACTCCAGCAGCAATCGCACCTTCTCGACTAAATGCCTTGATCCTCAATCCCAGTAAAAACAGGAACGGAATCACTATAAGGAGGACCAAGTTGTACTCGTCCATAGACGGGTCTCAAATTCATATATTTTATATATCTCTTGTTATTTGAATCGGATCAATAATAACCGATATGTTAAATGGGAAATTCACCAGCACCTTCATATATCTCTACAAAAATGTTATTACTCCTTTCATAATTTGCTTTGGTGCCCACTGATGAAATTCGTAAATGCATGGTTCATGGCTACTACAGGGGTCATGACTGCCCTTCCTGCGGAGAAGAGGGTAAATTCGTTCTTTCAGATGAAGAAGTGGACATGTTAGGAAGGATTATAACTGGAATCCTGAGGCACAAACCAGAAAAGTATCATCTCGAAATTTCTGACAGAGGATATGTTAATATTGACGAGATGGTCCAGGAGATAAGATTCTACTATAGGAGGTTTCATTTTGTTGGGCCATCACATATATTCGCTATAGTGCTGACAGATCAGAAGGGAAGATATCAGCTTAGCGACAACAAAAGGTATCTGAGAGCCACTTATGGGCACTCTATTGACGTTGATCTGACTGACCTACCAACAGACGGAATACCGGAAATTCTTTACTATCCGACAAATAAGGAAGAATTCGAAATTCTGAGGGAAAACGGCATTCTCCCCTCAGACAGGCGATGGATACACCTTTCTAGTTCCAAAGAGAAAGCGTACATTGCCGGACTGTATCATTTCGATACCCCACTTGTGATACCCATAAAGAGCGAAGCTATAACTGAGGGCGGGGAGAACATATATCACGCCGGACAGGAAGTATTCATATGCAAGTTCGTACCTCCTGAAAGTATGCAGGAACCAGAAGAATACGATGGCCAAATAGACGAAGAAACCCTGAAGGAAATAAAGTTTTCAAAAGAAAAGAAGATGAGGGTAAAGCAATAGGTAATGGGGGCTGGTAGATCAGCGGAAGATCGCCTGCTTTGCAAGCAGGAGGCCCGGGGTTCAAATCCCCGCCAGTCCATCCAATAATTCAATTGACTCTAACAATTTTTATCACATACAACAACTGCAAACGGAGATAAAATGTACTTCCTTGTATAAATAAAAAGGACCTAATGCAGTTCACTCGACTTAATTACATCTGCGAACTCCCCGTCTATAGATGCGAGATCCACCCTGTGCACATCTTCCGGGGGTATGGTAGCACCGTTGAAATCCTTTCTTTCAAAGGTGGCACAAGCGTCCTCTATCACGTAGCTTCTAAATCCCAGGTTTCCTGACATCCTTGCAGTGGCACTTACACAGTGATCTGTCACTAGCCCTGCGTAGAAAACCTGTGGGTTCTCCATCTTTCGAAGAGTATTCTCCAAACCAGTGCCTATGAACGCGCTATTGGTGTGCTTTGTAATTACCAATTCATCCTTCATAGGTTTAACCTCATCCTTGAATTCGAACGTCTCTTTCCCCTCTTTGAAAATAGAATTTGGGTTCATAGAATCGTGCCGGACATGAATAACCATTCTTCCCGTTCTCCTGAACTCATCAATCAGTTTAGCTATCACTTTCTCTGCATTTGGGTTGTTCCTTTTTCCAAAATTTGGATTTGTCCAGGCCTTCTGAACATCTATCACGACCAGAACAGCGTCCTTTTCTAGTTTGACCATTTATTTCTTTAATCAGCTTTCGCTAATTAAACTATTGATTCTATGCAGCCTATCAATCCGGGATAGTATGTTTGGGCGAAGGTGAATTCACAAGAATCTCACAAATGGTTAAATTCTCAGAGTCTTTTTCCAGTGATCATTCTCTGCCGGGGTAGCCTAGTCCGGCCAAGGCGATAGATTCGAGATCTATTGCTCGTGAGAGCTCGGGAGTTCAAATCTCCCCCCCGGCGCTCCTTTACTATAGGCTATCAACGAGTCATCTATATTCATAGTAAACTAATGCATCCGTTGGCATTTATTCCACTGAGAATTGGAAGTCGAATCAGTTGAGGTTATTTCAGTTCATTGTCAGACGCTTCTTTGGAACAGTGATGAATAAGCGAATAGGTATCCCAACGCTTATCACTCCTGTATTTCTCTTAAAAAGGAAACTGAGTATCAACGGTGAAGATTTTCAAATTTCTACTTGAAGACATAATGAAGAAGAGTAGGATATCCATTTAGGTGTGCGAAAGTGAACATTCTGCATACTTCATTATTTCATTTTTGTAATATGTCTAATTCATAAAAATGCGAATTATCCCTATTTTGCCAGAAGGGTTGTAGTAACATAAATTATTCTAACTCTCTTTGTTGGTGCACAAGAATTGACGGAAACTCGACGTCTTCTTAGAACCTATCTTCGCCCTTTTTTAGTACTACAACTCAATTTTCAGCTTTTCCATCAACTCTCTCTCCTCCTTATTGTATTCCACATGCGCATGGGAGCCATTGACATAAACAACTTCCCTGATGCCTGATATCGTCTCCAGCACCTGATTGTATGTGGTGTTGCACTTTGCTGCCATGATTGCTATCATCGTGTAGCCAAGTATTGTCAGGAACAGTTTCGCCCTTGTTCCCTCCTCAGTTCTTGAGAAGAACGGTTCCAGGTTAGGCTTGATGTGTGAGAACGCTTTCTCCACTATATCCTTCTCCCTGTATATCTTCAGTATCTCACTGGCGGGGAACTGCGTGTTGGTGAACAGTATTGTGTAACCAAAGGTGTTCGTCCTGCGCTGGATTGCATTGTGCTTCAGGGAATATGTGAACGTCAGTTCTGAATACTTAATATCAACAAGATTCCTGAATCCCTTCAGTCCAGATTCTACTGTTCCTATCATTTCACTCTTAGAGCGGAATCCCTTCATCATCATGTCGTTGAGGAATGTTTCCTTCTCCGCAAGCTGTGAATAGAACGATTCCAGTCTCTGTGATCTTAGACGAGGGGAGAAATAGACGATGTATCTCCTTCCCCTCATCCCCTCCTCCCTGTGGAATATGGTCTCGCCATGGTACTGTATGTAGTTGCGGGAGTTCTCAATGTCCCTCGATCTGTGTATCAGTTCATCATGGACGGAGAGCGAAGAAGGGAGAGCGCCAATGACACTGTAATCCCTGAGATCATCGAGATTATCCGCGCTGTAGAACCCTCTGTCGATGACTATGATTGTGGTGAGTATTCCGTAGTCCTTAAGTTCGCCGGAGAATGTATGGATGGTGGATACTGATGGTACGTTGCCCGCTATGGTCCTGAAGTGTATGGGGATGCCATGCCTCCTTGTTACAGCCAGAACGAAGTTTATCTCCCTGTTCTCTCCATTCATATGGTAATAGTGGCCGTACCTTGCTAGGTCATTGCTTGATCCATAGTACCTTATTGCACTCAGGTCATAGACTATCCCGGATGATCCGAATTCCCTTACAAGGTCAGCTGCCATTGATCTCTCCAGTATGGATGCAATGTCAGGGTCCTTCATTCCGACCAGCTCAACCACGTCCCTGATCTCCTTCTCCTTCAGCTCCGGAATGCCTGCATGCAGGTGGATTGAATGATCCGGTCCTGCAATAGTTTCCGCTGCAAGCATAAGTATCTTCTTTGCTGCATCCCTGATGTTCGTTATTCCCAGGAGAGCGTCCTCGTAATTGGCAAGGAATCCGTTATCCAGAGCCTGGAGGTACATGATGTATCCCGCGGAATCAAGAACACGCCGCACCGTTCTGCGGTCCACAGGCGGTATGAGCGTCTTCTTACCATCCTTCCCTACCTCCTTCCCTATATAGGTCACCTCCTGCTTCACCTTCCCGGTCTCCCTGTCCCTGTACGAACGCACCCTGCTCAGGTAGGTATGACCATTCTTGACCTGTCTTCTGATATAGGTCATGTAGTACAAATACCACTACAATCCATATAAAACTTTTTGGTACCAGGATTGGTAAAATACTTTGTCACGAGAAAAGTGTAGTAGTACTAAAGGGCGAAGTCAGGTTAGAAAGAATAGAAAAAGAAAATAAGATAGTAGTAAAAAGGAGATAATTTGGAAGATTACCCGACACCGCTGAATGATTGAAAGTTTACTGAGACGTTCTGGAAAATGTTGCCTATGTAGGCTCCATTGTTTGCATTTGCTACCCAGATACCAATTGCTTCGTCTACTATAGTGTTGTCAATCACCGTATTTCCCTGTGCAATCGGAGGCGCAGGCTTCTCAGTTTGCGGAATGAGGTTTGCATATATCGCAATGCCATTTGGAGCTGGGGCAAGATTGAGATCAGATGCATTGTCGAACGGTGGATTGTTCAGTCTTTGGAATGCTCCTAGCTTTACGTAGTTACCGGCTATTTCATTACCTATGTCTGCTGCTCCTGGCGCTTGCGCATTCACTATTATTCCGTCTTCAAGTCCTCCGATGACCGTGTTGTCAAGTACAACGTTGTCCACCGCGGACGAAAATGGGAAGTCGGCCGCTACTACTATGGTTCCAACGCTAAACCCTGTTGGTCCGTGCGAAGTAAGGAAATCGCCCATTACTACGTTGTTGAATACCCAGTTGTTGGCAACTGTCTGGCCGGGACCCCAGGCGGCAACCACAATGCCACATCCCCGCGAATCATTAGCAACATAGTTGTCTGCTATGAAGTTGTTGTCTCCGCTCGCATTGACGTCAGGTATTGGAAGGCCAGTTGGTACTAGGGAAGAGCTGCTATATACAGAGATTCCCCCGTCACCTGCGCTTCCTGTTATTCTGTTGCCCACAATGTATGAGTTTGAGACTCCGTAGAATCCAACTTCCTTGTTGTCTGGTATTGCTGGATCTGCATGCTGAACATTGTTGCTGATGTTACTGTACATCACAGATATGCCTGAAGTGTCAACAGCAATGACTCCATGATCAGAAGCTCCGTATATGTGGGCATGGTATATCAGCACATCTGTGACACCTGGACCTATATAAACACCGAATGTGTAACCTGTTGCATCTACTTGCCCCGTAATCACCTCACCAGAGTATGCTATTACTTTGGCAGTCAGATTCCCTATTCCTATTGAGCCAGAGCTGGGGCTCTGTGCATTCGCTACAGAAGTTGTTGCAAAGAGTGCCATTGAGGCCACAAGCAATGCAATTGCTATAGTTGCCACTTTAATTGCCTTTCTCATGATTTTTTATGAGTTACGGGTAAATAACTGATGGTTTTACGAATTTTACGTAAAAGTAAGAGTTAATGTACACTAAAAAATTTACATCGATGGAAAAATCTGCCGAAGAAGACAAGAGAATCGTGAAACCGGCTTCCTCCCTAATAGTCATCATACCCACTATATTGGTGATTATCGTGCTGTGGGTAAGGAATCTGACCATTATGGATTATACTCATGTTCTTCTTGGCGGTACCTGGACAGGTATAGACCTGTTCATGGGATTAATCCTATCAAGGGTTATGATTAAAATGTCAGTTGGCGCAAGAATAGAGTTCATAAGGAGGCTGGTGCCAATGATGCTTTTCTTCATGCCTACAATTGCATCTCTTGCGATAACTGCAGGCATTTACCTTGCTGCATATGAGGGTATATTCAATATCAGATATCCAGTAATTATATTGGCAGGGATCATTGTTATAATTTTGGTGATACAAGGATTTGCAATATTCCTGCCAAACGAACTGAGAATATTCTTTGAACTCAGGAAAGACAAGCCTGACCCAAAAAAGATTTCAAGACTTGCACTAATCAATTTCAGACTTTCTGGAGTACAGGCAGCTTTCCAGTTCGCAATAATATTTGTCATGGCAAATATAGCAACTGGTAACCTGTTCTTGAAATTCTAACTGGCAGAAGTAATGACGGTTAGGCCAGATTAAAACCATTTGTCGCAGAGAATGTCTCCTATAGGAGATGAGAATTTGTGTTACTGTATAATCCTTTGAAGTCTATCACATCTGACTATGTGCAATATTTGAAACACCTAATTTCATTCAGTCTAGGAAATACCAAACTATTACAGGTATGTTCTATAATATTCACGACTGATGAGACAATTATTCTTGAGAAAATTAATCTGTGTACATATTAGAAAGTGCGGGGATTCAAATTCGAAATATAAAATGCTCTAGGAGACCGCTCAGAAAGTTAAAAACATATATACCTTTCAAAATTTTACCGGAAAGGATAAAATAATCGGAAGATGTAAAGAAGTCCTACAAGTGCCACCGTAGCTCAGTCGGAAGAGCAGCTGATTTGTAATCAGCAGGTCGGGGGCTCGATTCCCTCCGGTGGCTTTTTTAGTGGCTCTCAGCTTCCTTTTCGTCAAGGTTATTCAACATATGGATTCCATCGTACCATTCTCGCAACTTAGTTCTTCCCAGATATGAAACGAAAACAGATGCAATGACAATCGCAATGAAAATAATAATAGATGACCTTGTAGGACTTCCTGGTGACAAATCCGCTATAGAAGAGAATACAACAGTTATTCCTATGACCAATAAAGATACTAACGAAACAATCAGAGCCTTTTTCTCCTTTGATTTTACTGTCAATTTAAGCAGGGAGAGACCTCCCATAAGCTGTATAGTCATATAAGAGAACGACACAACTGCGGCAATTACTATGAAACCTAGAAAATTACCGAGGAAAAAGTTTGTGACTACTATTACGGTAGTTTCAAGAAGCACGAAGAATAGAATTGGTCTCTTTTTTAGTATGGTGATTCTTGACAGTATCCCATCCTCACCCATTCTTCTAATTTCGTTTAGAACTGAGTTAGAATATGCTACAGATAGATTCATCGAGCTTAAAACAGCCAGAATTGCAAAGAGTGCGTATACGGTTGTTCCAAAAGCAGCATGAACCGAACTGTCAACAAAGAATGGATTGGATGAATAGGTTGATAAGCCGTTTAGTCCCAGAAAAGCCATTATAGAAAATGCTGAAATAACGAGCAATACCCCGGTTGCTAGATAGGAATAGACTAATGCTTTGGGGACAACAGAGCCACTTTGCCTAGTATTTTCAGAAAGATATACTGGAGACTCCATACCGGCAAAGGCAAGAATTCCAAAAACAACACCGCTGAACACCGAATAAACTCCAGATAAATTGGCTGGTATTAACGGGAATGAAAAAGTGGTTGCATTCTTAAGGAACAAAATGTCAAGAACAATGACGAAAACAAGTTCTGTCATTCCAGCGCCTACAGTGTACTTTATAGACGTTCCCAGCCCCTGAGAAATTATGCCAAAAAGAAAAAGTAGGAATATCAGCGGTACGAGGTAACTTAGCAAGGTAGAAAATTGGGTGCCCAGTGGTACGAGATGCAGTATGAAGAATGAGGCGAATAGAGCTATATTAGGGATCACAAGTAAAGCATATCCTGCATAGACCATGGAAACGAATATTCCTGACCCCTTTCCTAGAGTCTTACCTGCAAATAGATAATATCCGCCGTTAGATTGGAAACGTTTTGAAAGATTCCAGATAACATATACTGTCGTCATGGCTGAAAAGAACGATATTAGCATTACTATCCCCAGGTATGGACCTGAATAGACCGCAATTGCTGAGAACAGTGCGACTATATCCAACATGGGACCTATAGAAGTGAATGACTGCATGAAAGAGCCAGAAAAAGTTACTCTCTTTTCCACTAGCCAGTCATTTAGGCGAAAGTAATATCGTTTTCCCTCTACAGATCTTACCCATTTGAATAAACTTTCAATTGCAGACCCGATAGAATCCGCAATTTCATCCCTTCTTCCGTAAGTTCATGAAATGGGTAAGATTATTAGGTCATCAGCTCCCTAGCCAAATTCGCCAGCTCAAGAATCAAGCATTCTGATAGTATAGCATACTTCTTTCCAACCTGTCTCTGTTTGACTGGCACTCTCTCCCCGCGATGTCCTGACTTCAACACATGATCTTTCTTGGGATTAAATTCGGACCAGTTACTCCTCATGGAAGAGAATTTATATAGAGTGTTAATTACGAACGAATGCCTTTCAAAGAAGCAATCGATAGAATATTCAACAAGAAGATATGCATGCACTGCTACGCTTCAAACCCAATAAGGGCTACAACGTGCAGGAAGTGCGGTAGCCACGAACTTAGAATGAAGGCTAAGGAAAAGAGGGGCGGACAGTAAGGTCATATTGTTTTCTGAATCGCCATTTCTACGGATTTGATCATAAAGTCAATTATCATTGTAGGGTATTTTCCATCAAGCGAACTTTCTGAGTCAACGGGGAAATGGATAAAACCTGCCCTTGCAGATGAATAGTAAAGCGAATAGAAGAATATCTTGTTGCAGAGGAACGTACCAGCGGAAAACGAAATTTCTGATGGAATTTTTGAAGACCTCAGTGAATGAAGTATATCCTCTACGGGTAGCCTTGAAAACATACCATCTGGAGCCTCTTCAATGATTCTTCCTGGCTTCGATAACTTTCCCTCTTCGTCTTTAGAATCACCTTGCCAGTTGACAGCTATCTTTTCAATGCCTATAACGCTACGTCCTGGTGACAAACCAGTGTTGATTATGATATCGTATCCTCTTTCCAGTTCTTGTCTGAATCTCTTCTCTATCTCAGAATGTTTTACTTCTAAAGCTAGTCCAACGACTTCAATCCCCTTGAAATATGATCCGTTCAGAAGCTCGGCAATCTCACCTGAAGGATTCCTCTTGAAGATCGAATAAGGTTTGAAGCCTGTTACTAGGATAATTGGTACCACCCAAGCTGTTCCATGACAGATTTTCTGGTGCCGTCTATGTCTTCTTTATAGATTACTTTCCCCTTCTCTACTATTTTCTGGAATAAACTTTCCATCTGACTTCCATCTACAGGGCACTTCTCCTTTGCGTTTGTTGACACCAGGTATGAATGACACTTCTTGCATCTGAACACATTCTTATCCCCGGAGAATTTTCCCTTTTTCGTCTTGTCACGTCCTTCAATCTTTACTATGTCCATCGCGAAATCAACTGCTGCTGCACTCGAGATTGCTGTACCTACCCCGAATCCTGAAGCACCAGCCTTCTTGAGCCCTTCTATGTCTTCCTCCTTGATTCCACCAGAAACTATGATCCCGACGTCCTTCTTTCCCCTGCGGTCCAGTTCCCATCTTACCTCTCTCACTATGTCCGGGAAATTGCCACGTCTCGAAGAGGGAGTATCTAATCTCACCGCATTGAGCCCCTTGATCGTTTCAGCCGCCCTAATTGATGATTCCTTTTCGTCCCCGTAAGTGTCCACTAGAGCAATTCTAGGTGTTCCCTTCTCTGTAACTTCATCATATAACTTCCACCCCCTTTCTTCTCCTAGCAATAGTAGAAGGGAATGTGGCATGGTACCTTCTGCCTTCTTTGATATCCTTTCAGCACCAATTATGCTTGATACCTTGTCACAACCACCGATGTATGAGTTTCTATCTATAAGGGGGGCTAAAGCCGGATGCATTCTTCGTACTCCAAACGAAAGTAGCGGGAGTTCTCCAATTCTTTTCTTGAAGAATGACGCCTTAGTGGCAATGCCTGATGCCTGTGATAATGAGCCCAGCATTGGAGTCTCAAGCATACCAAAATCAAGATATTTGCCAACTACCTTAACTGCAGGAATTGGTATCCCTCTCATGTCTCTGGGAGGGAAAACAGTCCCTTCAGGAAGAGAATACACATCCACATTTGCCCCTTCCAGTAGATCAGTAAGGTCGTCTAGCCCTGAAAGGGTAATCCAAGGAAGTTCCCTTGAGGAACACGTGATTTCCATCACGACCCTAGGATTGAAACCTATCTTCTTTAAGACCTCTCTAGCCCTGATGAAATAAATGTCTGTAGTCTTCAGATTTGTGATTTCCTCAACGGAAGCTATATTCTTCATTTTGGCAGGATATCCCTGAGAGATATTATTTTTGCTCCATAATTCTTCTTCATATATTCAAGGACTCTTTTCTTCTCTGTTGGAGAATATGTATCTGTACATTCTTCAACAATTATTGGACGGAATCCTCTAAAAAAAGCTGAGGCAACTGAATGAACGATGCATATATCAGTAACCAATCCACAAAATACTACTCTCTTCGCACCTTTCTCAACAAGGATATCCTCTAAATTTGTATTGAAAAAGGCGTCGTATGTATGTTTCCTTATCACATACCCCATCCCTTCCAGATCCGGTACCGTCTCCGACCCCTGCTCCCCCTCCATGGCGTGGTATCCCCAGATCCTGATTTCAGGATCACCCTTAGAGTGTGAGTCTTGAACAAGAATAGCAGGCTTCCCAGTCTCTTCTATCAATTCTCTGGTTGTTTTTACCACTTTCTTGAACTTGGGACGCCCAAGTTTTCCGGTGACAAAATCATTTATCAGGTCTATTGAAACTATGGCATCAAATTTTACCACCATAGATAACTCCCTTCTGCTGTATCTTCTATATGAATTCCAAGAGATTTAAGGGTATCCCTGATCATGTCTGCAGACTTGTAGTCCCCCTTCTTTCTAGACTCATTTCTCATGTTCAGTATAATGTCTATTGATTTCTCGGGGAGAGGCATCGTATGCACTATACCTGTGACTGCTTCTACCTGACCAAGGACGTACAGAATTTCTCCCCTTTCCTCATCTGTCATTCTGTTCTTGGCGAGAGAATCCTTGACGAAGCTAATTATTTCCCGAATGGTCTCTGGAGTATTCATATCGTTTTCGAGCGGAGCAAAGATCCTTCCAGTTATCTCCATTGCCCTGTTGCTCTTTAATTCCGGTACGCCACTAACTCTATGATAAAGTATGGAAATCTTTTCTGCATTTCCTTGAGCATCCATAGCGGCCTTCTCCTCAAAGTTTACTGCCGCACTGTACTTCATGGAAAGCATTAATATTCTTATTGCCTCTGGCCAGTAGCTTCTGAGCGCATCTTCCACTGTAACAAAATTCTTGAGACTCTTGCTCATCTTGATATCATCCACATTGAGGTGTCCAGTATGGACCCAGTACTTGACGATCGGTTTTTTCCCAGAGATAGCTTCCATCTGGGCTATTTCAGACTCGTGGTGTGGGAAAATTAGATCCTTTGCCCCTCCGTGGATATCGTACTGCGGGCCGAATATCGATTCTGTTATTGCCGTATCTTCGATGTGCCATCCCGGCCTTCCATCTCCCCAGGGACTAGGCCACGAAGGTTCCCCCACTTTTTTCATTTTCCATAGTGCAAAGTCAAGCGGATCCTCTTTTTCTTCCTTTACTTCGACCCTTGCTCCAGCCCTGAGCTCATCAAGATTTTGCTTTGAAAGATTCCCATAATCCTTGAATTTCCTTACCCTAAAGTATATACCATCGGATATCTTGTATGCATATCCTTTCTCAATCAGCTTAGAAATCTGTTCGATTATCTCCTTTATGTAATCTGTTGCGAATGCATAGTAGTTCACTGAGTTGTTCTTCAGTTTCCTCATTATTTCGAAGAATTCGGAAGAATAGGCTGCAGTTATGTCTTCCCAGGATCTCCCCGTCTCCTCCATCTTCGCTATTATATGATCCTCGATGTCTGTGATATTCATAAGATAGAACAATCTTACACCTCGGTACTTCAGATATCTGGCAAGTACATCGTAGAAAATGTAAGTCCTAGCGTGACCCATGTGAGGTTTATCCTGCACCGTGGGTCCGCAGACAAACATGTTCAACCTTCTTCCTTCCCTAGTTTCCACAGTTTTCATAGTGGCGGAGAGGGTATCCTTAACTTCCATAGTTGGAGAGGAGGAACATCATTAAATTTTTTATCGTAAATAATATGTAGTCAAGTGCCAAAAAATAGAGTGGAGTTCAATCTAAAAACTTCGCTGCTGAAAGATAGGAAGATTATTCTGGGCGTCACTGGCTCAATCTCAGCAGTCGAATCCGTACGTCTAATTCACGAACTTAGACGCCATGGAGCTGAGGTATTTCCAGTCATTACGGAATCTGCAAAGAGGATTATTCATCCGTACAGCCTTGAATACGCTTCGGGAAACAAGGTTGTTGAAGAACTCACTGGGGCTATTGAACATGTTAGACTAGTTGAGGACTCCGATCTTTTTTTGATTGCACCCGCTACTGCCAACACAATTTCAAAGATATCCCTTGGAATAGACGATTCCACTGTTACTTCAGTTTTTTCCAACGCAATTGGGAAAATCCCAGTAGTAGTCGTTCCTGCAATGCATATAAATATGTACACAAACCCGATAATTCGAAAGAACATTGAAGTTCTAAAGTCGTATGGGGTCGCCTTACTAGACCCTCAAATTGAAGAGGAAAAGGCAAAAATAGCCGATTACCGATCAATCGCTGCGGAGGTCATCAGGGTACTGCATTCTGAGCTTAAAGGGAAAAAGATCTCGATTATTGGAGGCTCTAGCTATGAAAATATCGATGATGTGAGAGTGATATCCAATAATTCAACTGGTGAAACGTCCATTGACATTGCAACCATGGCTTACTATCTTGGAGCCGATGTGAAGCTGGTCCTTGGAAATGTAAGCGTAGAAATACCGACCTTCCTTAAGTATGAGAAATTTACAAATCTTGCATCCCTCCTGTCAAAGATAGATTCGATAAAGAAAAGTGATGCAGTAATCGTACCTGCAGCGCTATCTGACTTCACAACTAACAAAATAGAAGGGAAGATAGCCACCGACAAGCCATTTTCGATAACACTAAAACCAACACCAAAGTTCCTAAAGCTTCTGAGAGAGAAGTACAAAGGAGTTATAGTTGGTTTCAAGGCTGAATATGGTATTTCTAAGAAAGATCTTGTCGCTAGAGCAAGAAAGAGGATGTCTGAATATTCTCTAAATATGATAATAGCAAACGATCTGAAGGACGTAAAGATGGGGTATACAAAAGTGGTTGCAATAACTGGGAAGAAAGAAGTAGAAATGGAAGGTGACAAGCTTGAAGTTGCAGGGAGAATCCTCGATTTACTCCCATAAAGCGTTTTCTCCAGGAAGCGCAACCCTATTCTTTGTTCCAAATAAGGAACTGAACGTGTTGAGGAAAGGATCAAAAGGTGTGGCTATATGTATTGAGACAGGAATCACGACACGGGTTGAACGCTCCGATTCAATGGACATAAGATTCAACGGAATACCCATTGATAACTCAGTACAGGAAGAAGTCGCAAAACTGTTAAATTTCAAAGGGAGGATATTTTCTTATTCTGACCTTCCACCTTCAAGTGGATTTGGATTGAGTGCGGGGGCAGCTATCACAACTGCTGCAGCAATTATTGGCGACGACGCCATGAGTGGAGAAATATACGAGATGGCCCATAGAATTGAGCTTGAGCGAGGAACCGGTCTGGGGGATGTCCAGTCCCAGATGATGGGTGGATTTCATGTACGGCTGAAAGGGGGAAGTTTCCCATATTCCATTACTGAAAAGATACTGGAGGGACCTACAGAGCTCATCATACTTCCATACAAAAAGAAGACCCCGACTGGAGAAATCATAAAATCCCCTTCTAGCCTGGAAGAGATCGTGACCAATGGAAAGAAAGCTTTCAAGGCATTTATGAAGAGACCGACGCTGAAGAATGCCTTTGTCATTGGGCGTAAATTTGCGTTTGATTCAGGACTAGTTTCACAGAAGGCAGAGAAGATTTTAAACGACCTTACTGGAAAATATGTCTCAGTTTCACTAATTGGAGATAGCATAATTGCACTCTACGATCAAGATACTCTTGATATTCTTAGAAAATATGGAGATCCCATAAAGACAAAGATTTCGTCATCCGGTCTTACTCTGGACTGAGGGTAACCAATAAATTCTATTATCATCTGGATAATTTTTCAAATATATCTTCGAACTTTTCATTGATTTTTCACTTTGGTGCATTTGATAGGTGCTTCGCATAACCTTAACGTTATATCAATAGGAACAGAGACGCCTCTATAAATGGATCTTTAGGAGGTCAGTTCACCCATTATAAGAACCAATAAAGGCACTTCCATTAACAGTATCGTAAGTGTGAAATGAGACATTGAATGCTTTATTGAGATTTTCTAGCGTCAGCGTTGAATCCGTATCACCCCAAGCCACCTTTTTCCCGTCTCTCAGTATGAGCACCGAATCTGCAAGGTTATGAACTGCATCTAGATCGTGCATAGTCATGATGATTGTTTTCCCTTCTTCCCTCAAGGTCTTCATAAGATTGTAAATGAGAATCTGATTGTCTATATCTAAGAAATTCGTCGGTTCATCCATGATCATGATTTCCGAGTCTTGATAAATTGCTGCGGCAAGTGTCACTAGCCTTCTTTCTCCTCCACTTAGAACAGAGAAGTCTCTGTCGATGAAAGCTGCAAGTCCAACCTTATCTAGGGCTGCTTCCATCCTGTTTTCATCAATGCCTCTTTTGTAACCAGATACGTTCATCACATCCCTCACAGAAAAACTCATAGGGCTATAAATTTCCTGCCATACAAATGATGTCTTTTCTGCAAGCTGCAGACTTGTAAGTGATGATACCTTAGACTTATCAATAAGTATAGTTCCTGTATTCGGCTTAAGGTCTCCGTGAATGAGTTTCAACGTGGTAGATTTTCCTGAACCATTTTTACCTATTATTGCTGTTATAGTGCCATCTTCAACTGAAAAATCTAAAGGACCAAGCCTGAATGAAGGCACCTGGAACGTCACGTTTTCAATTTCAACCTTCATACCTTCCTCCAGTAAGTTTTCTCATAAAGTACATTAAGAACGGAACTCCGATGATACCTGTCACTATCCCTATTGGTATCACAACTCCTGGAACTATCCCTCTGGCAATATCATCAGCACAGATTAGGAATATTGCTCCAAGTATTCCTGAGGCTGGAATTACGTGCTTGTTTGACCCCCCTAGAAGCATTCTTGACAGGTGAGGCATTACTAGGCCAACAAACCCTATAAGACCACTAATTGACACTGAAGCGGATACACCAAGGGCCACCATGAAGATAGTTATTCTCTTAGTCCTCTCTACGTTTACCCCAACTGACCTTGCGTGCATGTCGCCCATCTGGATAGCATCAAGCTCCCTATGTTGAAGATAGATTGCATATGATGTTGCCAGGACGACAATCGCTACTGGGTAGAACACAGTCCAATTTATATCCTCTAGAGATCCTAATAGCCAGAAGAAGGCTTCGCCTTGCAAATTTATATTTGTAAAAAGAAGAAGAGCAACTAAAGCCGAAACAAAGAAAGATATTGCCACTCCTGTCAAGAGAAGATAAGTTGGATGTACTTTTCCTCCTTTTAGAGCAAAGAAATATACGATAAATACTACAGAAAGGCCAAAGATAAAAGCTGTTACCTGTTGGGTATAGATCCCAAATATTGTCAACCCTAAAACTATTGATGCCACCGCTCCCAAGGACGCACCGCTTGAGAGACCGATTATGTAAGGCTCAGTTATCGGGTTTCTGAATATGCTCTGTATTGCGGCTCCCCCAATCCCGAGTGAAGCTCCTATCACAACACCACCTAGTATCTCTGGCTCTCTAAGCTGAATTATTATCTGCTCTTGAGCTAGGGTATAGCCATGAGGTACAAAATGAGAGAGAAATGGAATCTGACTTCCGTAAATTTCTAATAAACTCAAGATCGGTATTCTAACCGATCCTATAAAATCTGATAGGAGGATTGTAATAATTAGAAGAAAAAAAAGGAAGCCTATCCAAAGGTGTTTCATATCTCGACGTCTTTGAATAAAGGCTTTCACTCTCTCGTTCTCTAATACGTTCATACCCTCTAGCTTACCCCGTTTGGATTGGGATTGTAAGTTAAGTTTATCGGGAAATTAGGCAGTGCGGGATTTTGACCGTATACCATGAATATGATCCATTGTATTGCAAAAATGTCTCTGAAATTTGGTTCCGTAAACATGTTTTCATTTGAAGTCGTCGTATAAACTTTGCCGTTCATTACTGCAGGGGAAGACGCAAATGGTGATCCTGTTGCATTTAGGGAGCTCGCATTGATAGAATCGTCGAGAATGACTACTTGCGGACTTTCGTTAACTATATTTTCTGGATTGATTGTATAAAAGCCAGAGTCATACGGAGCTGCAATATTGATTATGTCCGCATATTGGAAGTAAGAATTTACGAATGTATTATTCCCCGCAGTCCAGTAACCCCCATATGACGATAGATAGTAGAACCCTCTAAGCGGGGTACCGTTGTATTCAGATTGGTCGTAACTTATAGCATCTGCGTGCAGGGTAGATAAGGAGGCGTTCATCCATTGATTTATCAATGTTGCATTTGCAACCGTTCCAGTTAGTTCCCCAAGGAGGGTGTTCTGCTTTTCAATAACGCTAAAATTTACTCCAGCGTCAGAACTCAAGAATACATAGTTTATCCCGCTGTTAAGAAGCTGAGAAATCTGTGCTCCAGAGTAGTTGCTGAATGATATCACAGCGTCTGCAGACAGATTAAAAATCTGTTCTAGGTCCATACTTGGGTAATCTGTTACGTTCGGTAAATTTTCATTTGGTGGATAGAAATCATATGAGTTGCCTCCCACAAGGTCATTATAAGCTCCGAGTGCATAGAGAGTGGCAGTAGCTGCTGGGTCCAGCGACACGATCCTTGTAAGCTTATGCGGAATGTTGTCTCCCGTAGTTATTGTAATGATCTCGCCTTTTGCCTTACCTGTGGCATCTTCGTGGTAAATAACAAACCCGCCTGCCACAACTGCCAAGACAACAACCACTGCAATTACGATTTTCAAGTGATTATTCATGTAGCTTCCTCTAGGTAAAATAAACTTGAATTATTTAAAGTTTATTTGAAAAATGTAACGTAAATAACGTAACCTGCTACTTCCTTCATTTCAAAAGTTTGAAAATAAATTTCTTAGAACCCCTCAAAATTCTTATTCTGCGAATGAGTCTTATATTGTGGTGTTGTCTACCTTCTAAATGTTTTTTGCCGTTTAGGTAGCCCCTTCAGAACCTGCTTTGATGATGATCATAGCCAACTATATTTTGTTACCCTGAATGAGCCATTAATCCTTATGAGCATTGTGTGCAAGGTCGTTTATCATAAAGGAATACGATTAATATTTTCTAAAAAGGCAAAGGTAGGATATTTAATGAAAACTAAGCGGATCAGAGACCTATTGCAGCCATCTTAACTGTTCGTTGTTATTTCAAATATTAGTTTGTGCCACGAATTTACCTAGTCCTGGGAACATAATGTGTGAATATAGCGCTAGTACATTGTTATAGTATACCCCGTCGCTCCCATCGCCAAGTCCCTTTCCTCTCAGGTTGGTAAATACTCTTTTTTCGTTGATATCGTCTACTTTTGACTGGTGAAACTCATGTCCTTTAATTTTTGATCCTGAGTTCGAAACCAGGGTAGTTTGCCTTGCTTTCAATTCGGTGTACCCTATGGTCAATTTAGACGACATTGAAATGTCTACGTCAAAAATTCCAACCATGCTGTGGTCCTTATCCGTTTTCAAGCCCGACGACAGGTACATCAACCCTCCGCACTCCCCCAATATTGGAGTACCTTTATCTGCTTCCTTCCTGATCCAATTCCTTGTTCTCTTGCTTCCTTCCAATTTATTAGCAAATATTTCTGGATACCCTCCTCCTAAATATATAAAGGAAGGATCATTCACGATACCGTCGTTGAGAGGACTGAAGAATTCTAGGTCAAACATTCCCCGCAGATACTCAATGTTCTCTGTATAGTAGAATAGGAAAGCATTATCGAGAGCTATAGCAGCCTTCCCCGATTTCTTTGACCTTTTTCTATCGATATTTTCCTTTGGAATTTCCATATTCGTGATATTGAGTATCTTATCTATGTCTATCCTTTCTGAGACTATTTGGCCGGCTGCTTTCACAAATTCTTCAGTCTTTCCATCAGGGGTTAATAGTCCTAAATGACGGGAACCGATGGCAAGACTACTATCGTGCGGTATCCACCCTAAGGGAACCACACCTTCGGGAAGGTTCCTAGTACAGTCCCTGTAATGGTTGTCAGAAGCAACATTGTTAAAAATTACTCCCTTAATATTGTTCCTTTTGAACTTCTTTAGACCGGTTACAACTGCAGATGAGGTTGTGGAATTTTTTGAACAATCTATAACAAGAATTACTGGAGTATTCAGAATCTGGGAAAGTTCCCACGTGCTGTATCTACCGTTCATACCATCATAGAACCCCATCACCCCTTCTATGATTGATACATTTGTGTTAGCTGAATATTTATCAAACGATCTTTTGACACCCTCCCTGCCCATTAACCAGAGATCTAGATTTACAGAATCTCTACCACTGGCTATTTTATGGTACATAGGGTCGATGAAATCTGGGCCAGCCTTGAATGGAGATACTTTCAAAGACTTAGAAAGCGCATTCATCAGACCTAGACTAATTGTTGTTTTGCCAGAGTCGCTTCTATCTGAAGATATGGTCAGAGCACTCACATGTATATTTTCTGGCCTTTCGCCCTTCATTGGAGGAGCAGAAAACATGAATATCTATAATTTTCCTGTTATGTGACGGCTGTTAAAATTTGCTTTTAGCTTCCCCCTTCTACTTTCTCTGCTTATTACCTGAATTTTAACTATGTTTTATACACTACTTAAATTATTGGCTATTTTTCTATACCTACAGAAACATGTAAATAGTATGTAGTGATTACTTATTCACTACGACATTCATAAGGAAGATCAAAACAAAATATGGCACTTACCTTGCGGAAGTCAGGAGCGTGAGAGTGGACGGTAAGGTGAAGCAGCAGTTCATCAGGTACATAGGGAAGAACATGAAGAGCAGGGTTGTAAGAAGGGTAGTTACCAACGACGTCAGGGTCATGGAGGTGCGCAGGTCCATGGACGTAGAGGTCGTCCACAGGATTTCGATGAAGCTTGGCATAAATGGTATGATCCCGAAGAATTCCCTTGTTCTCGTGTATTCGCAGCTTCTGGATCGTCCGTCAATAAACAGGATGGAGGAGTACCTCCAGGGAACGGATATACAGAGATTCCTGGAATTGGAGGAGGTGAACACGGAGGATCTCTATGCGTCGCTCTCCGATCTTGAGGAGATAGATTTTGAGGGGGTGGAGGAGAGCCTCTCTAAACTTTTCATATCAATAGAGAAGGAGAAGAGGAGCGTCATAGTGGACGTAACTGATACTTATTTCACCGGAGACTCACTGGACTCAAAACCGAGGAATGGCAAGGAGG
>JBMFVV010000003.1:0-95740 GCA_049965815.1 Thermoplasmata archaeon | reverse complement strand
AAAATTCATGTTCTTCCAGACGCCAGGGAACCTGAGGAAGATAGGAAACTACCCCTCAATAATAGAGGGCATGGAGGGTAAATCTGAGAGTGAAACAATTCAGTACATCATAGGAATACTTGACAGATACTACGGGGACAACCCCATAATGTCGAAATTCCTCTCTTTCCTGGAAGAGAACAGGGGAGAGGTGTTCCTCTACCTGAAGGACAGCAACGTTGAGAAGACAACAGGGATTGCAGAGAGGCACTTCTCCGTCATGTCATGGCTCCTCAAGCACAGATTCAAGACTAATGAGGGTCTCCTGAGGATGTCATACTGGCATCATTATTACCATCCTCTATCAACGCAGATTTGACATTCTCGAAGAATGGTCAGGAAATACTGGTCTCTTTGCAGTTGTGTTTTTATTGTGTCATCTCTTTGTAAATGTATCACTCGTTCAGCACGTCCCCCTTTTCAAGTATCTTTGCTATCTCAGGTCTAATGATCTCCTGAGGAATTTCCTGACCACTCTTCAGCATCTCCCTTATCTTTGTTTGACTTATTATCATCCTGTCCTCGATGCCGTGCGGACAGACACTTTCAGATGTTATGCCCCTGCACTTCTTGCAATAGAAAGTCTCCTTAAATTTCAGCGGGACTATGCCAATATCCATTTCATCAAAAATTCTCTGTGCCGCATATGGGTCATAATAATTTCCGACGCCGGCCTGATCCCTTCCTATTATGTAGTGAGTAGCACCGTAGTTCCTCCTGATTATGGCCAGCAAGATTGCCGCCCTTGGACCGGCATATCTCATGGTGATGGAGAGGGATGCCATGAACGCCTTCTCTTTCCTGTGATAATTCTTGAGGAGTGCATCATATGTATCCAATATCACATTGGCCTTGTAGTCACCCTTCTTCAGTCTCCCTATGACAAGGTGTACGAAAAGTCCGTCTATTCCAGGGTTTTCAAGCGATACCTTCTGCAGGTATTCATGTGCAACGTGTGGTGGATTCCTTGCTTGATATGCAACAACATTATTCCATCCTCGTCTGGCGAACTCTTCCCTGATCTCTGAAGGGTGTTTCTCATATCCACCACCTGGCAATTCCGGTATCCTGAATATCCATACCTTTCCAGAAATCGCATTTTCACCGTATTTCTCGAAAATATCCTGAACGTTTGGATGCTTGAGATCAAGTGTTCCGTAGACGTTCTGTGCCACCTCCTTCTTGTTTAACCTGAATTTGGTTTCAATGTCCATAGTACCGTAGGGTTTATCGTTCTGGTCCAGTAAGGCAATCTGGTCTCCTGCCTTCAACTTTTCATTGAGGGAAGTGTCTATTGAAAATATTATCGGTATCGTCCATGGAAGGCCATTATGCAGTGTTCTCTTCTTGATCACGTCATTTACTTCCTCCTCGTTCATGAAGCCTTCCAGTGGACTGTACGAACCATCTGCCAGCTTGAGTGAGTCATAGAAGAAGTCAATGAACGGTTTCACAGCAATCATGCCTTTAAGTCCATCTATGTGCCTTTCTTCATTGCCCAAATCCATTGAAACTTTCAGACTTCCCCCGTATGGCGTATTTACCATATCAGGGTTAAATGGTATTCTTACTTGTATGTTGCCGTAATGAGGCTTAATTATGTCAGTTTCACAACAGAGAAATGCGTATTTTATGAATGGAATGAAAGAAACTTTATGAGTCAGTTGGGATTCCTTGTAAAAATGGGTGCACTGTGGTGGGCGGTATTCTTACTAAACTTTCTATTTGCAGCAGGTGTTATGCTCACCTACTTGGGGAGGAGGAACAGGGATGTTGTTGAAGGCAACAAGGATGCCAGTTCCAATGCCACCAGGAAAGCTCTAGTGATATTACCCATAAAGGGAGTGGACTATGAACTCGAGGAGAATCTGGCCTCCCTGAGGGCGCAGGAATACGGTCCTTATGACATAGTTGCGGTTGTAGATAGCGGCGCCGACGAATCAGTCCCTTTCCTCAAGAAGCATGGAATCAGATATTCCGTATCCAGCGCATCCTGCGTGAAGTGCAGCGGTAAAGTCAGGGCCATATATTCAGCGTTGATTGAATTTCCAGATTATGATTATTACGTAGTTGCAGACTCAGACATAAGGGTGAACAGTGGTTGGTTGAAAGGTCTCTTGCTTCCCCTTCACGACCCGGCAGTAGGAGCATCAACAACATTCCCTGTGTTCTATCCTGACGGCGGTTTCTGGAGCAAGTTGAAGATGTTCTGGGGGTTGGTAGGTCAGTCGATGATGGAATCAGGTCTGACCAGGTTTGTGTGGGGTGGGTCAATGGCCTTCAGGAGAGACCTCTTGGATGACGCGGCGCTCAGATCTTTTTCTGAATCCGTTTCAGACGACATAGCAGTGTTGAAAATAGTTGAGGATAAGGGGCTCAGGGTTTCCTATGTTCCAGGATCAAAGCCAGAAATACACTCCAACGATAATTTTGAAACTTTTGTTGAGTGGGCAAACAGGCAGACTGCATTTTCAGTTTATTACACGAACAGGACGTTCATTTACGGAATGATCTATTACAATGCTACCATATACCTCGTACTGTCATCCGTAATCTTCTCCATTTTTGTCAGTCCGCTTTTCATTATATTCCTGTTTCCATTCGTCTACAATTCAATAAATAGCCAGAGAAAAGTCCCGGTCAAGACTTGGTATTTTCCTTCTCTCACATTCATCCTCCCGTTCATCTATGTCTGGAACCTCATTTCCGGTATTACAAGGAGGAGGGTGACCTGGAGAGGTACCACGTACTCGCTATCAAAGGATGAATAAGGGACGAACTGACAGTTACAGCAATTGAAGGCGAATGTGGTTCTTGCCAGCGAAGATCAGTTTAGGCGTGTGCGAGCGAACCTAATGTAGAGAACTCCTTCCTCTGCTCCAGACCATATCTCTTCACCTTTGATATGTCGACGCCCTTCTTCCTTGCTATGTCCTCGACAACCTTCAGCATCAGAACTCCACCAAATGATATTATCATACTTGTTCCAGCTTTCACTAATAGGTTTCCAGTCCCCTCAGACCTTCTCCTAGCTGCCATCTTTGCCAGATGCCTGTACGATGCGTAATACACCGCAAGTTCAGCCTCATTGAGAAGAGAACTATCCAGTCTCTTTGATGTGATTCTTCCCATGGGTACATTCTTCAGGGGAGTGACAGTGAATTCAAATGGCCTGCCGTCGTCAATGAATGAATTGCTCAGCCTGTTGACCATGGCCACAGTATCCCAGAGGTCCTCTTCCGTCTCACCTGGCTGCCCTACCTGAAGCGTGAATGCAGACCTCCAGTAGTATTTTGTTTCGTTGTACACGCCCTGCCATACTATCTCTTCCCAGCTTCCGTCCACTCCAATTTTCAGTGGCATCGTCTTGTTGGGCATATGCTTCTTTGCGAGGGACTCGCTTCCAGTTTCAAGACCTGTCTGAATTCCAATCCAGTTCTTCGGACCAGC
This sequence comes from Thermoplasmata archaeon, assembly GCA_049965815.1. Taxonomy (GTDB): domain Archaea; phylum Thermoplasmatota; class Thermoplasmata; order Thermoplasmatales. Next base: position 92,251 of record JBMFVV010000003.1, on the reverse strand, counting down.
CTTCATTACATTTGACAGCTTTTCCATCATCTCAGGATATCCAGATGGAATGGAGATTCTGCCGTGAGTGGGATTAGTCCCGGTAACACCTGGAGTATCCATTATGCTCTTGAACATACCAATGAGTGCATCCTCATTCGGCCTGAAGAAATTGTCGTGCTTATATCCCCAGATGTCATCAGAATGGAGCCACACATGGCTATTCCCTCCTTTCCTGAGATTCACATCTATTTCAGCGCTTATCATTTCTGGAGTGTAGTATCTTAGAGGTCTCAATGTCACTTCACAGAAATCGCATCCGATTCCACACCCCCTCATTACCTCTATCATCCCCTTAATTACCGGGTTCACAATGGTGGGTATTTCCTCGAGTCTTGGATAGAGCTTTCCTGTGAGTGTTCTGGATAGAATCTTGTCATCCTGCTTGTAGCTTCTGTTGAATCTGTCATCATATTCCGTGTATCCTTTGTAGAACAGCTTCGAGTCGATGCTGTCATTTGCGACCTGTTCAAATAGTTCTGGCAGAATGTCATCCGCCTCTCCGGAGAATGCATAATCTATGCCCTCCTTATCCAGTTCGGATCTCATCTGGAAGAATTCCAGGACTCCAGGTCCACCAACAAGCAGTTTTGCCTTCTTTCCTTTTCTTATAGCGTTGATCTTTGCAATGAGAGCTTCCCATTCCTTTCTGACCCAAGCATATGGGTCCCCTCCGAAGAGAACGAAGTAAGACATAGTTGTTGGCCCCAGACCCAGGGGATCCATGGTGCTTACACCGATGACTTCTGTATCATCCTTTATCGCTCTTTCTATGCTCTCGTTCTGAGCAACGTATATATCTTCCCTCTTATTCTTTCTTAGCAGTGACGCCTCTACCTTTCTGACAGCATATGTGGTGTGGACTGGCTGTCCGTCACTGAGCATTGGATATGGCGGTCCCTTCAGAAAGTTGAATATTGGGGCAGGTATTTTTGAGACTGGCGCAGAAGGTAGGAAATCAAGCAGGGGGAAGTCCCTGTAACCGTACATCAACGTGTTATCTGATATTAGTACATACTTAGCCAATCTAATTACCTCTTGTTGCTGATGGAATTTCGAGACCGTTAATTAATTTTTCTTACTACTATATATAAATAAAGCGTATATTCAATGTTTCAAGCTCCATTAGGTTCTATCATGATTACCGCATCCCAGTTCATAGTCATATCTCTTTTAGGTCTAACCTTCAGTTCCTTTTCTGACTTGAATGCCAGGACTGCACTTCCATCCTTCTCTAGCTCTTCGTAAACGTCCCTGCATTTCTTCCCCTTAAATTTTGCATCTAGGGTGTATTCCCTGATTCTATGTCCATTGTCACCCCTGAGTAGTTCATACATGAGCTTGCTCACTCCGGGAGAAGTAACTGCATTGGCCAGAAGGAGTGTCGACATTGATCCTCTGACTACGACCTCGTTCACACCCACCATAAGAGCGTGGTCCCTGTTTTCTTCCTTAAGAAGCTCTACCACTATGTACGCATCGTTCCTTATTTTTCTAATAACCATGGATGTGAGTATTGACTTTGCATCAATGGAGGAAGCATCGTGAATACCTTTCTCTGGGAGGACAACTATCTTAGACGACTTGGATATACCCGCCATGTCTAGGTCGTTTTCTACAGAACATCTCCCCTTTAAAAAGCTGTAATTTACGTTCTGAAGTTTTGGATCTTCTAAATCGACTAATACAACATCCATCCCGCTGTTGTTAATTTCCCCTATAAGTTCTGTCAACCCCTCATCTGAGTTGCAGATGATCACATGTTCCTTCATTCTGATCCTCCTTTCACCAAGTTTCGCTGCCAAGTTCATCTCTACCAAGTTGGCACCGATAGATGCCGTAAGTATGCCTAAGCTCCCGATGCCCACCAGCATGATGAACATTCCGTTCACCTTGCCCCAGAAACTGACTATCGGCACGTCCCCGTAGCCTACCGTAGTTATTGTCTGCACCACCCACCATAGGCTCTCGAACAGAGAGTGGACTCCGGAAGCATGAAATGGATTTTCAATATAGTATTCCGATATCGTTCCGTATATGACTATGATGAATGTTGAAGCTATGGCACCATAGAACGCTCCCTCCAGCTTCTTTCTCAGTTTTTTGAACAATATTACTAACGGAAACATGGCGTAAAAATTCAGGTCTTGCAGATATTTCTAAATTTCGGTATTCCTGCATCACAGACCGCTGAAATGTTATTGCTCCCCTTGAAGCTACTGGGTACTATGGTCGAGTTTTCAGGAAGGTATGTTAAATATTTTGAAAAAATCTAAAAGTGTATACCTGATGCCATTGCAATGAAGGTATTGATTTTCAGCGACATACACGCGAACATATATGCGTTGAACGAAATAGTCAGGAATCAAAAATTTGATGAGGCCGTATTCCTCGGGGACATTGTGGATTATGGAAGCAAGCCACTGGAAACTGTGGACGAGGTGAGAAGGATATCAAAATACATGGTTTCTGGGAACCACGACTATGCTGCAGCATTCAACAAGGATTGTCTCTGCTCCCAGGAAAATCACGAACTTTCAGTATTCACAAGGGAGAACATCACCATGAAGGACCTGGGGAAGAATGAGGTGGATTTCCTGCAATCACTTCCCACATCACTGGACATAGAACTGGACGGTTCTCCTTTCCATCTTGTCCATGGGGCTCCTTCAGACCCTCTATACGGGTACCTCTTTCCGTGGAAGGTTTCAAATGAAATGCTGAAGGATCCCATGAGCTTCTCCCAGGAACAAGGCAATTTTCTAGTGGGACATACGCACTACCAGTTCCTACTGAATTTCGCAGGCAATCTTATAGTGAACCCAGGCTCCTCAGGGCAGCCAAGGGATGGCAATCCAAAGCCATCATATGCAATATATGACACAGATAACAATTCATTCGAGATGAAGCGTTTCAGTTATGATAGATCCCGCCTGAAGTCCGATCTTAAGAAAAGGGTGGATGACCAGAAACAGCTTGAAAAATTGTACAAGCTCTTCATGCTATAATATTCATTCACTGTCGAAATAAGAAACATCACTCACCCCAGTTCCCTTCCTTTCAAAAGCAAGGTCAAAACTGGATACCTGAGAAATGCCCCTTCCCACAACAGAACCTTCTTTCACCAGTACAACTTCCATCCCCGGTTTCACGTCTTCAGATATTTTCCTTATCCCAGGAATGAAAAGGTTGTCCCCCTTAAATATGCCCTCAGTTTCAACCACTCTCTTTCCGTCTTTCAGCAGAATTTCGCCGAGCCCCTTCATCATCCTGATCCCGGATGCTGTTCTTCTTAGAATTGGAGAATTGTTGAAATGAATGAATCTCCTGTTCCCCTCCTTCTTCTGGCTCAGTCCCTCTGGATCAATGTCCAGACCATACAGAAATTTCAGGATGTTGGAATACTCTGCAGCCTCCTTTTTCTTCCTGTTTCCGGATATTCTGTGGGAGTGTAAAATCTTGGAAAGCTTCTCTGAATTCTCAAAGTTTATATTGCCTATTATCCCCTCAGCGCCTTCAAACAGTTCCAGTATCTCCCCCTCCTGTTTTGGGAGGATGTAGAATACTGAAGTGTAATTCTTATCCTTGAAATAATCCCTTGAAAGATTGTACAGCACCTTCTTCTCTTCCTCAAACCAGTGGCCAGTTACTGGTATATCGTAATACATTGCCGGGAAGAATGATTCAACCTCACGCGGAACGAGGCCCAGTGGGCTGGTGACAATCACCTCCTGAATTCCGCTTAAGTAGGGGCCAATGAATGAATGAAGTATCCTGTGCGTCTTCGACATAGAATACGGTTTTATCGCAGAGCACGGGATGAGAAGAAGATTGTCTGCTGTCTGTCTAAAACCCTGAATCCTTGATCTGTAATCCACAATCTCCGGCCTGTAGATCCCTTCAACGTTTGTAGCCATGATCTTCTTCGGTCTATAATCCATATACCTGTCGATGTACCCATCGAATTCCATGTCCATTATCCTGAGGACCTCTTTTGAGAAGTTGGAGAAGCTGTGATTTTCAACGAGTTCCCTGAACTTCCCGTTCTGCAACGAGAGTTGAATGAGGTTCAGTATCCTGTTCTTTTCCATCATGTTTTTCTCAAGACATCCTTCACCACTATATGTGCCGAATTCGCTGACGCATCTCTCATTGCCGAGCAGTCTCAGCGGAGAATCATCCATCAAATCTATTCCGATATAGAAGAGAACGGGGTAATCGTTCGGGAGGCCAAAACCTGGAAGGTAGGTCAGTTTATCCGGGTAATTGCTCTTGATCTCTGTAACAGTCTTGACGAGTTCCCTCGCGTTCAGCTTGTTTATGCGGTTTATGATCACGACATTCCCGCTGATAAAAATGGGATCCTTTCTCGTTTCCAGACCCTGTCGTTTGAATGGTAGATTGTCTGCGCTCAGAACATCAGGAATCTTGAAGCCAAAGAATTCACCATATCTCCTAGCGAGGTACCTCATGCGCAGAACCTTAGTCCAAAAAACTTCCCAACTAATTAACCTTCACTGTGTGACACAGCTAAACTGAATGATTCAAAAGGAACCAAAATTCAAAATTATCAGGCCGAATTCTCCCTGAGTATGGATGAACCCCTGCCTGAAGTCTATATTTCCCAACCTGTTCTTTACTTTCTTGACAAACATTATCACATCATTTGAATCTGCATCGCTCCCTATCTCGAGTACCATATAGATCCTCTTTATCTTCTCCCTTGGGAGTTTGTTCACTTCTTCAAACAGGTCCCTTTCAGCAATGCTGAAATTGACGAATGGATATGTGAAGCTGGACACCTTCACCGGGCCATAAAGATTGGTAAGCATCTTTATGTCATGAAGTGATATTCCAAGAGCAGTTGAGTTGTCAACTACCCTAGCTATGCTGACAACTTTCTGCCAAATGTGCTTGTAATACCTGTTGTTTATGTCAAGTATCCTCTGATCTTTTGAATCTGAAAGCAGGTATTCTGAATCCACGAATTCCAGCATGTCTATGTCACCCTTGAACCTCTGTACTTTTTCCAGCTCCCTCTTCCTGTCAGCCCCTATTGGCACTATGGGAAAGAACCCCATAAAGGCACCAGTGGACCTCAGGATCTTGAGAAGGGGCGGAATGACCGCCTCCTGAAATCTTCCTTCAGTTTGCGCAACTATGAATATGAGGCTTGCGGAAAAATTATCTAAAATTGTGCTCCTCTCCCTTCCTAGCAAGTCCGCCATCTTGGGGCCAAACCCTCCGTCGAACTCCTTCATCTGGAGGGCGTTATCGACCTTGCAATCTATCACGCTCTCAGGATTGTAGTCCAATCCTGACGTGAGGGTGTCGCCGTTGAAATATGAAGCTATCGCAATCCCAAGGTGCCCAACACCTAGAATTCTTACGTTTCCAAGTTTAACGTCAGCCATTATTCGCAGCTCTGGATAGCTGTTCCTTTTCAAGCTCTCTAATCTTGTCCCTAATATAGTCCCTGACGGCTGTCCTGATCAGGTCTTCTCCGTCTACTGCCATTCCCTTGTTCACTATGACGTCTATGTTTTCCACTTCATTTCTTGGAAGTCTCAGTGTCATCTTCTTGGATGGACCAGTGCTGGTTAGCTCGTCAAGGTGGGATTCTATCGCTTCTCTTATGAACTCAGAGATATTCTTGAACTTACCTTCCTCTATCAGCTCGTTGATCTTGTTGACGGCACCGAGCGAAAGACGTACAGTAATTCGAGACTGGTCTGGTAGATCAGACATTTAACATCCTACTCCTGACTTTCTGTCAGACATATATCATTTTCTAAATATTTAACCTTTAAATTAATTCTCATTGTAATATTTATATTTATATATTTTTAAACGTGGCGAAATGAGCAAAGGTATTATCGGAATAAGCGATTATAATTGCAATGATGGGCGGACGGGTGAATGATAGACAGATCAGGCGGATGATGCAGCAGGCAGGCATTAAATCAAGCGAGATGGACGGCGTCGTTCAGGTGGACTTCATATTCAGCGACAAGAAGATATCTGTAAAGGGGCCGCAGGTGACGATCCTTGACATACAGGGAACAAGGACATATCAGGTCGTTGGTGGCCAGGAGGTCACTGGTGAAGTGGGAGAAGCCCCGAAATCAAAGGACGCTGACATTAACGAGGATGACCTCAATCTGGTGATGCAAAAAACGGGTGTTGACAGGGAGAAGGGCATAGATGCACTGAGGAAGAATGGCTATAAGCCCGCCGAAGCCATCATAGCCCTGATGACTGGCAAATGACAGACAGAACTTCCAGCGATCGCAGCGACATTCTCGATGCAATACTGGAAAAACCATTCATAAGGAAGAAGGTACTGGCGAAGGTGGAAGAGGTCGAAGCCCGCCTTCTTGAGATAAGCAAGAGAGAGGGAATGAAATTTGAAATTTTTCTCGGCGGTTCGTATGCGAAGGGCACTGACATCAAGGGATCTGACGCAGACATATTCATGCTTTTTCCAGATGATTTTGATGCTTTCGATGTGCTGAAGATTCTCAAGAAGGAATTTCCAGAAGGGAGGGAGGAATATTCTGATCACCCATATCTTACGCTGCCACAGAAATCATTTTCAATAGACATAGTTCCTGGTTATAAAGCATCTTCAGGAAAGGACCTGAAGACTGCCGTTGACAGGACACCGTTCCACGTGAAGTTCGTGCAGGAGAATTTCACGAACGACATGAAGGATGAAGTCAGGATACTGAAGCAATTCCTAAAGGGCATCGGTTCATATGGCGCAGAATCGTCCATACAGGGGTTTTCAGGTTACGCTGCAGAACTGCTGATATACCGTTACAAGACATTTGATGATGCGATCTCCAGTGCGAAGCAATGGAAGATACCCTGCAGACTGGATGAAGGGAACAGGGATTTCAACGGTGCAAATCTCGTGATCATAGACCCGGTGGATTCAGAAAGGAATGTCACAGCTAACGTATCCATTGAAAACCTTGCCACATTCATTCTTGCTGCCAGCCTCTTCTCATGGGAGAAATGGAAGGATTTCTTCTTTCCAGAGAAGATGGAATATTCACTCCCGAAAGAAGCAGTTGTTGTCTTCATACCGTGCAAGAAGTGCAACGAGGAGGTCCTGATACCAAACCTGAGGAGGATCAGTTCAGTACTGAAGGGAGAACTGGAAACCGTTGGATTCAGGGTAATTTATTCTTCAGTGTTTGTCGAAAGGGGAGGATACATCGTTATGATACCTGAGGCAGTGAAACTTGGGCAGGCTTCTCTCCATATAGGACCGCCTGTGACCAGTACCAACATTCAGTCGTTCCTCCAGAAGTGGAAGAATGGGACCCCATTTGGAATGCCATTCATGATGGGGGACAGGGTGTGCGTGCTCCGTGAGAGGGAAGATGATGATATTTCACAGGCAGTTGCAGAAATTCTGCCAAAGATAAAGCTGTCGAAGGATTTCAACCAAAACAGGATGCTAGTGATTTCTGGAGAAGATCTGGAATCTGTTCCAGCATCCGTCAGGAAAGGGTTCCTCTCCCCATCCCTTGGTAAATGGGTGGCTAATCTAAGGGATGTTCAGTGATATTATCCAGAAAGCTATGAATGTCAGAAGCGATACGAAAAAAGCAATGAGATAATCGCTGCTCTTCTTTGTCTCATGCCTGGATCTGCGAATGAGAAATATTGCAGCGAACAGTACGACAATCAGCAAGAGAAATCCTATGTACCCCTGACTTGAAGGAAACAATCCCGACAGGAATCCAAGGAATGCGGCTACGAAAAATGATGCAAGCATTGCCCTGCCCCTGGTGACGTCCGCTATCACATATTTGCGCCTGTCAAATGTTTCCATTCAGACTACCTCTTCCATCATTTCTACAATCACCTTGATTGGCTCCGGGGATTTAACAACTCCTGAAGAAACAAGTATCCCTTCTGCTCCAAGGTCTTTGCTTATGCGAACATCCGATCTGTTCTTGATTCCTGCTCCAACTATCAACTTCATTCCCTTCCCTCTGAGCAGGTCAACTGCCTCCCCTATGATCTCAGGTTTTGCTGTTGATACTGACACATTGCCCCCTATGAGTTCTGGGGGTTCATATGCGATGAAATCAGGCTTGAATGGAATGATCTCCTTTATCCTTTCAAGCCCCTCAGCACATACCAGCGTCTTTAGTCCTAACTTTGAGGCCATTTCTACTGATTTGCCTATCGCATCGTTGCTGATCCTAAATTCCGAATGATTCAGCATTACACCGGAGTAATCGTAATTCTTGACAACACCGATGGGTATGTGGCCAGTGAATGGTCCTGGCCCCAGCGGTTCTGCAGTCTGTACGTATTTCTGTATTTTCGTCTCTATCATGGAATCAAGAGGGTTCAGTACCACTACAATGGAAGAGTAATCTGATAAATTCCTCTCTATGCTCCTTATTAACTGTACCGCACCCTTACCGATAGATTCGTTGTATGCCTTAAAATTAATAAAAAATAACAATGGCTCACCTTAGTTTTGCCACTGCTTCCTGTACTTCCTTGTAGTTTGGCTCCTTACCCGGGTCCTCACTAACCCATTTGTAAGTGACCTTTCCTTCCTTGTCTAGGACGAAGACGGCCCTCTTCGATACAGTCAAGCCCTTCACGTTGAATGCGTTCTCGTGAACGCCTCCAAATGCCCTGCTGACAGATTCAGTGAAGTCGCTCAACAGAGGGAAATTCAGGTTATTGTCCTTCTTGAACTGAGCAAGGGAGAATGGCTGATCGACGCTTATGCCAAGGACTGCTGCGTTTATCTTGTTGAAGTTTGCCATCGAATCCCTGAATGTGCACAACTCCTTCGTGCATACTGACGTGTATGCCCCCGGAAAAAATACAAGAACAGATGGGCGTCCTGCCAGGCTTGACGATTTCACTAATTTCAATTCCGTATCTACCAATTCAAAGTTTGGTGCTTTTTCACCTACGTTCATGGCAGGTCTATCAGGTTTTAATATATAAAAAATTAAGTCTGATGGACGGACCCATGTTCCGTTTCAGTAATCGTAGCAAAATTGGACTACTTTTTCCTGAGTTCCTTGGCCACTTTCAGTCTCTTGACCCTCTCGTTGTACCTCTTCAATCCTGCCTTGTAGAGCTGCCTGTCCTCTTCAGTTTCCAGTTTAAGTTTTGGGACCTCTACAGGCTTTCCATTATCGTCAAGTGCTACCATTGTGACAGTGGCTCTCCCCGCAAAGTTGATGTCTGCTGTCTCAAGTTTTTCCGCAAATACTTCAACGCCAACCTCCATCGATGATTTTCCGACGAAGTTCAGCCTCCCCCTCAGTTCCAGGAGGTCGCCGATGTGAACAGGATAGATGAAGTCGATGTGTTCGATGTTAGCCGTCACTGCGTTCCTCCTGCAGTGTTTTACTGCCACAATTCCAGCAATCTCGTCTATCATCTTCAGGATTGTTCCACCAAATACGTTACCAGCTATGTTTGCGTCAGGGGGAAGCATCACCCTTGAAATACTTGCCTCGCTTTCATTTGCAGTTTTTTCTTTCATATCATCATTCTCCTTACGATCTGTAGAAACAGACCCCACGTACCATTATAACGGTGGTATTAAGCATATTTGTGTCTGGAGAGATTCCAAACAGCCCAAAAAGGCGTATCATTAAAGGCGATTGGCAGGAACACTCTTCGGCAACATTAATTATGATGTAACAAATCATAATTGAATTCAATGCCAAATGACCTGACTGCAATGTCGAGGATTATGGAGATGGATGAAGCATGAAAGGGAGGGATATGTGCTTCATTGCAGAAAGGACCGTTGGCAGTTTGAAAATATTGAATTGGGTGATCACATGAAATCTAATGATGAAAAGGTAGCGATAGTTGGAGTGGGGCATTCAAAATTTGGGAAGAGGCTTGATGTCAGCATGAACGAGCTAGGTTGGGAGGCGATCAGACCTGCACTGCAGGATGCAGGCATCGTCCAGAAGGATGTCGAATTCTATTCTGTCGGGAACTTCGGTTACTGGAGTGAGGAGATACTCCCTGCAGTCACTGTCGGAGAATATGCCGGTCTCACATGCGGAAGCCTGAAGACAGAGGCTGCTTGCGCTTCAGGTAGTGCATCCCTCAAGATTGCAATGGATAGCATCCTCTCTGGTACTGCCAAGATTGCGTTGGCAATGGGCATAGAAAAGATGTACAATTCACCAAATGGAACGATAATAGAGTTGATAGGGAGGGCTGGAAATTACTTCTGGGAATTCGAGAATTTCGGGATGACATTCCCTGGATATTATGCACTGTATGCGACGAAGTATCTTGATGCATTCAATGCCAGGGAAGAGGACCTGTGCGAAGCAGCAGTGAAGGCACATCATTATGGTAGCTTGAACCCCTATGCGCAGTTCCAGAAGGAGACGACTGTGGAGGAATGCATGAAATCGAAATACGTTTCCCGCCCTTTGAAACTGATGGACTCATCACCCATCACGGACGGGGCAGCTGCCGTGATACTTGCGAGAGGTGATATTGCCAGGAAACTGACTGATACTCCGATTTACATTGACAGCCAGGGAACGGCAACAGGCACGGCATACATGGGGAGAAGGGACGACTATACCGGTCTCGAGGCGAGCAGGAGGGCAGCAGATATAGCATTCAGGGGAGCTGGACTGGATGGAATAGGCAACAATTTTGATGTCTTCGAAGTTCATGACTGTTTCACTATCGCTGAAGTCATGGCATACGAAGACCTGGGGATAGCGAAGAAGGGGGAGGGCATTAAGCTGCTCAAGGACAGGCAGACATATAGGGACGGTAAATATCCGACGAATTTAGACGGAGGTCTCAAGTCAAAGGGTCATCCGATTGGTGCTACTGGCATAAGCCAGGCGGTGGAAATAACAAAGCAACTGAGGGGAGATGCAGAGAAAGGCAGACAGGCTGAAATAAGGAAAGGAAGGGCACTGCAACACAACGTCGGTGGAACAGGGCATTATGCTTACGTCACAATATATTCCAGGGGTGATTGAATGCCAGATGAACCGATTCTTGAAGACAGGAGAATTCTTGATCTCAGGTACAGGATGCCCATATCGCATATCAGGGAATTCTTCACAGGTCTTGAGGAAGGGAAGGTGAGGGGAACGAAATGCAAGGATTGTGGCAAATTGTATTTTCCACCTCAGTCGGAGTGCAATTCATGCATGACAAAGAACATGGAATGGATAGATTTCAGTGGGAATGCAACCCTGGAAACATTCACTACAGTTGAGGTTGTTCCAACCTCATTTGCGAGCGAAGGGAGGTACGTTGTTGCAGTGGGAAAACTCGACGAGGGAATAAACGTTCTCTCATGGCTGAACATAGAGAGTATTGAGGACGTGAAGATAGGAATGAAGATGAAGCTGAAGACGGTAAAGAAGAAAGAGGGGTATTACAGTTACGAGTTCTTCCCGGATTAGAATCCACCCGCTGACTTCCCCAACCCTCCCGCTGGATTCAGAAGAAATCAGTTGAAGACCTTTTCCTCTTCCAGCTTGAAATCCAGGGCGTCCTTCTCAACGTCCCTCTTTGTATCTAAGTATCCTTTGGATGTAAATTCCCTCACAAATTCATGCTGTATTATCAGCTTCATCACCTCACTGCTTCCTGTCCAAATGAGTCCAAGCCTTGAATCCCTCAGCAATCTTTCCACCGGGTATACGGTGGTATATCCTATGCCGCCCAGCATCTGCATTGAATCGTTGACTATCTTCCACATTGCCTCTGTTGAGTGAAGTTTAGCAATTGATATCATCTTCCTCACGTATGGCAAGTCCACCTTCCCCTGCTCAAGCTGATCTGCAGCTCTGCTTGCAACATAAACCATGGAAGATGCACTCTGGAGTAATGCAATGCTTTCAGCAAGCTTGAAGTTGATTCCCTCATGGTCGATGAGTTTCTTCCCGAACGATTCCCTCTTCATGGCATAGGATGTCGCAACTTCAATCGCAGCCATTGCCACTCCTATAGACCCAGATGCTGTCGTAAGTCTTTCCGGTACCATCATCCTGTTGAATATTTCATAACCGCCATTCAGTTCCCCTATGAGATTTTCCTCCGGCACCTCCGCATCCTTGAAAACTATCCTTGCGGTCCCCCCACCTTTGTTCCCCATCAGGCCGTACATTGTTTCAACCTTGAGACCAGGAGTGTCCCTGTCAATGATGAACGCACTTATCCCCCTTGTCCTGGATTTTGCGTTCCTGTCAGTTATGGCGTATGTGACAAAGAAATCTGCCCCTTTACCGCCGACGATGAATCTCTTCTGTCCATTCAGTACGAACTTTCCGCCCTTCTTGTCGGCGGTTGAATGCATCATCCCGAAGAGGTCAGAACCGCCTGATGGTTCGGTAATGGCTTCGGCTCCATACTTATTTCCCTGCGTTATCCCCTTCAGATAAATTTCCTTCTGTTCGTTTGTACCAAACCTCAGTATGGGTTCTCCAACGATTGTCCCAAGAGAATACATGCAGCTGAGTGTGAATCCAAGATATCCCATCTCCTCAACAGCAGCAGCCTCTGCTATCCATGTACTTCCCCTGCCGCCATACTTTTCAGGGTACCTTAGTCCAACGGTATTATTCTTGGTGATTATATCTATGAATTCTTTAGGGAAAACAACCTGTTCACTCTCTATCTGGCGAATCAGTTCGTGCGGAACAGCCTTCACCACCCTCCTCACGTCGTACTTTATTTTCCTCTCGCTTTCATTCAACAAGAAATCTTCCATCAATTCCACCTGCCAGAACAGTTAATGTTCACAACATTGCTAATCAATCCTTGGATAAAAAACGTGGCAATATGTGCTTGTTCCCAATCATCAAGCAAACGACGAGAATAGCCAAGTAGAGTGATTCACGCGTTAGGAAAATGGACGATTGTGGATGTAATTGGATGTCCGTCGATTTATTAGGGAAACCTAAGAATATTTAGAATTTTATGCGTTAATTATCGATATATTTAATTACGGGGTTATTTTTAATATTGTGCAACAGACATCAGATAATGACAGGATATGGTTGAAAGTTTATGACAAGGGTGTGCCTGCGGACGTTGAATGTAATGAAGGCAAACCCTATGATTTCCTGAAAAACACAGCCTCAAAGGTACCACAGAAGCTTGCGATCGTCTTCTTCAACTACAAGATTGATTATGGGAAACTGAATGAGAAAGTCAATTCATTCGCCGCATACCTGAAGTCACTGGGAGTGACAAAAGGGGACAGGGTTGCGCTTGATCTTCCAAATTGTCCACAGTACATCATAGCGTATTACGCAGTCAATCAGATAGGGGCGGTTGTTACACAGATTTCCCCGACGTATTTCAAGGTTGAAATAGATCGAATTATAGGGGATTCTGGTGCGAAGGTTCTCATCATCTATGACGACCTGCTTCCAAGGATAGAAGAAACTGTCAAGACATTTCCGAACCTGACAGTTGTTGCAACTAGGATAGAAGACTATCTTGCCTTCCCGCTCAATTTCCTGTACGGTCTCCAGAGGAGGGCTGGCAGGAAGTTTGTGAAGATACCGGATAAATACAGAAAGTTCAAGGAATTTGAGTCATTCAAACCGGATTCAGAGGAAAACAACGACAGTCAATCTCTTGCCGTACTGCAGTATACGGGAGGGACGACTGGCGTTCCAAAGGGAGCAATGCTCACGAACAGGAATCTCGTTTGCAATACAATTCAATCAATTTCCACGATGCCGAATCCAAAGTTTGGAGAGGACACCATGCTGAGTGTGATACCATTCTTCCATGTATTCGGTATGACGGTTGCGATGAATTTTCCCGTGAAGATCGGCGCCACCCTGGTACTGCAACCTAAGCCGGAAATTGAGGGTATATTCAAACTTATCAAGAAGTACCATCCGTCATTCTTCCCCGGCGTGCCCACGCTTTACGGTGGCCTCCTGGCTCATGACGAAATAAAGAACGTCGACATGAAATCCGTGCAGTACTGTCTTTCAGGTTCAGCTTCCCTTCCTGTAGAAATAATAGAGCAATGGGACAAGGTAACTGGAGGGCACCTTGTGGAGGGGTACGGGCTCACAGAGGCGTCACCTGTGACTCACGTTAATCCACTCTTTGGAAATATAAAAGCAGGCTCCATAGGAATACCCATCCCATCGACATACGCAAAGATCGTTGACCTAGAAACGGGTATGAAGGAAATGCCAGTAAACGCAGAGGGGGAACTGATAATTAAGGGACCCCAGGTTATGCAAGGCTACTACAAGAATCCGGAAGAAACTGCAGGCGTACTGAGGAATGGTTGGCTCTATACTGGAGATATCGCAAAGATGGATGATGAAGGGTACTTCTACATAGTTGACAGGAAGAAGGACGTGATCATTGTGGGCGGGTTTAATGTCTATCCCAGAGAAATTGAGGAGATACTTTACCAGAATCCGAAGGTGAAAGAGGCGGCTGCTGTTGGGGTAAAGGAAGCGGAACATGGAGAAGTCGTAAAGGCGTTTGTCGTGCTCAAGGACGGGCAGACTGCTACGGAGGAAGAGATAAAGCAGTTTTTCCAGGGCAAGATTGCCAAATTCAAGATACCCAGGTCAGTTGAATTCAGGAAGGAGCTACCAAAGACGCTAGTTGGAAAGATACTCAGAAGGGAACTGAGGGAAAATTAAGATACTGTGGCAATGTAACCTAAATCAGTATTCAATAGGCTATGGCAAAATGAAGATTATATTGGTACAGGAGTTTCTGCCGAAAATGAATGAGTGCCGCCCGACGAAATCTGACTGCACATAACTGCCCCAATTGTTTTAACGATATAACATAAGCATTCTGAAAAATAGTAGGACAGAGTTTTCCCGATCTGTCCCTTTCTCTAAATCAGACGAATCCAGCTTTTGACTCAAAGACCAGTTCAGAGAGTTTCTCCATATCTTTCTCTTCGCTGTTGAACAGCACGGAAAGAGCCATTGCGTCACGGTAGAATTTCTCGATTCCAAAGTCCTCGAGGTACCCGTATCCGCCGTGTATCTGGAGAGAAGTCCTGCTGATGTCCTTTGCCAGCACCAGTGTCTTGTGCTTGAGGTACATTGCCTCCTTCTCGCTGGGCGCTGCGGCCAGGAGATCATGGAAGTACCTTCTCAGTATCTCCATTTCTGCGACAAGCGATGCAAGATCGAACGCAAGCGGCTGGAAGTCCTTGAGATAATGACCGAATGCAGTCCTTACCTTGGCGTAGTCCAGAGCCTTCTGCGAAACACCTTCACTCATACCCAGTGCAATTGCAGCAACGGGTATTGATAATTCTTCATATGCCCTCTCAAGTACATTTCTTCCATCCTTGCTCAGAATCACGAAATCTCCCGAGTCAACTGAAATACTCGAGAAGCCGATGCTCCTGAAACCGAGCTTCTTGTGCTTCTTCCCGGTCTTGAAGCCAGATTTTATGAGCACAATTTCCCCAGAATCTAGAAGTGTGACAACGAAATCTGAGTCACTGCCGAGGACGAACTCCTTCTCCCCCTTTATCTTCCCGCCATCAAGCTTGAGGCTTCCATTTTGACCGTTTGCAACCAGCAGGTCGGAAAATGTGACCGTACCTGACTTCGTGCCATCTCCTATTGAATCTATTATATCCTTTTCCTTCACTATTGATGAAAACGAATTGATCAGGAGCGTCTTCACTGCGATTGCCGGTGCAGATTTTGCCAGATTTTCAAGAACAACAGAGAGCGCCTTTACATCTGTTCCCTTTCCCTCTTCTGCCTGGCCTGCCATGGAGAAGAAGCCCTGGTCAGCGAGCATCTTTACAAACTCCTTTCCCATCGCTTCATTCTCCAGTTTAAGGGAATTGTTATCCACATATTTTGCATTGAAATCCTTGACTGTACTCTCTAAAATTTCATATTCCTCTTCCATCTGTTTCACGCTCCCTCTTCCTTCAACATCATCCTCGTGATTATAAGTTTCTCCACTTCAGTTGTCCCCTCCCATATGTCAAGTATCTTCGCATCCCTGAAAAATCTCTCAAGATCTGTTGTAAGACCGTGCAGAGACATGAGTTCCATCGCCCTCCTTGTCGAAAACATTGCCGCATCCGCAGCATAATATTTTGACATGCTTGTCACAACTGGATTGGGGGTGAACTTGAACAGGTAGGAAGCAGCTTTGTAAGTAAGGTTCCTGGCGGCCTCCACCCTAGTCGCTATTTCTGCAATTGCTAGCTGCAGGCTCTCCTTCAGCTCCCCTGTCTCCGATATTTCTCCATATTTTTTTGAGTACTCCACAAGCCTGTCCAGTGCCCCGTGTGCAATCCCCAGACCCTGGGCGGCTACGTAAATCCTGCTTATGTTGAAGAATGTCATGATGTAGTAGAATCCCTTCCCCTCTTCTCCAACGATGTTCTCCTTTGGTACGCGGACATTGTTGAATATTAGTTCTGCAGTATTCGTTGCCCTCACACCCAGTTTTCCGTGAAGCTTGTTCACTGCAAATCCCGGACTCTTGGAATCAACGACAAAGACGCTCATCCCCCTGTGTTTTTTCTCAGGTGACGGTGGAGGACTTGTCCTCGCCAGGACAAGGAAATAATCCGCTATTTGCCCGTTGCTTATGAACATCTTTCCTCCATTCAGGATATAAGAATCTCCATCCAGCTTCGCCTCCGTCTTGATGTTAGCAACATCAGACCCTCCTCCGGGCTCCGTGACACCGAGTCCAAGTGTTTTCTGGCCGGCGAACACAGGATTCATGTATTTCTCCTTCTGTGCATCATTTCCAAAGAGCAAGAATATCTCAGACCCGAATGCGGATATTGTCACGGAAATCCCGAGACCTGGATCCCTGCGAACGAGTTCCTCTATCGTTACAAGCACCTTCCACGGGTTCGAGAAATCCAGTATCTTTTCCTTTTTGGATATGGCAACGATGTCTGTCGGAAACTGCTCTTCCCTGTCTGCTCTTTCAGCAGCTTCTTCAGTGAAATATTTGCTTGCAAATTCCCCCGCCTTCACTATTGCCTCCTTCGCTTCATCACTCAATTCAAAATCCATGTTTTACACCCTCTCTAAAATGGCAGAATAGCCCTGCCCCCCTCCGACACAAAGTGTTGCCATCCCCTTTTCCTTCCCCTTGGCATTCAGCAGTCTTGAAAGCGTTCCTGCAAGCCTTGCTCCGGAAGCTCCAAGAGGATGCCCGATTGCAATGGCACCACCGTTTAAGTTCACCTTTTCTCTTGGTATATTCAATTCTTTCATGGCGTTGAGCACAACAACGGCGAATGCTTCGTTTATTTCCCATATATCAATGTCATCTGCAGTGAGGCCGGCATTCGCCAGCGCCTTCTTTGATGCAGGAACTGGCCCTTCTCCCATGATTGACGGGTCCACGGCAGCCCACCCGAATGCACTTACCTTTGAAATGGGTTTGAGACCGTACTCCTTCACCTTCTTTCCAGAAGCGAGCATGACAAGCGAGGCCCCGGCATTAAGAGGCGAAGAGTTGCCTGCAGTTATCACGCCTCCCTCCTTGAAAGCGGGTGGAAGCTTCCTCATCTGCTCAACTGAACTATCCTTCCTTATCGACTGATCCTTGTCCACAACCTTGATCTCCCCTTCAGACTCCACCTCTATTGGAAGTATTTCTCCCTTGAAGTAGCCTTCATCCTGCGCCTTTGAGGCCCGCGTTTGGCTTTCATAAGCAAACTGGTCCATCTCGTCCCTCTTTATGCCCTTGAGAGCAGCCAGTTTCTCAGCAGTCAGTCCCATATAGAATCCAGTTTTCATGTCGTACTTCAGGTATTCCGGCCTAAGGAGCAGTTTGAGATTCGGACTTACCATCGGGTTGTCTCCCAGTGGCACATGGGTCATGTGCTCCATTCCCCCTGCCAGGACCATTTCAGAATTTCCTGTCATTATCTCCATCGCTCCAATTGTCAGTGCGTTCAGAGACGACGAACAGGCCCTGTCCAAAGCCATTGCTGGCACCTCAACAGGAAATCCTGCCAGGAGAACAGGTTGCCTGCCACCGTACATCCAGTTCTCCCCAACCTGCAGTGCAGAACCCAGTATGACATCGTTTATCTCCCTATGCTTAACACCGGTCTCCTTTATGGAATCCTTCATCAATTCAGCAAGTGCTTCATCCATCCTGATGTTGTTGAAGGCGTCCTTGGATGGGTCGTTTGGCCTTGAACGAGAGAAAGCCGTTCTTTTGTAATATACAATATAAACTTCGTTTTCCTTGTCGCGCATCGAAACCAATCATTTATACAATTCTTCTATTTAATTCGTAACGCTTCCCTAGGCTAAACATTTTTACGTTGCCAAAATATTGATATCTACTGTTCCAACGTAACCGTAGTTCGGTGACTTGATAGTCAGGACGATGGTATGGCTTGAGTGTGCACCGATTTGTAAGGGAACAGATTCGCTAGATCCCAGAAGGGTGAAACCACTGGTTGAGAGGGATACGGAGCCTATCGTCATGGTGGAGTTGGCAGAATTGTAGATGGGGAGGCTAAAATGGAATATTTCGCCTGCATAAAGTGTCTTTACGTTCCATGTATAATTCTGGATGGTGCTTCCGAAGTAACCTTGCGACGTACCCATATAATCGATATGCACCTGAACACCCATCACGTTCACAGTACCAACCGTATTAAGTGAGAGGCCCAAAAAGACGGAGATTGTGATGATGGAAACTACCACGCTGACGATGACTACCCTCCTTCTGTTCCTGTGCAGTTGGTCAGTGATTGGAATCCTAACAGGTTCCATCAAGATTCGACACTCCAGTCTTTCTTCATTTAAAAATTGAGTGGTAGTATCAAATATCCTAGCCAGTGAAAATGGAACTTTCTCAGAAAAGAGTTATAATAATGAAGACATTTTGAATTAGACCTATAATGGCTGCTGGAATAGTTAGTCCAACCCTCGTTTTTATACCAGAATTAGAGCTAATAATCCTGTATGCCACATCGTTCTCTGCAGCTATTTTCGTATTTTACTGGTGGTACAGATCATACAGTCGTCTGGGCATCAGCATCACTGCCATACTGGACTACATAAGAAAAAATTGGAAGGCAATGGTGGTCCAGGCGTTGAGTTACGGAGCATTCCACAAAAAGACGGTTAAGAATACTTTTGCAGGAGTGATGCACCTGCTGATATTCTACGGTATGCTCATTCTTTTTATTAGCACTGCTCTCATTGCACTGTCTCACGACTTTCTGAAACCGCTTTTCCACTTTGGAATATTGAACGGTACTTTTTATCTGAATTTCGAAGTGTGGGCAAACACTGGCGGATTGATGCTCATTGCCGGCCTCTTCATGGCGTTATACAGGAGACTGGTAAAGAGGATAAAACTTGAGTCTCTCTTTGACGACTACATTCTCATCTCAGGGCTGTTGATACTGTCGTTTGAGGGGTTCTTCCTTGGGGCCCTCAAGATAGCGCTCTTCAGGAACAGCTTCGATATTTACAGATATATTGAGTGGTATCTTTCTTACACATTCCCGGCAGGTATGAACGTCAGTACAGCCATTCAGATTTACAGGGAGCTGTGGCTTGTTCATATATTGACGGCCTTTGTTCTTGCGATATACCTTCCATTCTCAAAATTTTCACACATCGCCCTATCGTGGACAAATGTGACGATCAAGAAGTTCCACCCCAGGGGGCAACTTTCAACTCCATTCCTCCTCTCAGAGGCACTTGAGACAGGAAACTTAGATTTCACAGTTGGTGCGAAGGAAGTTTCCAACCTGTCAACTCCAATGAAGATAGACTCACTAGCCTGCACCAACTGCGGTAGGTGTGAGAGGGCGTGTCCTGCTGTTCTTTCAGGTTCTGATCTGGACCCCAGGGTGGTGGTACAGAATGTGAAGACAGTGGTTTACAACGGGAAGGTGGAAATGGTTCCTGGCATACTGAGCGAGAATGCAGCCTGGGCATGCACCACCTGCCAGGCCTGTGTTGAGGAATGCCCGGTGCTGATAGACCCCCACTCATTTGTTATTGAGGCACGAAGAAATCTTGTCATGGAGAACAAGATCACAAAGGAGATGGGACAGTACTTCAACAATCTCACAAACACAATGAATCCATACGGGAATTCACCGTCTGACAGGGACGCGCTGCTGAAATTTGGACCAAAGTACGATTCAAGCAAGGAGGTGCTGTACTGGGCCGGGTGTATGGGCGCTTTCGACCCAAGGGGGAAGAAGATTGCGGAAATAGTAATGGGACTGCTGACAAAGGCGGGAGTGAATTTCGGCATCCTCGGTTCTGAAGAGAAATGCAACGGAGAAACCGCGAGAAGGATGGGGGAAGAGGGAAGATTCCAGGAACTAGTTCTGCAGAACATCGAGACGTTCAAGAAGTACAACGTTAAGAAGATAATTACGGCATGTCCACACTGTTACAACACTTTCAAAAACGAGTATCCGAAGTTTGGACTGGAGGCAGAAGTCATCCATCATTCAGAATTCCTTGCAAAGCTCGTTGAGGAGGGTAAACTCAAGGTGAAGAAGACACAGGAGACTGTTACGCTTCATGATCCGTGCTACCTGGGCAGGGTCAACGGCGAGTACGACAATACCAGATTTATAGTCAGTTCATTCGGAAATCTCAAGGAGATGGAGAAATCAAGGGAGAATAGTATGTGTTGCGGTGCTGGCGGAGGCAACTACTGGTACAAGGTGAAAAGCCAGGACAACATATCCCATCTTAGGATGGAGCAAGCCCTCGATACAAAGGCGACCAAGCTTGCTGTTGCCTGCCCGTTCTGCAATGCAATGCTGGATGATGCTTCGAGGAGCATGGATGTGCAGAACAAGATAGAGATAAAGGACGTCGCAGAACTGATTTGGGAAAATCTCGAGGAATGATTCCGTAGACAAAAAAATATAAAGCGAATGTGACATTAACTGGCATCAGGTGATTTATCTGCCATACAACAGTATAGTTCTAATAAAACAGATTCTCGACATAGATCAGATGAAGACGAATTCGAGCACCGGTGAACCTATAACAGACGGTGTTCCAATGCGTGTAGAGAATCTCAGTAAGAATGCCATAGAAGCTGCTGTCAGGATAAAGGAAAAGTTTGGCGGCAAGATAACAGGGATCATTTTCGGTGGAGAGCAATCAAGCAGCGCCATGAAGGAAGCGTACGCGATAGGAGTCGATGAGGGGATTATCATCAAGGGATACAAGGGAAAGAATCCATCAGTGACAGCTAAGGTTCTTTCAGAAAAGATCAAGACATTGACATACGACATGGTCATTCTTGGTAATCAGTCTGCTGATACCTACACCGGATTGCTACCCGGGAAGCTATCGAGTCTACTGAACGTCCCTCTTCTTGGAAATGCAGTTTCGATAGAGCCGGGCGAGAAGGAGGTTAAGGTCACTAGAGTTCTTGAGGACCACAACGTAGTTCTCAAGGGCAGCTTCCCAGTCATAATA
The DNA here is from genome assembly GCA_049965815.1 of Thermoplasmata archaeon. GTDB lineage: Archaea > Thermoplasmatota > Thermoplasmata > Thermoplasmatales. The sequence goes on along the minus strand of JBMFVV010000003.1, from coordinate 70,733 downwards.
TCGGTGTCGCAGGAAATCAATGAACCGAGACTTCCCGCAGTCCTCCAGATCATAAAGGCGGGGAAGAGGGAGATCAAGATGGAAACAGCATCAATCCAGGATTCATCATCAATAAAGGTTCTATCAGATAGGGCACCGAAGAGCGAAAGGAAGAGGGAAGTGTATGAAGATCCAGAGAAGGCAATGCCTGTGATGGTCAGGGTGATAAAGGAGGCGATGTTATGAGAGGGCTGGTCTTTTCAGACAAGGAAGACATTCTAGGGCAAGCGCTGACATTCTTTAGACAGAAGATGGATGTCGATGCGGCAATATACTTAGAAAATCCTCAATCATCAGCTGAGTACGGTGCAAAGAAGCTGTTCATCCTGCAAGGCAATGGATTCTCTGATAACGTTTCGGATGCCCTGCTCGGAATCATACAGAAGGAGAATTACGATTTCATCTTCTTCACATCTACCGCACTTGGAAGGGAGGTAGCTGGAATAGTTTCAGAAAAACTTGGAAAGGAGATCGTTGCTGAGATATTTGATTTCAGCATAGATAATTCAAAGGTTAAGACTAAGAGATTTGCATGGGGAGGGAAGACGGTCACAGAGGAAGAGTCAGAATGCAGGGTCTTCACGGTGATGCCGGGAATACTGGAGGCATCCAAGGTTCCAGAAAAGTCTGAATTATCGCAGATCAAGCTCGGCGATTCCAAGATTTCCCTCGTACAGACCATTCCAAAGACTTCTTCGACAGTGGATCTTGAGCATGCCGGCATCATAGTCTCTGTAGGGAGGGGAATCGGAAAGAAGGAGTCCATAGATCAGATAATGCCGCTTGTGAAGGCTGTGAAGGGTGAGCTTGCTGGATCAAGGCCGGTATGCCTGGACTACCAGTGGCTCAGCGAGGACAGGCAGGTAGGACTTTCAGGAAGGAAGGTGAAGCCCAAGCTGTACATCGCCCTTGGCATTTCAGGTCAGATACAGCATATAGCCGGAATGAGGGGATCAAAGACAGTCATAGCGATAAACAAGGACAAGGCAGCACCGATATTTGAAGAGGCGGATTACGGAATAGTAGGTGACCTATTCCAAGTAGTACCGATGCTCCTGAAGGCACTTCAGCAGTGATGCTGTGTCAATCTGAGCCTTGCGTCTTTCCTTACTTCCCCTGGAAGTTCGGCTTCCTCTTCTGTAGAAGGGCTGTTATGCCTTCCTTCATGTCTTCCGTTCCATAGAGGATACCAGCTGCCATGGATTCCATCTCAAGGCCTGAGTCGTAAGCCACGTCCACTCCCCTGTTGATCAGCCTCTTAACAAGGCTGGTGGCTATGGGGGATGTCCCATTTGCTATGGATTCGGCCAACTCTATTGCGCTTGCATCCACCTTTTCCTTGGTGTAGAGTTCAGAAACAACTCCAAAATCGAATGCCTGCTGTCCTGTTATTCTCTTCCCTGTTAGTATAAGGTACATTGCCCTTGAGTTACCTACGAGTCTCGCCAGTCTCTGGCTTCCTGACCATGCGGGCAGCAGTCCCAGCGTTACTTCTGGGAGTCCCATTTGGGCATCGGGCGTCGAGACCCTTATGTCGCACGAAAGTGAAAGCTCGAAACCTCCTCCCAGTGCCAAACCCTTGATTTCAGCTATAACTACCTTGGGTATCTCCTGTAGTTTCTTGTATATCCTCTCTCCCTTTCTTGAGTACTCCACAAAATCAAAGAGGCCGGGTATGTACTGGGATAGCTCAGCTCCAGCACTGAAAGTATCGCCAGATCCAGTTATCAGAAGCACCCTCGTGTCCTTGTCTTCCCACACTTCATCTATCGCACTGTCCAGATCGTTGAGAAGTTCAGAATTGATGAAATTATGCTTCGGCCTGTTCAGCAATATCCTGGAAACGTGATTTGGTCTCCTTTCCAGTATGAGGGTTGAATACTTTTTCTCTTCCTTGCTCCCTGAAGGTGCAGCTTGCTCTGCCTGTTTCTTCTTTTCAGCACTGGGAAATGATTTCACCTGAATTATCTCTTTCAACCTTCCCTGTTTGATGGATTCTGCAGGTTCAAACGTCTTGAATCCGTAGAAACTGCTCAGCTGTTCAAGCCTCTTCTTTACTTCTGCGTTGGTGAGGCTTTTTGCAACGGTTATCGGGCCGAACGGCCTATTCATGCCCAGTTTAACTGCAACATCTATTTCATCAGGAAGTGCAACCTGCTCCTCTATCAGCTTTACTGCCTCATTGATCTCAATGGCAAAAATGTCCATTATGGTGACTTTCTCTGAAGGCTCTGCCTTTGGGATTGCTGCCTTTCCAGAGGACCAGTCATAGAATCCTTTACCCGTCTTCTTTCCTAGCCTGCCCTCCTTCACCAGGTCCCTGAATGTCTTGCACCTGCTATATTCATCCGATAGCGTAGCCGCGTAGTAGTCAAGCGAATGGGCAACAGTGTCTATTCCAACGAAGTCCATCAGTTCATAAGGCCCCATGGGGAGTCCCTGTCCCCTCGCATAGAGGTCCATTTCTTCGGGTTTCTCAACATTCTTGTCTAGTACACTGCAGAAGAACATCATATCTGGAGCATTGATCCTGTTGACCACAAAACCTGGGGAGTCCTTCAGGACTTTAACTGGCGTCTTTCCGATCTCTTGTCCAATCTTGAACGCCCTTTCAAAGTACTCTTCACCGGTGAATTCAGACCTTATGATCTCCACCAGTTTCATTCTGTTCGCCGGGTTGAAGAAGTGCATTCCAAGTACCCTCTCTTTTATCGTCACATTCTTCGAAATCTCAGCTATCTTAATGTTTGATGTATTTGTTGCAAGTATTGCATCCTTCCTGCAGAGTTTGTCAAGCTTGGAGAATATTTCCTGCTTGAGCTCCACTATCTCCGGGACTGCCTCAACAACGAGGTCTGCATCCCCGACGCTATCTTCCAGCGTCCCTGAGTACCTGATCCTCGATTGTATGGATTGATCTTCCCCCTGCTTTATTATTCCCTTCTCTACCATTTTGGAGAGGTTGTCCGCAATGTACTTTTTCGCCTTATCCAGAGCCTGCGGGATGGAATCTTCGAGAACAACATCATTTCCATACTGTGCGAATACCAGGGCAATGCCTCTACCCATCTCCCCGGATCCTATGACAGCTACCTTCATATTCTCACTTCCTTGCTTTCAGTAATGTTGACGAAAGTTTCTGAACGGAGAATATGTCTCCGCTAATTTTCAGCTTCCCCTGCATGAATGCCTGGACACCGTCAAGCTTGCCCGTAAACAGATCTGTCAGGACTTGTTCTGATGCTATGATAGTTGCAGAGACCGGTTGCTTTGTTCCGCTTTCCACGATGACCTGGCCATCGCCTATGGTTACATAGAAGGGGCTTCCGTCAGATACGTTGAACTGGAACGCCTTGTTTATAGAAATTACCTCCTTTTTTAGGTCTGGAAGTCCATCAAGCGAGCTTACAACATTTTTTAACAAATCAATAGAACTCATCGGGGAATTATGTTGCATTCCCTAAAATAGTTTTGGCTGACAATTTTGGGTCTACCGTGAGATAAAATGGTTGTTATCTAATAAGCATTCACCTGTTTAAACTGCTTAATGACAACATTCTACTGAAACGATCTCTCCGTCTACCTATCGTGCCTTATGTTTGACGGCCACCAGTTATACTTCTTCAGCACTAGCATGAGGGCCGGTATCAAAAAGAGCCAGGACAGTAGAGTGTCTATGAGTACTCCCGCAGTTACTGCGAAGCCAATTTCGCTGATAATTCCAATCGAACTGAATATGAGGGAACCGAATACCCCTGCCAGTATGAATCCTAGAACTAATATAACGCCGCCATTTTGCTCTATAGACTCTGCAATTGCGTCTTCATCACTCTCTCCCCTCATGACTGCTTCTCTTGCCTTTGTCACCATGAAAATATCGTAATCAAGGCCTACTCCAAAGAGCGTAACTATTACGAACAGCGGCCCGAACACTATCAGCGGGAGCTTCATCAAGTAATGGAAGACCAGGTAGAAAAGAGAAACTGCCAGCAGTGCCGAAGTTCCTACGTTGAATAGAAGTCTCAGTGGTGTCAGTATGGACGTCAGCTGGAAAGCAAGTACTCCGAATATCATTATAGACAGTATTATGATTATGTCGTAAGTGGAAGTGTTGATGCTGTTTGAACTGTCAAGGAGCGACTGAGGTGTTCCACCCACTGCATACTTCACGTCAGTTGGTGTAACTTGCTTCAATATGTTGTCCACTTTTGCAATGGCATTTATGCCTTGCTCAGTGTATGATACGTATTTAGTAGAGAAATTCAGGAGAACGGTTGAACCGTCCTTTCCTATGAACGTCAGGGACTGGTTGAGTATTGTGCTCTTAGAAATGGAACTTCCAGATATATTCTGCACATTGACATAATTTCCAAATGGATAAGTCAGAGTTGTCAGTCCTGAAATCCCGTTGTCCTTTATCAGCGCAGATGTTATGTTGTTCAATACCCCTATATCGGTCTCGTTGAAATGACCATCATAATATATCTGATTCGGGAAGGTAAGTACTATGTAGCTTGGTGAAAGTGTATCACCTCCGAATGCTGAAGTCATCTCATAATAGCCAGCCTTGCCGGAGTTGTCTGGTATGAGTGAGAATAGGGAGAAGGATGTAGGTGTTGTCTCATACACCACCAGGGTAGATATGAATATCACAATGAGCACTGCTACCAGTGCCTTTTTGTGTTTCCGGCTTACCATAGCAATCTTTCTGAAATTTATTAAATTCCTCTTTTGCTTGATCCTCTTCTTGAAAATGATCATGAAGGATGGCAGGAGTGTGAGCGCTACTCCCAGCGAGATTGCAATCCCCAACGCGTTAACAAATCCACCTGCGCCTATTATTGGTACCTTGAAAATTCCTAGTACTATGTATGACAGTATAACTGTAAGTCCAGACGTGAAAACAGCGTGGCCAGCCCACTGAACTGTAGTCCCAAGCTTATCCTGCGACTCCTCCTTGGTATATCTATTTAGTATGTACACTGAATAATCGGTGCTGAGACCTAGGATCAGCATTGCACTCAGCGTTGTGACTATGAAAGATAATGTCGTCTTCATTATTATCCCGAATATCAATTCTGACAACCCGAGAATGACCACCATGCTTAACCCAAAGAACATCAGGGGTACGAATGCAAGGAAAGCAGACCTGAAATATATGCCGACAATGATCACAGATAGAATCATTCCTGCGACAAGTGAGTATATGAGGCCAGAATATGCCGTGTCCTCTATACCGTTCGCAATCTGGCTGTCGCTCGTGGAATAGATCTTAACGGGATCAAACCGGTTCTGTATTCCAGATAGATAGGAGCTCAGAACATTGAGTTGGGAGTTGTTCAGGCTGGATGGCGTGAAATCAATGATTATCAGGTATCCCGAAAAGTCTCGAGGAACGAGGGAATGAAACACAGACGAAGACAGGTCTATTCCCGCTTCTGAATAGTTGCCATTCACCAGTGAGGATACGTTCCCCTTTGCCTTTACGGATGAAGATACGAACTGGGCCGGATTTGAGAATGAAAAGTAGGGATAGTCCTTGAAGTGACTCATGAGAAAAGATTCCGTAAGATTCATGGCAGATTTTGATGAGCCTTCTGAGAGGAAAGTCGATACGACGGATGAGGAGTTCTGGTCAAGGGTGGATGCGAGTTCCTTCAACCCTGCCGCAGCTGAATTTATAAAATATTGCCTGAACTGAGATGTATTGTTGTTTATGAGACCAGAATAGAAAACGCTCACCGGCATATTGACGGATTTGTAGAATTCGCTCATTGAATTACTCAGGAGGGAATGATTCATCTGATTCTCCACCACTGAGCTGTTGACTTGAGACACAGACTCAAAAGATGAAGCGAATTCATCCGGAGTCTCTCCGAACGTGCTATTGGTGAATTCAGAAATGGCGTTATTGTTTGATGAAAGCAGAGTTCCTGTGATATTGGCAGATAGAGCCGGGAGACTGCCGTTTATGACAAAATTTTCAAACGTATAGTTGAATATCTGCATTTCTACCGCGGATGACGGAGACGAAATGGAAAGGGCGAGTTCGTCCGTTATGCTCAATCTTTCAGAACTACTTTGATATGTGGTAACGTTGAAACTTGAGAGGACAGAATAAAAGAACTGTTGCTGCTGTTTGGTCATCTCTGCACTGAAACTTGTAAATGCATCATTTATGGCAAGTTGTAGTGTGGTTGTGTTGGGGAATGATGAGTTGCTTGATACAATATTGCTCCATGAAGCATAGAAAGCGTTGAAGTACCCTAGGCTCGTCTGATTGTCACTAAAATTGTTAGTTTCCTTTAATAGCGCAGAGTAAGCATAGCTGCTTTTCTCTGAACTGTTTGTAAGTGGTGAGCTTAGATAAATACCATAGAAGGCAATGGGTATTCCATAAATCAAGCTTGATGCTCCTGAAATGCTTTCAAATAGCCCATTATAACCGACAACAGCCCTCGAGACATTGTGGTAAGTGGAATTGAAATAACCATCTATGGTGATCAGGTTGGAAGTGAAACTCTCAAAGCCGTTTGTTGCATTTGTGAAAGTGCCGTACGCTGATATGGTAGAATTTGAAGCCTTCATTATGCCTCCGTATATCGTATCTGTAGAATTACCAAGCGAATTCACAACACCATCTGCTATCTGATAAGGCGAAACTATGCCAGATGGCCCCAAACTTGACAGATTTTTGGCGTAGGTGGAGTTAATTTTCTCCCAGATGCTATAGGAGGTAGATGAGTTGAAGGGAGACTCAACGTACAGTACTGCCACCGTCCCGCTGGAATTGCCCTTTGAAAAATTGAATTCGCTATTCATGATGTTCTGAGCCTGAACGGATTGAGTGTGGCTGCTTCCGGCAAACTCTATGTCCTCTACATTATAGTTTATCAAACTTGTTGACATAGCAGCAAAAGGAAGAAGAGCGACAATGAGAACTACCCATACAATTATGATCGCCTTATATCTTTTTTTGATGAAATTTCCAAGTGTTCTGAATCTGCCTTCAAGCATTCATCCTGAATCTCAAAAGGTTATATCAACCTTACAGCAGTATTGTGTCTCAAATGAATGACAAAACTTTCCCCTCCCCTCCAAATAAATAATTCTATTTCGAAAAGATGATACGTATGTGCATAAATTTTTAAAACTATAATCGATAGATAAGAGTGAAGGTATTTGACAACCATGTCCATTTGACTCCATCTTCTGTAGACTTCTTCCTTAAGACTTTCACCAAGGCAGGGGGAACTTCATTGAACCTTGTGAACCTGACTGAAGATTGCTTCCTGTTGGAGGACTTTGAGAGAAAATACGACCAAACTATCTCCATATCAAAACTTCTGAAAGAAAGGGGGATTGATGTTGTTGTGAGCATAGGTCCTTATCCAGTGAATTACATCCAAATGAGGGACAAGATTGGGAAAGAGAAAGCTCTAGAAACGTACAGGAGAGCAGTAGATTCTGCAATCGGAAGAATAGAGGATGGGAAGGCCAACGCCATTGGGGAGGTTGGAAGGCCACACTTCGATATGTCAAACGATATCATCGAAGAGAGCAACAGCATAATGGAATACATTTTTCAGCGCACTGCAGACAAGGACATACCTGTCATCCTTCACACCGAATCTCTGGATTCTGCAGGTATGTGCGACGTGATGCATATGGCCAGAAACAGCGGGAAGAAGTCACTGGTCGTGAAGCACTTCAGTGCTCCAATATTCTCTGAGAACTGCGATATAATTCCTTCCGTTCCCGCCGGAAGAAAAAATGCCAGGGCTGCACCCTGGGGCGAGAAGGGTTTCTTTCTTGAAACTGACTTCGCAGGTGACGAAACGAATCCGAATTTTGTACTCCCTGCAGACTCGGTTCCCAAGAGGGTAACCATGCTCATCCAGGAAGGCGTAGATAAGGAAAAAATTGAGAGATCAATGAACTTCTTCATGGAGTTTTATGGACTTATATGATGTCATCCGCTCCCGCTGAGACCAGTTGATACCTTTTCTTGTTCGATTGTTTCTTCTTTGTTTGTTCTCAGGATGTGCACGGCCTCCCCTACAAGCATTCCTGTGATGAAAGATAGGATTGCATTGAAAACGATGATAGCCAGCAGAGACCTGAATGAAAATAACTCCAGGCTGGTTCGCGCAACCAATGCAACTGCCCAGAGTAAAAGTATGGAAGGTGATCGTCTGTAGTATAGCACTCCGTTTCTTGAGAAAAATCTTACGTCTTTCCCGAATCTAATTCCAGCAGGTATTCCAACAGGCACCAAAAGAATCATGAGTTGAGCATATATGTTTGGAAGTGAAGTCAGGAAGACGGCCAGTAGGGTAAGAAGCAGGTATAATGCCGGTGTCCTGATGACCCTCAATCTGGTATATCGTCTCCCAGATAGCCCCCTAAAAATTCCGAATATGATTATGATCGCAATTATCAGTTCAAACTGATAACCACTACCGAATGTGAAAGAAATGCCTGTTCCTGGGGCCTGGGTCATTAGCTGTAGATAATGGGTCGATAGTTAACACTTTCGAGCAGACATCTGCTACAGAACGTTGCGATGACGATGTCTGGAGAACTGCAAGAGTTTTATACGATGTTTAACTGTCGATTTCGACATATGACATCGTCCAACCGCATGATGGTACTCTTCACTCTCTCAACAGGAAAGAAGAGCCTATATCAGCTGTCAAAGTTACTATCAAGCGATGGACGAAACAAGTCAAGTGGAACCCTTGTACCAATCATGAGGAAGCTTGAGGAAGAAGGTTACGTATCCAAGGAAAGTTCTGGGAGAGTCAGGTACTATGCCCTCACTTCAAAGGGAAGAAAACACGTTGGAAAACTGAAGCGCCTTAGCGGAGAGATAAGGAAGGGTTTCCTTACTGCCTTTTTGAGACAGGAAATGCTGATTTCTGAAACGAAGAGTAGAGAGCTCCTTCTGTCTCCTGATTTTGTGAAGAGACTGGAGATCATTTACGAGAAGATCGGTGACGAACTGATAGAGCTCATAACAGAAATATTTAACATGGCGTTCGAAGAGGACTATGAGAGGATCAGCCAGACAAAGAAAAAGCTGAAGACACTCATAGGGGAAGTGAGGCATGGCGTTCAGTAAAAGGGCAGGGTCAACCATTGTAATAATGGCACTGATGGGGACTCTCATCACCTATGTTGAGACAATGGTTGTTCCGGCGCTTCCGGTCCTTTCCAGGTACTTTGATGCATCATACAGCTCACTTTCATGGGTGCTTACTGCTTACCTGATATCAGGAACGGTCTCAGCGGCAATATTCGGTAAACTGGCTGACATTGTAGGTAAGAAGAAGATCTTTGTATCGCTTGCAGTCGTTTATTCAGTGGCCATTTCATTCGGAGGATTTGCAACAACGCTTTCTGAATTCATCCTCATTAGAACGATACAGGGACTTGGAATGGGCATGTTTCCAGTTGCATTTGCACTGCTGAATGACGAACTTCCACCAAAGGACCTTCCCCTAGCCCAGGGGATAATTTCGGCAACATTCACGGTTGGTGCGTCGATAGGGCTGGTGATCGGGGCCTGGATAACGCAGAATTTCAGCTGGGAGTGGGCATATCATTCTGCAATACCGATCGCATTTGGATTGCTGATTGCATCTGCAATAAGTCTGAAGGAAAGCCCATTCAGGAAAAAGCAGAAGATAGACGCAGGGGGGATATTCCTGCTTGTGGTTGGCATAATATCTCTACTTCTTGTGCTGTCACAGGGGGAGTACTGGGGATGGACTTCTTCCTTGAGCCTGTCAGTTGGACTTTTGTCGATTGTCTCACTGGTGATGTTCTACCTCTACGAGAGGGTGACTGATGATCCTTTCATCAGCCTGAAGCTACTGAGCGTCCGAAATATCTTCCTGGCCAATTTCGCGGGACTCTTGGTCTCTGGGGGGATGTTTTATCTCTTCTATACCATACCCACGATCCTTGAGGATCCAATCCCACTGGGTTTCGGAAAGGACGTGTTCACCGCCGGGCTGACGGTGGTGCCTGGGGCAATAATGGGAATTGCACTTGCACCCATTGGTGCGCTGGTGGTAAAGAAGAGAGGCCCGAAGCTTGCAATCCTGATAGGTACAATCATCATGCTTATGGCATTCTTACTTTTGTATGTGAATAGGGGAACTCCCCTTGCCATAACAGAGGATGCAGCGTTCATAGGTGGTGGAACTTCATTCGTCTTTGTTGGGATGATCAATATGATCATAATCTCAACCCCGAAGGATTCAGCTGGAATGGCTACGGGAATGAACACAGTATTCAGGAACATAGGGTCAAGCCTCTCCCCGGCAATATCCGGGTCCATAGAAACGCAGTTCGTTGCACCGGCGCTGGTCTCGTATTTCCCCATTTCCCTGGGAGTAATTCCATTCACTCCCGTGTTTGAGGATTTCCCCTCCCAGCAGGCGTTCAACTGGATCTACATAATAGGTTTCGTTACGCTTCTAATTTCACTAATCTTCACGTTGTCAATGAAGAAGGTGATAGTAAATGAATCGAATGAGGTGGTATAAATGAAGAAACTGTTGATATTTTTGGGAATTGCAGTTCTGCTTATGTCTAGCATGCCTATGAGTTTTGGAACGAATGCGCCGATAGCTGTTACCAGCATGAATTGGTACTCAACCAACAGTACCGAGCTGGTAGCACCTGGGTATTCTTATGTCCCGCTTGTTGCGACTTTTGTGACGGAATCGGCGCTTGTCGATCTCAATGTATCGTTCAACTTCACTGCTTCAGGAGGATATTTCAGCTACAGCTATGTCCATGGCCCAGATAAGGACGTGAGGGATTACTTCACCTTCCCGATGACACAGACGGGCGGGCAGTACACGATATATCAGCTAACTAACATCAGCGCAACTGCACCTAGCGGCATCTACCAGATGACCATTGACTACAGCTTCATCTCAGGAAACAGGACAATCAGCGGGAACATGACAGGACAGGTAGCACTGCTGGGTACGGTAAGCATTATTCCGCTGCAGGCGTATTTTGGTCTCCCAGGAAGCCCCATATCTGCAACGTCCTATGAGTCCAGTATACCCATTACCATATACCTTGAGAATAATGGTAATTCACCGGCTACAAATGTAACTGTAACATATTCCCCACAATCCCCAATGACAGGCTCGTTACAGCACGTGGTTATACCCGCTTTCCCAGCTTACACATCTATTCCCGTGACATTCACAGTTGATATCGGTCCTGCAACACTTGTCACTAGTCAGAATTTGGAGATTACGGTGTTTGGGCTGACGCATAACGAGCAGTTCTCCGTAAAACTGGCTTCATTCCCGTATATTGTAGGTGCTGCAGCTGCCTTTAACACTGGAACAGTGGTTGCTGGCCAGGATATGAAGAACATACCTCTGCAGTTCTACCTGGAGGAAGATTCATCCGTTCCCGTAACAAATGTTTCAGTCATTTACACCCCCACTTCACCATTAAGCGGAGTGACGCAAAAAACTGTCATTTCGGCCATACCAGCTTTTGAAGCTGTACCTGTCACATTCATAGTAAGCATAACTGGAAATGGAACAACTTTCTACCAGAACCTGACCCTGAATTACAATGGAAGTTCCAGGGATGTGGAATTCAAGGTAATTGTGCCGGGATATTCCAATATCTCCCTCGTGAACTATTATACAACCCCTCCTTACATTTACCAGGGTGAGCAGTTCGTCCTGCTTAAGGTGGCGCTGATAAATGGCGGAGATTCCATTTCACCTTCAATCAACGTAAGTGTGACTTCCAGTGCTTTCAACGTTTCAACAGCTCCATACCATCTGCCCGGTCTACCCTCCGGTCAATTGCTAAACCTGACATTCCTGCTCAATGCGTCAATGACAGCTGGTCCTGCCAACATATACCTGCACATAAACAATAAGACTCTGACCCTGAGCGAGAAAATACTTAACAAGGGATCCGTAGAACTGACATCCGGTCAGATATCAGTAAACTCAGGTACGAATGCGAACCTATTTGTTTTCACGGCCAAAAACAACGGCAATGTCACTCTTGTTGATCTGAACTTCCACATACTCACTCCAGATGTGTTCTACATTGACGTCCCGTCTTCAAACCCACTTGGCAGCCTTACGGCAAACAACATAACTTTTGCACAGTTGGTCCCCGGCCAGTCCATAACGATCACATTTGTGATGAATGTTGAATCTGCAGCGACTCCGGGGAATTACCCGTCACAGCTTATTGTCACCTACATGCTCAACAACTCTTCTAACCAGTTTCTGGTCACACACAATTTCAACGTTTCAGTGACAGAGACTCCCATACAGCATCTCTCCTCAGACACAGGGCTAACATACACAGTTCTAGCAGTAGTGGCAGTTATAATAATAGTGTTCGGGGTTCTAATAATGAGGAGGAGAAGAAAGAAAAATTAATTCTCCCTTCACATTTTTTTCAGCGTATAGTTGAGTATGTTCCCGTTCCTGCAATATTCAACCTCAGCTTCAGTGTCAAGCCTCAACTTTCCTTCAATTGTTTGAACACTTTCGCCCTTGATCTGAATTGTTACCGTCTGGCCCTCTTTGACGTTGCTAAGGTCTATTGACACAACTTCGTTACCCTTCAGGTTCAAGCTGGATGTGTTAGCCTCGATCGGTATAACTCCCATGTTTGTCAGGTTAGACCGATGTATCCTCTCGAAGCTTTCAGCAATTACTGCCCTCACGTTCAGCAGGTATGTGGCTTTCGCCGCCCAGTCCCTGCTGCTACCGGCTCCGTACATCTTCCCTGCAAATATTACCAGCGGTATGTTCTCCTTCCTGTAGCTCTCTGCTGCATCGAAGAATGAAACCTTCTCTCCAGCAGGGAAATGAATTGTGAAACCTCCACTGATATCCACCATCTTGTTCTTGATCTTCGGATTAGAGAAGCCTCCCCTCATCATGACTTCGTGATTCCCCCTTCTTGCACCAAATGAATTGAACTCGTCTGGTGCCACGCCATTTTCCATCAGGTACTTTGCTGCTGGAGAATCTATCTTACTCAGCACGCTGCTGTCTCCCCTCTTGAGTCCATCCCATATTGCCCTGTATTTCTCCAGGTCAGTCACAATAGCTCCCGCAGGTGAAATATGGTCAGTTGTGACCCTGTCGCCAAGTACCGCCAAGATTCTGGCATTCTCAATTGGCACAAGGGTATTCGAGACGTCAAACCAAGGAGGTTCCCTTACATATGTGGACTTGGGGTCAAAAGTGTATTCCTTCCCTGATGGGATCTCCAGATTCTTCCATTCATCCACCCCCTCGAAAATTTTCTCCTTCCTCTCCCTGTAGTGCTTCTTGCTCAGGAACTCCTCCTCATACTTTGCAATGAGAGAGTCCCCAGGCCAGATATCCCTGAGGAAGACGGGGTTTCCGTTCGGGTCCATTGCAATCGGCTCCTTTTCGAAGTCAATGTCTATCCTGCCGGCCAGCGCGTATGCGACAACTAGCATCGGTGATGCGAGGAATGCCCCCATCACAGATGGGTTGATCCTCCCCTCAAAGTTCCTGTTGCCGCTGAGGACAGCTGTGGTATATATCTTGTCTTTCTTAATGGCTTCATCCACTTCGCTGATCAGTGGTCCGGAGTTCCCGATGCAGGTTGTGCAACCGAATCCAACGATGTGGAACCCAAGAGCATCCAGATAAGGCTGCAGGTTTGCCTTTTCTAGATATTCTTTCACAACAGGGCTCCCTGGTGCAAAGCTCGTCTTGACGTACGGCCTTCTCGTAAGTCCCCTTTCGACAGCGTTCTTTGCAACAAGTCCAGCGCCGATCAGCACCTCAGGGTTGGATGTGTTGGTACAGCTCGTTATGGCTGCAATGACAACGCTTCCGTCCTTCATCTGTGCCTCCTCGCCTCCTATCTTCAATTCAAAAGTCCTCTGCTGGTTCAGGTTGAGATTCTTCGAAAGGCTATCTTCTATAATCTTCTTCACGCTCTGTACATTGGAAAGAGATATCCTGTCCTCGGGGTTTGCAGGTCCAGCGATGGATGGGACAACGCTTGCCAGGTCGAATTCCAGATTCTGGTCGTATGCCTTCTTCTTTCCATCGTAGTACATCCCCTGTTCCTTGAGATATTTCTCCACGATACTGATGTGTTCTTCATCTCTTCCCGTGAGGGAAAGATACCTAGAGGTGTTCCTGGAGTAGGGGAAATAGCCGACGGTTGCTCCATACTCCGGCGACATGTTTGATATCGTTGTCTTGTCTTGTGTCGTGAGATGACTAATTCCGTCGCCGTAAAATTCAACAAACTTCCCGACGACATTGGATTTCCTCAGGAATTCAGTTATTGAGAGAACTATGTCTGTTGCCGTCACTCCTTCATGTGGTTTTCCCTTTAATTTCACGCCTACAACTTCCGGAACGATGATGTATGAAGGCTCTCCCACCATCACAGCTTCAGCCTCCAGTCCACCGACGCCCCAACCCAAGACAGAGATACCGTTCACCATAGTGGTGTGGGAATCGGTCCCTATCAATGTGTCAGGAAAGAGCATTCCATCCCTCTCGGTGACCACCTCAGAAAGGAACTCTATGTTCACCTGATGAACTATCCCATTCCCCGGTGGCACTATCTTCAAATTTTTGAAGTTGTTCTGCGCCCATTTAAGGGCAGCATACCTTTCCCTGTTTCTCTGATATTCAAGCGACAGATTCTGCATTATCGCATAGCTCGTCCCGAACTTGTCAACCTGAACTGAATGGTCTGCAACCAGTTGTACCGGTATTACCGGGTTTATCTTCTGTGGGTCCTTACCCATCTTTGATGCCGCATTCCTCATGGCTATGAGGTCAACAATCAGTGGAACACCGGTATAATCCTGAAGTATGACCCTTGATGGGAAGAATGGTATCTCCTCCCTCTTCCTTTCCAACACTTTAACTATATGCTCCTCCCTTACCACTTTTCCATCCATCTTTCTCAGCAGGTTTTCAAGGAGTATTTTGGTTGAATATGGCAGGTTGGCGATACTGTATCCCTTCGACTCTAGTTCCTTCAGGGGGAAATAATCGTATTCTTTTCCTTCGATATTGATCTTAGAACTCATATGCTTCTGATTAAAGGAGAATAATTAACTGTTATGGAAGGCAAATATCGTTCTTACAGGGGAAAACCGTTAAAGGAAAGAATTTTTTATTGAATACTGATGTAGTAGGAGATGCCGGATAAAAACAGAGCAAAGAAGGCATACAAACAACAGATGGAAAGTGCTGGATCTGGGGAGAGGACAAACAGCTCTGGCATAAGGCTTAAAGAATATTACACCCCGGATGACTTCACGAAGAGTTACGAGGACCAGCTTGCCAACCCTGGAGAGTATCCTTACACAAGGGGAATTCACAAGGATATGTACAGAGGAAAGCTCTGGACTATGAGAATGTTTTCAGGTTTTGGTACACCAGAGGACACAAACGGAAGATTGAAACTGCTGCTTTCGCATGGCGAGACGGGGCTGAGTATTGCATTTGACATGCCCACCCTTTACGGGCTGGATGCAACATCTGAAAGGGCACATGGTGAAGTTGGAAAATGCGGAGTCAACGTTTCCTCCCTGAAAGACATGGAAATAATTTTCAAGGGCATACCGCTCGACAAGGTGTCTACTTCAATGACAATCAATGCGCCCGCAAACATCCTCACTGCAATGTATGCAGTTGTGGGTGAAAAGGCGGGAGTCTCTAAGAGTCAACTTGCGGGGACAGTACAGGCAGACATATTGAAGGAATACATAGCGCAGAAGGAATGGATATATCCTCCGGAAGCGCACATGAGACTGATACGGGACATGATGGTGTACTGTACCAAAAACATGCCAAAATGGAATTACATATCAATATCAGGTTACCATATAAGGGAGGCAGGTGCGTCTGCAGTACAGGAACTTGCATTCACACTGGCCGACGGCTTCGAATACGTTAAAATGGGGATAGATAACGGGCTGGATGTGGATTCATTCGCCCCGAGGCTCAGCTTCTTCTTCAACAGTTCAATAAACTTCTTTGAGGAAATTGCCAAGTTCAGGGCAGCCCGGAGGATCTGGGCAAGGGAGATGAAGGAGACTTACGGCGCGAAGAACGACAGATCGATGAAGTTGAGATTCCACAGCCAGACTTCCGGATATTCGCTAACCTGGCAGCAACCACTTAATAACATTGTGAGGACGTCAATCGAGGCACTCGCTGCAGTGCTGGGAGGAACACAGAGCCTTCACACGAATTCGTACGATGAGGCATGGGCTCTTCCATCGGAGCAGGCAGTTGAGGTGGCACTGAGAACTCAGCAGATACTTGCTTACGAAACAGGCATTCCAGATGTGATAGATCCACTGGGAGGCTCGTATTACATCGAAAGCCTTACAGACAAGATGGAAGAGGAGGCATACAAGTATTTCAAGACAATAGATGGAATGGGTGGCGTTGTCAATTCCATAAAGAACGGTTACCTGCAGAGGGAGATAGCTGCCACTGCCTATGCTCATCAGAAGAAAGTGGAAAGCGGAGAAATGAAGATAGTGGGGGTCAACGCATTCGTGAAAGAGAATGAACAACCGATCAACGTACTCAAGATTGACCTCAAGGCGGAAAGGATTCAGCGGAAGCGGCTGCAGGAAGTGAGGCTCAAGAGGAACAACAGTCTAGTACAGAAGAGCCTTGAAAGACTCAAGGAAGTCTACAGTGGCGATGGAAACTCCATGGAAGCCATAATGGAAGCTGTCAAGAATTATGCCACTCTGGAGGAGATCACAGATGTCGGTAGGGAGGTGTTCGGAGGATGGAAGGAACCAACGATAATATGAACAGGAGGATCAGGATACTTGTTGCAAAGCCTGCACTGGACGGCCACGACAGGGGTGTTCTTATTCTGGCAAAGGCGTTCAGGGATGCAGGTATGGAAGTTCTTTATGCCGGACTACTGCCAACTCCAGAAACAGTTGCCAGGATAGCAGTGGACGAGGACGTCGACGTCGTGGCTTTAAGCCTTCACAACAGCGCGCACCTGAGCGCATTCCCTGAAGTGAAAAAATGGCTAAAGAAACTGGGGGCGGACGATATCCAAGTTGTGGGCGGAGGGATCATACCCCCAGCAGACAGGAAGAAACTGGAAAAAATGGGAATTACCGGGAATTTCGGGCCAGGAACACCGCTGGAACAGGTTATAGACCACGTTAGAAAAGTGGCAAAGAAGAAATGGAAGATGGATCACTGAAGTGTTGACGCTTTCTTCTGGAGTATCTCCAATTTCCCCATTATAGTATAGATCAGTGTTCTTGCATGTCCTGGCGTGTTCGGATCGTTCACTATTTCATCCAGGGTAGAGATGGATGTTGCAGCCCTCAGGTCAAGCGTTCCCTTGTTCTGGGAAAGTTTCATCTTTGCTGCCTGAATGTTCTTCCTTATGTTCCTAGGCACGGAATAGTCTGAAATCAGGTCGTCTAGCATCTTTGTTGTGTCAACCAAAATCTGTGTCATTTCGTCCATAATTATCACTCACTGGAACTTAACCCCCCTATCTTTGAATATATTAATGACCATGGATGTGTAAGAATCCTTTATTCCATCAACATTTCTCAAATCCTTGACCAGGAAGTTTTTCATCTGATTCACGTTCGGGAATCTCACTTTTAAGATCATATCCCAGTTCCCCGTAGTCAGGTATATGTCTTCAACAAAATTGAGTTCCGAAAGACTTGCGCTAATTGTTTCAATCTTTGCGGTATCAGCCTTAAGATGAACCATAGCAGTTACAACAGGACCTGCCGCGTTTTCCACAATTCTCCCTTCGCTCACCATAATAATCGTCCAGTACATGACTAAAGTCAGGAAATACTTTTGCTTTTCAAATGGTTCAATGGCCCTTTAAAGAATGTCACAATTTAAAGAGTCAGTCCATAGCTTTTCTCCATCATCTTACTGAACTTTTTATACTGTTCCAGGAACTCCTTACCCTTGTCTGTGAGTTCCAGTGCCACCTTACTCCCATCTGGCGTTACAGACAGCATTCCTCTGTCTTTCAGCTGCTGTACAAGCTCCTGATACTTATTGAAGGGGATATTTACCTTTCTCAACAGGGATGAGGTTTGAGAGTTACCGTCTTTTATCTCTTGCATGAACTCGAATATTATCTGCACCTCGTTTCTGTTCTTCCTCATCCGTTGAGGCCCCCCATTAGGCATTCTTAGAAAACACCCCCACCAGGAAAGGTAGCAGGAATAGAATTATTGACAGTACGAAGAGAGTTACTCCAATCTCCATGAACGAGCTGTTGAACTTCAAAATATAGAAAGCTTCCAAAATGAGTGATGCATCCATCAGGATGAACGATCCCATTACCACTGTGCTTCCCTTACTCTCCTGGGATTTGGCTTGAAGGATTGAACCGGTTATGTAAAGGGAAAAGTAGATTGCCAGGATGACAACTATGTCTTCAAAGTATGGTATCACCCTTGTCATAAATCCCGACCCAGTAGCTAGGGGAAAGAGCATCGCAGAGAGGAAATAGACATTAGATTTCAAGTAACTGTAGAACAGAGTTATCATAAGAAGGAATTCCGTGGTAACTAGGGGAAGGAAGAAGATGCTGGAATAGCCAAGTAAAACCACAAATATCATCGAAATCAAGCTGAATATGAAGAAGAGGGCTGATGCCTTCAGGAACTGTCTTCTCATGATGTTTGAGAAGTTCAGGATAGATAGAACAAACACAGCAAGTACATATAAAGTTCCGATGATTCCAAGAGCCTCAAGCTCAATAATCACTGTTTATAATTCCATCGGATTATATAGATGTTTGTCAGTTGTTATGATACTGTAGTATAACATTTCATGGCTCTTATTCATTGTCACTGGAAATGAAAGAAACCCATCATCAAAGTATTTCCATTTTATCACGGATATTTTTTTCAGGATGTCAGCTTAGAATGAGTTCAGAATTCTGGATCATTCCATTTGCATTCACAGTAACATATGCTGTTGAATTAGCTGGAACAACATCAGGGGAACTTCCATAGAAATAGAAGGTTACTGTGCTAACTGATGTGCTATAAAGGTGCATGGACACATTGAAGTTTGATCCATACAGAGATGAAAGATTCAAGTATGCAGTGGTACCATTAGGGTCATAGGTTTCAACGTCCAGCACGATTTCAAATGAAGTATCTGGTTTAACAGGGAAGGGGGTGACATAGAAAGAAGATATTGACAACTGGCTAGAGACGACATACTTAGACTGCCATAGTATCTGGCTAGATGGTTTATAGAACAGGAAAGAGGTGACGCTGGAATTTTCAGGGATTGTCACACCTGTCAGTGAACTGTTCCACATCAAAACATCTCCGGGTTCCAGGTATATTGACGAATTATTGTAAGGGCTTCCGAGCTTAATATTAGTAGTAGGGGTAGTAAACTCTTTATTGTTTATAATAACAATGAAATATGTGTTGCTCCTCGGAAGGATGCTTCCTGCTTTCAACGTAATGTTCTCATACAAGATTTGTGAGTGGGGGTTGTAAGATATTTCGGGATAAACGGTTACCTGCTCTGATGGATTTGCTAGTGGAAATTGCTGAATATAGAAAAAAACAGCGGCAAAAAGTACAATGGTAATCGCAAGTACAAGGATTGTTCCCACGACCTCTGATACCGCTTCCTCCCTTCTTACTTCTTTCAACAAAAATGAATATTTTTCTGCCTTATGAATCTTTATGGGTTCTTGTAGCTAATCATCGAATATGATGGCTTAAGATAGCATTTATAAAGTGCCAAAAAAAGAGGAAAGCATATTTTGAAGCTCAACCTTTCCAGAGTCCTATTGCTAGCCCGACAAGAAAGAGTACTATTGAAAGGGATACAGAAAGTGCTCCAATATGGAAGTCCTTTATGTATGCAGATAATAAGCCTATGAATTTGTTTATTTCATACGCCAGAGATATTTTAGGGATGAATGTTAGACCTACATATCCCGCTATGATAAACCCGA
The DNA here is from genome assembly GCA_049965815.1 of Thermoplasmata archaeon. Lineage (GTDB taxonomy): Archaea > Thermoplasmatota > Thermoplasmata > Thermoplasmatales. Next base: position 50,654 of record JBMFVV010000003.1, on the reverse strand, counting down.
TGATCGCAAGGAGGAACGCCATTGCACCTTTCTTCACGGAGAGACCGAACAATAAACCTACTACGAAACTGAGTACGAAATCTAGCAGGCTATTCCACGCAATCAATCGATCTTCACCTTTTGATCATGCATCACTGCAGATAAACCTCTTAAACTTATATTAACTATTTGGTACACAATTCAAAAGGCTTTGTATAATTTCCTTGGGAATGGATGATGTTACAATACTCTAAATTTCACCTACCACGATACTACTATCGTTTCTCCTTTCACCAGTTTATCGAATTACACTTCCGTATAGGAATTTCCCCCTTCCAGTGTACCTCTCTTTACTGGGTCTGGATTGCTCTCTTTTATTCCGTCCAGTAACAGTCTCTTTATGTAGAACTCCCTTGTTTGGTCAGAAATACAGCTCATCTTGAATGAATCTATGTTGATGGGGAGTGAAAATTTCATCTAATCATCGTTTATATCAATATTCCCCTGCAGGAACACGAAGTTTTTTCAATAGGTTTTAGAACTTTGTTAGAACCAACTGAGATCAATATCCGGCCCGGATAGGTGTAAGTGGTATTAATGCGGTTTTTATCTATACTTCCATATTGGTCGTAAGCGTTCAAGTTGAGGTCTTCCGGTGAGTCTGACCCACCTGATGGCAGTGAAATGGGTATGGATGTTAGCGGCCTATCTGTATCATTTCTCAGATAGAGAAAAAGATTAACAGAAGCCTTCCTACCTGAAGGAAACCAATTGAGCGACGTCTCGTTGATCTTTATCTCCTTTATCACCTGAGATGGGTCTTTTTTTCTGTAGTAGGTGATGTTCCTCCCGCTAGTTTTATTCAAGAAATTCGATGTGTATTTAACTTTTCCAGAGAAATTACCTTCGGAGGGGAATATGAAATGGTTTCGGATAGTGAATCAAGACATTACGAAGTCATCTGTGTGAACAAGAAATACCGGGTAGTTAACGGGGAACTTAAACTTTTGATTTCATTCCATAATATAGAATTTTCAAACATAACCAAGGGCTATTACAGGATAGCAAAGAACATTTTCATGTCTGCACTGCCATTTCTGCTCTACGTAAAGAAGGTCACCACCAATCCTCCTAATTGCGACTTCGAAACAGTAAAGGGAAGGGCAAAGTTGGTCTTGCTGGATGAAATGAAACACAGGAAGAGAAGTCTAACGCTTCTTAGTAACCTATCAGAATTCGACCCAGCTGACAAGAATGACCGGTTTAGTGTTAAGATTAAGTTGCTTGATCAAGCGATATCAATTCTTGAGGAATTGTGATTACGTCACATTTAACTTTGGGCGCAAAATCCACCCACGTCAGTGAGTTAATAAACCTCAAAATATATATCTGTTTTAAGCATTTCTTCTTACTCTTGGATATCCAGAGGAGAAGAGATGAAAGAAGTCGTAAGGAGAACTCGAAGGAAGATTTGGACGCTTCATATTGAAAAGGACGAGGCAGTATCTCCTGTTATCGCTACGATTCTAATGGTTGCCGTAACTGTTGTACTAGCAGCAGCTGTATATCTACTGGTCTCTTACTATAGTCCCGGACCGGGACCACTAGTAGGAGGTTTATCCGAAGAATCATCCTCTTCAAACTCTGTCACTTTGATTTTAACATTAGCTACTCCGACCGTTCTAAAGAACCCGTCTGATTTCCACCTTCAAATACTAAATGACAGTTCCACAGGTGTCGGCTGGACAGTAGTGAATGCCACCATAACCAATCCAGATGGTTCGGTTCTCTATATGAACACTTTTACAAGCAGTGGAAGTACATGGACTTCTAATGGAGCTAGCCCCGTCAATGGAGCAACATCTATTGAATCGGGGGCATTCATATATATACAGTTCCACACGGAAGGCAGCCCTGTAAATCTGTCTGATTTCAAGGTAGTCATAAACTATAGTGGCACGACAGGGTCAATCACTGCGGCACTCAGTTAGATACGGCGGTACGTTTCATCCGGGAAAACATTGAGAAAGTTTTTTAGGTTTATACATCTCAGAAAATAGATGTACTACATTACGGACAAGGAAGTTTCAGAATATTTAGATATGCAAACCGCAGTTGAATTGATGAAAGAAGCATTTGAGGAATATTTCAAGGGGAATGCAGGATCGGACCCACGTCAAAGAACTTATTCAAGTTCGTCTGTTTTAAGCACCATGCCTGCGTTCATGAACAAGTATCACATAAGTGGCCTCAAATCATACATTGGGACAAAGAACGGTGCAAAATTTGTTGTTCTGCTGTTTGATACTGATTCAACGGAACTCCTGGCAATCGTTGAGGCGGAAAAACTCGGGCAAATTAGAACGGGTGCCGTAACTGCTCTCGCAACCTCCCTACTCCACGATGATTGTTCCATATTCACATTGATAGGGTCTGGTTTTCAGGCAGAAACCCAGCTTGAGGGGATTCTGAGCATTTCTGACCCAAATGAAATCAGGGTGTATTCCAGGACAGCATCTCACAGTAAAGGTTTCGCAGATAGAATGTCCCACAAATTTGATAGAGATATCAAAGACTATGGCGACTTGAGGCAGGCCCTAAATGGTGCAGACGTGATTACTTGCATAACATCATCCTATGAGCCTGTAATAGAGGATCTTTCATTTCTGGACAGGTATCACCTTAACATAGCGGGTTCTAACATCATGTCAAGAAGGGAGGTCTCCGAGGATGTGATAAAAGATGCAAATCTTGTAATTGTTGAGCACCTTGAGCAGGCGATGAGGGAGTCTTCAGAGATCTCTGAATTCGTCAACGACGGCGGTAAGCCAGTTGAATTCAAGGAAGTGGTGGGTGAAAGGCAAAAGTTCAGAGGGTTAAGGAAGACAATTTTCAAGACTATGGGGATCGGTCTGGAAGATATTGCCTGTGCAAGATACCTGCTGAAAGAAATGAAATTGATCTGATTGAGTCGCTGTTGCTCTTTGGATCAGTTCTCTTCTTGATTCCTTAAATAATCGCATGCAATGCGTGGTGCACATGCAAAAGTACGATCTGCTGATCGTTGGAGCTGGTGTGACTGGTCTATCCTCAGCCTATCACATAAAGAAAGACAATCCTGACTTGAGCATCTGCATTGTGGATAAATGGGGCACATATGCACAGGGGAATACCGCAAAGAGCGATGCGGCGTTCAGAGACGTTTTTACATCAGACACAAATTATAAACTAGCATCTTCGTCGATCTCATTTTATAAATCTATTCAGCAAGGTGGATTCAACTTGGGGATGCATTTCAACGGCTACCTGTTTCTTATGGATGAAAGAAATTTAAACTCCTCAGCAGTAAAGAGCCTTTTGAAGAGGGTGAAATCAAAAGTCATAAGCAGGGAAGAAATTTCTGATCTTGGCATAAGGACAAACCCTGATCCTGAGGCTGCTAAAATAATGGGTTTAAAAAATATAGATGGTGGTTTCGTTGGAGAGAACTGTGGCATAATGGAACCAGACCTGCTGGCCTCATTTTATGTCAAGGAACTTGAGACGATGGGGGTAGAATTCAGGTACAACACTCTGGTTACAAGATTAAATCTCTCTCCTCGTTCAAAGCTGAATTTTCCTGGTGAGCCATTTATCTGGCAGGACAAATTCATTGAATCAGTTACAACCAAATCAGGTGAAATATTTGCTGATCATTTCCTTCTTGCAACGGACGTATGGACGAGTGATCTTGTCAGTCCTCTTGGAATAGATTCCTTCACCCGACCAAAGAAGGTTCAGGTCTTCCAGGTACAGGGGGAGGGCATTTTGAAAATGATAACTAGAAGGGTGACTGGCGAAGAGGACATATTCCCTTTCACGATTCTTCCCAGCCCATCGATCGACCTCAGACCTGATCCAAAGTCGAAAACTTTCTGGGTGTCATACAGCGAGGGAATAGGAAGGGGGTTCTCGCTTGAGGAGAATCCAACCGCTGAAGCAGACTATTATTCAAACAATCTATACCCGGTGCTGAGGGAATACGTCCCTTCCTTTTCTGATTCAAGGATAATGTCAAGCTGGGCCGGGTATTACTCGATGAACAACATGGATGGTACCTATGTTCTTGAAAGGAATATGAATCTATCGATAATAAGTGGAAGCAGTGGTAGCGGTATCATGAAGGCAGATGCAGCTGGTAGACTCGCGTCCTCGCTCTACTCCGGAAAGGAAAAGGCCAAATTATACGGAGACGCTGAAATAAGAGTGGCTGATCTGGGTATTTCCAGTAGAAGGGTTGACCAGGAGACGCTCATAATCTGAAATAGAAATTGCAATCTTCCTCGAGTCGCAAACCATAAAGGATATTCACGATACTTTTATCCTCCATTATGCCACTATTGAACCGAAAAATGCCTTTTGAAGTAAAGAAATTCATGGTAAATGGTAGAAGTCTCAGGGGGAATCGTGTTGGTGACCCAGTTGAAAGAGAAGTAATTGTGCTTGAAAGGAACGTCAAGGAAACTACCCCTGCACTTATAGGATTGGCAGGATTCTTTGGGAGTTCCATAAGTTTTTTAAATAGATCTTATAGCAGCCACGATTTCTTCCGTGCACTGGAAAGGATCTCGGAGAATAAAACTAATTCATTTCTGATATTTCTTCCGGATTCTATGACATCTTACTATGGCAATCAGTATGTAAATTCTACTGCAGTAGGTAATTATGAGGATTTCATTGTTAAGGACATAGTAAGTTTCATAAATAACAAATACGGAAAGAGAAAAATAGGTCTGTTTGGTAAATCGTCAGGCGGTTTTGGTTCATACAATCTGGCTTCTAGGCATCCTGAAATATTTGGTGGTTTTGTGGACGTTTCTGGAGATTCAGGTTTCGAGTACTGTTATCTCAAGGATTTCCCTGATGCAATTTCTAAGCTGGAAGGGACAACTGTTCAGAAGTTTATGAAACAGTTAAACGAGAAGCCACGTCCAGACGGTTCTGAACTCAACACGATGAATACAATTGCAATGGCAGCCTTCTATTCCCCAAACGGTAATCCGGGGTTAGGCTTTGACCTTCCATTCGACACCAAGTACCACATATTTAGGGAAGAGATCTGGAAGAAATGGTTGGAATTTGATCCGCTCAGGAACGTTGAGAAAAGGCTTGAAAACATAAGGGACCAAAAGATTATACTCCAGGTTGGGAGGAAGGATGAATTTTCAATCAACGTAGGCATGAAGGGGATGAGCAAACTTCTGGCCAGGAACAAGATAAGACACGAATACAAGGAGTATGATGTAGGCCATTTTGGAATAGAATATTTGTATGAAGAATCGCTTCCGTCTCTGATAGATGCTCTGCAGGACTGAGGAAGTATGGACAAAATATTTAGTCCTGTCTTCAAGAATATTTGTCCATGAGCTCATTAAGTTTTTTCAATGTTTCTTTCAGTTCAGAAAGATCCTCTTTAGTCATGTTCTTGAAAAGCGTCTCAATACTTCTGTTCTTTATTTTTTCCATTTCCAGACATTTTTCCTTTCCATTTGCAGTGAGCTCAACAATGTAGCTTCTCCTGTCTGGTCCCCTTTTCCTCTTTACAAATTTTAGACCTTCGAGACTATCTACCGTAGCGGTTATCAGTGCGTTTGACAGACCCGTGGAGGCAGATAAATCGCTCATCGTTTGTTCCCCGGACCCCTCACATATTTTGTTCAGTACATAGAATTCACTTGAGTTCATATCCTTCAGGTTGGCATTGATTTCGTCCAGCATCTTTCTCCTGAGCTTTCTGAGCGCAGTCAGTTGGTCCAATATCATAGCATATTCGTTCTTCATCACTTGCTCCCGTGGCCGGGTGAAGGGTCGTTGCTTGGTGTTTCAACTGTTTTCTTGGTTTCATTCTTTATTGCACCCTTCCCACTGGTATATCCCTCCCCATGTACATATCTGCCTCCACTGAGGGCAGAAAGAATGGCTCCCGCAATAGACATGGCAATGGCCACATAGAGTGAATCCCTTAGACCGATTATGAAAGAAGGACCTATGGAACTGGGGAAGAATGTGAGGGACATCAACGATTTCAGTGCAGCTGGAGGTATCAAATTCAGCATTGATGACGGGAAGCTAGCGGCTGGATTTATTCCCAAGAATGCAGCGAATAATGCGCCAGACGGTGGAATCTGGGAAATTGCAGTCGCAAGTTTTTGAGGTAGCCCAATGGATAAAGAGGTTTGATAGAGAGAGGTTGGAAGCTTGTCTGAGAATATGGTTATGGCTATGGAGAAGAAAACGGCCATGCTGATTGTCTGTCCTATGTTGTTGAAGGTCGTTCTCATTCCACTACCGGCCCCCCTGCTCTGTTCAGGTAGCGAGTTCATTACGGCAGTTGTGTTTGGGGCAGCAAACAGGCCACTTCCTATTCCATTCAGGAGCAGTATTATTTCAAACTGCCAAACATTGAAATTATAAGGAAGTCTAGTCAGGAGATATAAAGAAATGGCAACAATTATCATTCCTGCAGTGGCGAAAATCCGTGCACCGTATTTGTCAGTCAATATTCCACCAATTGGTCCGAGTGCAATAAATCCAGCCATCATGGGGATCATGTATATCCCAGCCCAGAACGGAGTAGAGGAATACGAAATACCGTGCAGAGGAAGGTAAATCCCCTGTAACCAGATAATTACAAGGAACATGATTGCCCCCCTGCCAAGGGAAGACATGAAGTTGGCCATGTTGCCGTAATTGAACGCCCTAATTCTGAACAGACTTAGGTCAAAGAGCGGATATTTGACTCTTGTCTCTATGAATACAAAGGCAACAAGAAGAACTGAGCCACCGATGAATGAAGCAATCACCCATGGATTGTACCAACCCATTGCAGAAGTTCCATATGGCACGAGCGCATAAGTGAACCCCAGGCTCACCAGCACCAAACCTCCTCCAAGACCTATGTTTCCTGCTATGTCCATTGGAACCTTTTCCCTCTTCTTTATTTGCTTCAGCCTGAAAATGGACCATAAAGACCCTGCTACTGCAAACGGAATGTTTACAATAAATATCAGGTGCCAGTTGGCAGAAGCAAGCAATCCACCTGCAATGAGGCCAATCAGTGATCCTGTGATGAATGAAATCTGGTTGATTCCAAGAGCTCTTCCACGCTCACTTGGGCCAAAGGAATCCGTTATCAGTGCTGTGCTGTTGACCATCAGCAGGCCTCCGCCCACCGCCTGAACCATCCTGAATCCAATAAGCATCACTGCGCCTTGGTTGCCCGAGTTATCAGGGATTATGGAAAGCAGGATAGACCCAACAGTGAATATAAGAAAACCGAGGGTGTATAGCCTGGTTCTTCCATATATGTCAGAGAGGCGACCGAAAGTTACCAGAAGTGTGGCCAAGACAATGCTGTAGCCCATCATTACCCAGAGAAGCATGATAAATTCCCCTGATGCTGTGGGGTCAATATTCAATCCACGGAAGATTGTTGGAAGTGAAATTAGAACAATCGTCATGTTAATTGAAGCCATCAGCCCACCGAGGGTAGTATTAACCAGGACTGTCCACTTGTATTCCATTTACCCGATAGTTATTTCATAAATAAAAGTTTTAGTATTGAACTATTTAAGAAGCCAACTTAAGTTTTAATTAAATGCGGGTGGTCATACCCAAATACTCGTACCTGAAAGAGATTAATTCTGTCCTAGTAATACCCTGACATGGAAGAATTCCAGAGAACAATTTCAGAACTCAAGCGTGATTACATTCATGGTTCTTCTTGGTATTTCGAAAGGATAGCCGAACTTTTAACTGGCATTAATCTGAATGACCTAAAATTGCTGGTAAAGTCCATGGATGAGATTCGTCCAGGTATGGCCAGCATTTCAAATACTGGGCTGGTTCTGAAGACAAGTAAGATTGAATCTGATGAAGATTTAAGGAAGACTGGCAGGTTATTGGTCGAATACAGGAAAAGGGCAGTGGACAATCTTAAATCCGAAGTTAGGAAACTTAGAATTAGGAGTGCAGTTGCAATAAGTTATAGCAGTGCTGTAAAGACATTTATTGAATCTACTGGATTGGAAGAGTTGCTGCTCCTAAAGTCCAGTCCAGGTAATGAGTATAAAGTTGCGGAGAAAGATTATGGGGCAATCTGCAATGTTACCGTGATACCGGATAGCGCATCGTATGCCTTCGTAAATTCAGTGGAGGCAGTCATAATTGGATTTGATGGTCTAGGTTATGATTTCTGTTAACCATTTTAACATCCACCTTTGGAAGTTATCATCTGTCTGATGCTTAAACTTCGTGGGTATAACCCTATACCCTCTATCCCGTCGGCGAAAGCTTCAGGGATTGCTTTTCTTATTATGTTGTACGATCCATTGAGATCGGCGTGTATTGGTGTTCCATCTGCAGATAGAAATGTGCCTCTGCTTATTCTCTTTCCCATGTACGTGTCGTGATGTTCTACCACTTCATTGTCAAGGAAACTGCACTTGCTTGTGTGGCTCTCCTCCTGTATCATGACATTAATCCCTTTCTCTTCGGCTTTGTACCTGATCTGCTGAATCAACGTGTTAAAGGGGAGCTGGACGAAATTCTGGTTATTCCTCTTTCCCATGCTAACTGACTGTTTCCATTCGTTGTTGTGGCCTATGACGATCGTATCTATCTCCCGGATCTTCGCGTAAGCTACGATTGCTTTCGAGACCCTGTGCATAATGTCCTTTACTTTCCTGTTTCTCTCAGTGAAGGGTTTCTGCATCTTCTTTGTCCGCTTTCTTTCATTGTGTTGCAGATCGTTTATTGATCTCAGTCTTGCAAATTCCTTGTTGAAGTACTGATTTACGGATTTCAGCAATCCTGCCCTAACAACAATCCCCTGTTCAGAGATGTTGTTTCCAATGGTTACAAGATTTCTCACACCGATATCAATACCCATAACTCTCCGCGGTTCCGTTGTGCCCGTTTCCGTTGCCTCTTTCACATATACTATTTCCACAGTGTAACCCACGCCCTGTGGAATTATCCGAACCTCTCTCAGTTCCACATCCTTCAGTCTGGTCTCCACCTCCATATTCATAATCTTTGGAAAAATCAAAATTCCATCATCGATATGGCACTGCTGGTTCGTAAATATCAGCATGAACTCGCCATCATTATTCTTGTATTTAGGCGGTTTAGGCATCCCCATGAACTTTTCAGGATGCTTTTTCCATGCCCTCATGGCTTTGAAGAATGAGTTCCATGACTGTACCACCTTTTTAATTGCCCATTGCGCTGTCTGTGCCGGCAGCTTCTGAAAGTTGTCATGATCTTCTATGCCGGAAGGTTTCGAAAGCTGTTTTGCAAGCGCCTTGTACTCAGTCAGTTTCTCATGGTTCAGGAACTGGTTCCTGAGTGTGTAATTGACTTGATTGAACAGGTTCTTGGAAAGATGGCACATCCGTGAGACTGTTTCATTCTCCTTCAGATAGACCTGTTCAGTTCTTGTTGTCTTCATATCCCACCTCAATCGAATGGTTTCTTCTCCTGGGATACGTTTTCATTGAATAGCAGTGAAGCATTGATACAATTTCTTCGAAAATTTCTTCTGAATCAAGTTTGGCATTGCCCACTTCCGAAATAACAACTATTCCTGTCCTGAATCTCGCAAACAGGTATTTAAATAATTCAAATGCGACCCTGCTCAACCTGTCCTTGTATGTTACGATCACCTTCTCTACCCTGTGGTTCATGATCTCATCAAGCATCTCGAAGAACACTTTTCTCTTTTCAAATGATATGCCGGGGGCAATATCAGCGTATATGGCATTTATGGTATACCCATTCATGAAACACCACTGCTTCAACTGCTCAACCTGGTTTTGTAAGTCGTTCTTCTGCTTTACTGTTGATACCCTGGCATAGATAACGGTCTTTCTCTTCACATCCTTATTGAGAATCTTATAGACATCCTCCTCGTTGTAATTGTACATCTTGTTCGGCATTACTATATACCTGATTCTTCCATCTTTTGCATAGACATGGAGCGTCTTTCTGGATATCTGCAAAAGATTCAAAACTTCATTTGCTTTCATTGTTAATACCTTATATATCAGAAATATATTATATTATTACTATTTGTGCCCATATTCAAATGGGTACCTGATCAACAAAATTGGCTCGGTACCCTTATGTCTATCGGCATGAGAAGCCGGTATTGGTGTTTATGCCATTGGAGAATCATTCAAAGCCTCAGATTACGCCCCTGGAAAGATAATGGAGAGAAAGATAGGTCGTAAGAACTCTTCCATAATCCCCCTATTTGATAGAGTCCCCCTTTCTTTGATTAACAGTCTAATCACTGATGTTGGGACATTCAGACAGCCTAGCAATGAGACAGTTAAGAGAATCCACGACATCTTCCTAAAAGCTGTATATTTATAAAAACAGAAGAATGCAAGAAGGAAACGAATAAGACTCAGTCTGCACTGCCATAGTCATGAAGGCTTGCATCCTTACAATTGGGAACGAGATACTTAAGGGGAAAACAGTGAATACCAACGCAGCTGAAATAGGTAGAATGCTTAACTTTTCAGGATATGATATTTACAGAGGTCTTGTCGTCCCAGACATAAAGGAGGAGATCGGTCGTGCTTTCAGATCCCTCATAGGCGTCTGCGATGTGATTGTGTCAACGGGTGGACTGGGACCGACATTCGATGACATGACTATATCTTCATTTGCAGAAGAATTCAATATACCACTAGAGGTGAATGAGGATGTTTACAGTGAGATTAAGATGAAGACAGAAAAAAGGGGAATGGAAATGACGAAGGAACGCGAGAAGATGGCCATGGTTCCCAAGGGTTCTATAATACTAAAGAACGAAGTTGGGACAGCTCCTGGAATCGAGTATAAGATTGAGTCAACTCGTATCTTTCTTACTCCCGGAGTTCCATCGGAGATGAGGTCTATGCTAGGGTTGATAGAAAGAGAAATTAAGTTAAAGGACAGTTTCTATTTCGAAGATTCGTTTGTTATAGTCGGGATTTACGAAGCATCGTTAGCACCCTATATAACAAGACTGATGAGCGAGTATGGCGGTAAGGTATACATAAAGTCCCACCCGACCATTAAGGATGGAAATGAATCATCGCTTGAAATAGAGGTATCGGCAAAGGCAGACACTCTTGAAAATTCAAAGAGGATCGTTGAAGAAGTACTAAAGAAGATAAAATCAATAGAACTGGAAGTGAAGGGGCAGTAGGTAATCTTCTCATATCAAGTGTGTCAAAGACAATGGTCTAAATGACCTGCTTTCCTATTGTCAAAAACCTGTTTTGAGATTAATTCAGATATTATTCATCAATCATCTGGGACATCGTAGTTGCAGTATACCCCATCGGTTTCATCGGTCTCAAGTAGATAGATTGCTCTGTCAATCAGGACCAACTTTCTTTCTGTTATGACAGAATCAAGCGTGTCTTCATTCAAGGACGATGCTCTTGTAAGTATCGAATACCTCTTCTTCTCTAACTCGCCTATCAGCACAGATTTAGCTTTGTTCTTTGCAGTTTCAAAGTCGTTACCCGCAGTTACCTTTTTAATGTACAGGAGGTAAAGTAGATTCGAGAAGTATATGTCACTGGCGACTTCGAAGTAGCCATTAGTCTTCTCAGAGAACTCTATGCTGTGCAACGATACTAGAAGCCTTGAATCGTTGGTGTCTGGGTTTGAGTCTCTCCTATACTCTTTCATAAATCTCTCTTTTGAAGCTATTTCTTGAGATGTTGTCATTCTAATCGTCACCTCCTTCGCATTTAATAGCGGGCAGCTCAAAAAAACGGTTGTAATTTATATCATTCATAGAAATGGAATTCACTACTGACAATGCACTATAGAGCATCATGAATATCGGTTTAGATTTTAATATTAAATTATCGGCTAAACTGAGAAAACTGAAACCACTCTCACGAACTGTCCCTTTTATATTCTGGAAATTATGTAGATCAGACTTGTTCGGAGAATACAGGCTATTGTAGGAAATGGTCTTCCTATCTGAGGAGGGGGATTTGTTCCTCAGTATGAATCCTATTCTCTGCCATAGCCCAGTTTCTCCAGCTTCCAATCTATTCTTCTTGTTTACCGATTCTAAGAAGTACTGTGGCAGGTTACTTCGCATCACCCACACAGGACTTACATATTCAGTTTTCATTTTTCTTTCAACCTAATAATCAAGGAGGTATATTCAATAGTATGATAAAGTTAGAAAAACTTTCTAACTTTACAGTAGTATCGAAATACCAGTTAATTATAGAAGTTCGGGGGATTAGAATGTTTGAAATAATCGCAATGGTGCTTTCGCTAAGTGCTTTCACGTTCTTCGCAATCGTGAAGTCACTGGGTGGAGCCTTTATGGGCAATGGATGAAGAATTCTCGATCGCTGAGAATATTTTCTAACTTTTTTATACTATATATTATTGTTGGGTGATGGTTATTGCTCAAAGGGAGGGCGTTTGTCCTGTCTGCGGAGAGAAAGCTAGAGTTTCTAGCAAATGGGTTTTAAATAGATATGGAAAACGCTATAACTATTTTCTTTATCATCATCAAGGGTATATTCATTATTCGAACCAAAATGATAGAAATTCCAAAGAATTCCGAAAAGGGCAACTGGAAAAGATACTAATAGAAACTATAAACTCCCAGGATTTTAAATTAGGGTCCTTCAGAATAAGTGATATTAGGAATATAATCATTAAAGACAATCCCAAAGTTGGATTCAGTTCAATAAAGGTTAGCCTAAATAGACTTGCACAGGTTGGAATCATAGAAAGACAAAAGAAAGGGAGAGATCTATTCTATGTTAACACCGTATCCAAGGAGAGACTAAGCTACATAATAGAGAGCATAACGGTCGCCCTTGAGGATGAAAATGATGACAATATGTTTAGCAGGCATCTATTCTATTATAGAATAAGAAATGACCACTCTTGGCCATTGTTTTATGTTCCATTTAGAGCAGTAGGTGATGTAGATGCAACTTTTGAAGATTTATCAATGAGGGCCAAAGATCCTTCTAATTCCAAGGACATAAGATTGATGACGATAGAGGATTCAGCAAATGACAAAAGGGTATTGTTAAGGTTACCATCTCCGTTGCTACCGAATGAAGCCAGGGATATCAGTATAGAATATCATTGGCCAGAACCAAAACAGTTATTTGTATATTCGTCGGCAACTAGAATGGACAATTTTGAATTTTCAATTGCCGGTAATAGTCCGACAAAACTTAGTGCCTCTCTAACTAGCGCTTCTAGAAATGAAACACTAGATCTATCTCAAATGGTTAGAGAAAATTTCTCGGAAAAATGGAAGTCAGTTAGTAGGCTAAGTTTAAAAGACGTGGAACCATTTTCAGTCCTTCAATTGAAATGGAAACAGAACTAAGAACACTTTAAACAATAAATGCGGAAACTTGAATATCAAGAGATTTAATTGCGATTTTAATGGGAAGGAAAGTAACCAAGGAAATTTGCAAAGTTTGTGGGAAGCAAGCAAGAAAAATCAACTATACTTCTAAAGCAAAAGGAAGGACCTATAGATATTATAAGTTTGTTCACTCCAATGGGGTAACACATTACTTCAGACTAAAGGAAGGTCTTGCAACGCAAGATGCAGGAGTTATTGAACCTAAGGTTTCTATCTTCGATTCACTTGAAAATGTATTAGATGTCAAGGCTGACGGGAGGGAGTTAACTTTTACAGAAATTAAATCATCGCTTGATAAGTCTTATGGACGGCCAGTAAGTACAGCTACAGTTTATAGGAATATTAACAAAATGCTAAGACTTGATCTTATAAGTAAGAGAGAAGATGGAAATAGTGTATTATATAGTAAGAAGACTAAGACCAAATATTTAGAAGGCGAAACAACAACTAATATGTCAATTGGGTTTGATTTTACAGGAAATCGTGTATTAGTGACCCAATTCGTTCATATCAAGAATCTTGGGCTTAAGTTGATAAATAGTTTTCCAGTTTCCTTACCTATTGGAGTTATCGATTCCCCAGATCAAATAGATCTGATTGCGTTTGATGAAACGAAGAAAATCACTGTGAATAAAGATTGTATAACTTATTCATATATAGACCAGACGGGTATCTCAATAACACTAAGTAGGGCTTTACGCAAATCAGAAGAAGCCAATATCTTTCTTAATTATAGTTTAAGCTACGAGGACAAACCAATCAATATTTTCATTCCTTCTGATCTTAATTATTTGAAGGTAAACTGTGAAGTGGTTAAAGGGAAAGACATCGTGATAAAGAAAAAGTTAGGTGATGGTCTTAAGGAAATTGAACCTATGCTCGTAAGGAGAACTGGAACAGATTTAGGACATACAATTGTTGAAGCGGAGTTTGAAAACACTTTCAGGGGAGATGCTATAATTATATCAGCGAATGGATATAAGTAAAATAGTATATCTGTGTATATAAATATAAGCGCCCGAGCTGGGATTCGAACCCAGGTCTGAGGCTCCGCAGGCCTCTAGGATAATCCAAACTACCCCACTCGGGCTTAAAGGCTTTCAGACACTCTCTCTAAATAAATGATCGACTCGAGGAATTCATTTATGGTCTTTCTGACATCGTTCGCTTGGCCTTTGACAGAACAGAGGTATCCATCCTTAATTTTTCTGCATCTTATGTACTTGCCGTGGTCTGCCTTTATGGCCCTAATTATGTTGTCAGATTCTCCGCCCGTTATCTTTAATTTTGCCTCAATTTCCAGGTTTCCCAGCTCCTATCACTCTCGGGCTTGAATTTAGGGATGTTATAGAGAATATTTCATCAATAATGGGTACTTTCTTGTCGACGTCTATCAAATATTTTCCTTCTGAAATGTCTGATATCTCTGCATTAATGTTATTGAACAGGAAATTGAGTTGTATCTTTTCCCCAACAGATGGTACGACCTTTACAGTTGGGTTGGTTCTTACATTAAGCTGGACGCTCTCAGTGAATTCAATCCCTTCTCGTGAATAGAGAATTGTCCCTTTTGGGACATCATCAACTTCTGAGTTTCTGTATGCCAATCCTACCCTTGAAAATGGGTTTGCAGTCTCCATATCCACGTCCATTATCTGGATGCTCTTTATATCAACGCTCTTTCCTGATGGGTATGCCTTCATCACCATATGCTTCCTTATCTGTCCTCCAAGGACAAAACCTAGGCTTACAGTTCCGACTCCCTTTACCTGGAAGCTCTGGTCCAGCACAACCATATTTTCCTCCTTGGAAGGGCCAACTGGGAGTTGTGCAAACTTTTCCAAGTCTTCAAACTTTGGAGTGAGCGGATGGACAGATATTCCCATACCACTTGTGATTTTCTGGATCTGTGCAACTACAGTAGGGTCTGCGATAATGCCTAGCGTGGTTATCCTGTGGTAATCCAGTGTCAGGAGGAACTCTCCGATACTCTTATCCAGTTCTCCAACGGTTAATATTGCCTTGTTTGCGACAGACGCAGCATTGAGTAAAGTTTGGATTCTTTCGGGAAATTTGAACGGGTAGAGAAATGAAATTTCATCCCCTGAAATCTTTGTGTTGTAATACCTGATATCTGTCTCAGATCCCTTTTTTGCCAGGTCCTTTAGTATTCCTTCATCTCCGAAGAACAGAATTGTCTGGTTCACCTACAATGATTGACTGCTTTTATAAAAAGTGTTTCGACTTTTGTGGACGCACTATAGCGTTAGGTTAGAGTGGTTGATTTGTGATAGGTGTTTCCTTTTCCTTGTCAGAGACAGAGTGTACAAACCTTATTATTTCTCCTATTGAATCCATTGCAAACTCCAGCGTCCTGGACTGGTTTATCAGGTATCTTCTTCCATCGTTGCTAATCTCGTAGTACTTTCGTTTGCTATCCTTTTCCTGATTGGCTCTCTTGTAGATAAGTCCTCTGATTTCCAGGTTCCTCAAAATGGAATATATTTCACCGTTGGAGAGCTTTTGGCCGAGGCATCTGTTGACTTCCTTCTCGAGAACGTAACCGTAGTTGGGCTCGTTCCATAGATTACGCAATATCACCAGGGAAATAATCCCCTTGAACGTCCTGCCTCTTTTCTCTTCTTTCATCTGTATTGATAACTCAATTATCTGGTGTATATAAGCTTGAATCTGTCATGTGTGTAATCTATATCTCTCGCCATCTTGACCTCTTTAGAGCCAGATACGTGAGGACTGCTGTGATTGCTATGAGTACTATCCAGGCTAATGCAAATCCTGATGTGCTCAGTACGTAGTAACCTGTCTGGCTCTGTGCTATCTCTGAGGCATAGGTGGTTGGTGACAGATAGGCAAGATATCTGTAAGGATATGGAATGTAACTAATCGGGTAATATACTGGAGGGATAGTTGTCAGCAACGGAGAGAGAATACCAGAGAATCCCCACGACTGAATTATGTCTGATGTAAAAGTAGAGAGGAAGAACCCAAGCGATATGGAGAATGTGAAAATAGTTGCCATGTCGAGGAAAAGGATGAACGCTCCCAGAAAGGTGATCTTAACGAAAATAATATTCAATATTATAAGGAATGCCAGAGTGGGTATTGAATAGACAATCTCGGAAATTGCCATGCCTATGATATATATGAAGGAAGTTGTCGGAGAGCTGACAATCATGTCTTGCAGCCTCATGTCGTTCTTCAGATGAGAAAGATCTTGCTGCAGCGATGTCCCGCTGGACACCATGTTCATAATGAGCGCACCTACGGCAGCCACAGGGAGTAACGTACCCTTGCTGGCAAATGTCACGACAGCAAGAATGGCAAGCGGTGCAAGGAGGGTATTGATGAGCACCACAGGGTAATTTATCATTGCATATATGGAATTGACAAGGATTGAAGCCATTATCTGGCTACCAATCTTCCTTTTCGTTTTCCTCATCCTCCTCGTTTCCAAGATACTGCTCAAATATGTTGGTAAGAGAGGCCTCCTCAACTGTAAATTTCATCTTGTTGGTGACTAAATAAGGTATCAATCCGTATATCTTGGAAGCAGACCCATAGACGAATGTTTCCTTCTCTGATACTGGATGAACCTGAACTTCATCGTCCTCGATTTTGAAATTCTCCGCATGGACTTTTAGCACATATGGTAGCTTGACTTTGTTTCTCAGGCTGTCTATAGTCCCTAAGTCCACCAGTTTTCCGTGATCAAGTATCATTATCTGGTCTCCGAGTATTTCTGCCTCCTCAAGGTAGTGCGTTGTAAGAATCATGAGACGGTCTTTCTTCATCTTTGAAAGAAGCTGCCATAACTCCTTTCTTGAAAGGTAATCTAATCCTGTCGTAGGCTCATCCAGGAAGACTATGTGTGCTTCGCTCGATATTACGGTAGCGGCCATCAATTTACGTTTCTGGCCCCCGGAAAGTTTCCTGCTCTTTTCGTGTTCTTTATCCTCTAAGCCAAGCTCTCTCAGGGCTTCCTTTCCCTTCTCCTTTGCCTCCCTGTAAGAGTATCCTCTCCACATAAGGTAAGAGCTCACAGTCTGGAGAGGAGTTAACCAGGGTAGAGGTCTGGCTTCCTGGGGGACAACTGCAATTTCCTGCCTGACAGCATCCTCCTGTTCTACAACATCCATTTCGTTGATGTAACCTTTACCTGAAGTCGGTAATAGTTCTGTTGACATTATTCTTACAAACGTTGTCTTCCCGGCGCCATTCCTGCCTATCACCGAGAATATGCCATTCATGTTTATGTCTATTGACAGATTCTCCAGTGCTCTATGCTTTCTATCGTATGTTTTTGAAAGTTCTTCAGTTCTTATTCGCATACTCAGCTTTTGTATTCCTTCTCCACGTAGTACTAACTCTGCCTTTTAATGACTCCTGGGTATGCCAGTATGGCATCAACTATATTTCTGAAACTCTTTGAGCTGTTGCTCTCCGGATGGGAAATCACCATTGGAGTCCCGTCGTCCCCATCCTCAACTACAGTTGATTCCATGGGTATTGATCCCAGGAAATTTATTCCGAATTCCTTCGATATCTTCTCCCCCGTTCCGCTCTTGAATATGTATGTAGTCTTCCCACAGTATGGGCAGACGAAGCCACTCATGTTTTCTATCAGTCCAATAATAGGCGTATTAAGTTGTTTTGCAAAGTTTATCGCTTTCTTCACATCCAGCATTGCGACTTCCTGAGGCGTACCAACTATAACGACTCCAGTTATCTTCGGAATTATTTGAACGATGGAAAGCGGCTCGTCCCCTGTTCCAGGGGGAAGGTCGAATATCAGGAAATCCAGTGTTCCCCAGGCTATCTCTTTTATGAACTGTTCGATCATTTTATGCTTGAGCGAACCCCTCCAGATGACGGGGGTGTCCCTTGATGGAAGGAAATATTCTATTGAAATCACTTTGAGGTTATTGCTATATCTTACAGGGACTATCTTCTTATCTTCATTCATCACGGGCCTATCATCAATCAATCCAAGCATTTGAGGTATGTCAGGGCCATGCATATCCGCATCAACAAGACCTACCTGGAACCCTCTCTCAGAAAGTTCAACTGCCAGGTTTGCAGAAACGGTGGACTTGCCAACTCCTCCCTTCCCGCTCATTACGACGACAACATTGCTGATGTTCTTGATACTCTCGTCTTCAGGGCTTAACTTAAAGTCTACTGGAGCTTTCGGAGGAGGCTGATTAACTTTTATACTTCCAGGCACAATATCACCTTCACCTTTATCGGTGCAATGAATAATAACTCTTCTTAAACGAATTCGAATTTTGTATCAAACACCTTTAATATGGATGTATATTCCAAATTACATGAAATACCTGGCCATTGCTATTCTGCTCGCTGCCCTTATGTTGGCTTCTAGCATGGCTTTTGCAAGCGCCGCACCAGGGAATCAGGCAACAGGATACGATAACTTCGACCTCAGTCATAACGGTATTTCAAATTTCACGGTCAGGATAAACAATCAGGCAATTGTAGTGTTCAGATATTTCAACATATCAGGGTCAACGCAATTCCTGAACATACCAAATGTCAACGAAAATAGGATGGTACCGATCTCTTGGCATGGATTTGGTAATGTCTCAATCGTTCCTGCCATTTCATTTTCTAGCGTTGGATCATTCAATTATTCCTCAATTCCTGTGCAATACCTATATCTCTACAAGTCAGATTATATAGGTGTGATACTCACTACCGGTCAGATTTCAGAATCTGGTGGTCAAATATTCATAAACGCTGTTAATTCCCTCACAGAGAATTCTGTTGAGCTTGTAAATTCTCCGATATCCGACTATAATTTCACACAGAACAGCTATCAGGCAATCGGTCATTCTTATAAAGGAAATTACTCCAGCTTTTCCTACTCATCTGGAAGCATAGTCAACTTTTCACTAATTAACGAAGAATCATCTGTTCAAATCATATCAAGCATCTCTAGCTCTAAGGGTCTATCCCTCTCGATGAATACCGCTGGGGTATCCACTGCAGATGAGAACGGTGTGTTTGCATCTGATGGATTGTTTCCTATGGTATACCTGAATGGATTCGACACGGCAATCAACATAACTCTTGCAAACGGTTTCCGGTTCTGGTCTTCTGGGGAAAGGCCATTCCACGGTGGTGACGGGAATGGCAATAACGTGCGTAGCGAGGATCATTCTGGTATTGGTTCAATTCAGATGCCCGAACAACAAATTTTCAAGATAGTTAGTGGGCATAGGACAGTGGGGTATGTTGACGTCTACGGCAAGACAACGCTCAACAATACGACTTTGTCCGTCAATTCCCCAATGAGCTTTGTAGTAGTCAGATTCCTCCCTTCCTTCAAGTCTGCTGCGGGGGAAAATCACAGCAATGATGACCTGGGAAACGCAACGACTGCGATATATGTAGACAATGGTACGTACTTCGTTCCCTTTTCACCCAACGTCACCGCACAGAACCTGTCATTCAACCAGAACACCCTTACTTTTGATTTCATTCAGAATGGAACACAGGATTTTGTTATAGTAATGCAGGGAAACTTCAGTGTATCAGCGTTCTCTTTCCAGGGTCCAGGGCAGAACAATTCCCATTATTCAGTTTCTAGAACTTCGAACCAAACGATAATTTCCTTCTCGACAAACGGAAGCGGTCAGGGCTCGCTCTCTCTTTCTGTAGCTCCTGTTATAGTCCAGCCCAACCATTTCTCCCTTATTGTACTGGTTGTATCGGCTACTTCAATCGTGGTGGTTGCAGGCTCCCTCATAATTTATTCCAGGAGAAGGTGGGTAAAGGAACTTGAAAAAGAATAATTAGGTATTATTCTTGAGGTACTATGGACATTTACAAAATACCTGTCGCCAAGAAGGCCGAGATGGAGAAGATACTGGCGATGGACCAGGTGTTCAGGCTCTCCATAACGATAAAGGATTCTTCTATAACTGGGGAAGAGGGATTCCAGTACCTGATTCTGGAGGGTACGGATGATAGATTAAGGGTTGCAAGAGAGGAATTATCAAAAATATCTGAAAAAATTGACGCAACTACGTCTAAGAGGGTGCAAGAACTCATCGAGAAGGAGAGACAGGACGTAAACGAGAGCTTTGGCTCAATTTTTGGTTAGATGTTCATCATACTAGCAGACGCGGAACTTGAGCTTGTACCGGATGAGCTAAAAAGTGAAGGAGAGATAAGGTCCATCCTTAAGGAGTATGGAAAGGAAAACGTGCTCCTTGATAACAGTAGGATGAGAACCTCAATTGCTAAACATTTTCCAGGGAGTGTCAACAGGATAGGCTTCCCGCACATAGCTTACGTTTTCGCCACACTTAATAATGAATCAGTCCTGAATGAGACGGTAAAAATGAATTATGCAATTCACACGAAACACAATGTGATCATAGAGAGATCTGACATCGAAGGAATAGGTGCAGGATATACTGAATTTGCTGAAAGGATGGAGATGATATTGCAGAAGAATCCAAAAAGGAAGAAGCTTGTGGAATATATAGAAGAGATTGGAACTCCCGGGAATACAGTGGTGCTACACCCAAATGGAAAATCAGGGTTGGTTGTTAACGATCAATTCAATTACGTCATAGGAGGATTCCCGGAGGGTGACTACAGGTCAGATCTGGGCAACCTGAAGAAATTCTCTCTGCACGATAATGAGATAACGGTTCCCGGTATACTTGAGCTATTGCACTTCAAGCTCTTTGACTCATTATAGCCCTCATTGCCCTCTTTTTCTTTTCAATAGACTTTGTTGTCCCAATGTCGTTTCTCATCTCATATTCCCCCCTAAGCAGGGACGAAATGCCAGAGAATCTGTTGCTTATATCTCTAAGATTTGTCCCTTCCGACATCAAGGCAACTGATCTTGAAGTTGTCTGACTTATCTTTTTGCCGTCAATATTCACAGAAGCATAGAATATCTTCAGCCCCTTGATTAACATCTCTTCCTCGTCAATTTCTAAGGTCGATGGGATGGGCTTGATTCCATATCCCTTTGGAACTGCATACCTGATGACATTTATCCTGTCCCTGAATTCTGGTTGAATACCCTCACCGTTAAGCATTCGTACAGCAACGTCCATTATAGAATCTTCCATCAGGGACAGTACGTTCATTGCCTCTGGGTCACCCAGCCTCGCGTTGATTTCAAGCAGTTTTGGGCCTTCTGGAGTGGCTATGAAACCTCCATATATTGGGCCGACATAGGTCGTAACTTTTCTATTGAACTTCCTTACCAGGTCCTCGAGTATTTCCTTTGCGTCATCGAGTGTTTCCCGAGATATAAATGGGAGACCCCTTTCAGAGAAGCATATCGACCCCATTCCCCCTGTGTTTGGGCCCTTGTCCCCTTCAAATGCCCTCTTGTAGTCCTGAACGATTGGAAGAAATGAAATATTCGACCCTTTAACGAACCCCTGGAGGCTGAATTCCTCACCAATCATTTTCCTCTCTACCAGCAATTCTCCCTTCCCAGAAGCAAGATATCCTTTAGCAATCTTGATGCCCTCTTCCTTTGATTCGAAATGCACGCCCTGGACCACCACTCCCTTGCCACCTGTGAGTCCGTCTGGCTTTATGACAAAATCATAATCTATGCTTTTGATGAATCGCTCTGCCTTTTCAGAATCGAGGAATGGCGTGCTTTCTATATTGCCTTTAACGTGATTATCAGACATGAACTGTCTGCAGAATGCCTTTGATGTCTCCAATTTAGCAGCCTCAGAAGACGGAGCAAACACCTTGAAACCGTTATCTATTAGAGTGTCAGAAACTCCATGTGCTATTGGCGCTTCTGGCCCAATGAACACATAATCTGGATTGATTTTGGTTGCATTCCGCAATACCCATTTCCCATTATTTTCGTCCCCTACGATTACCTTTTTCGCAATCCTCATCAGACCAGGGTTCTCGTTAGGTGAAATGACTACAAGCTCTGTCCCTGACTTGACAATGGAGAGCCCTATTGCGTGTTCCCTACCGCCTCCGCCTATTAGCAGTGCCCTCAATCAGTCACCTTCTCTTCCTGTCTCACTCTTTCCTTAAGTTCCTTCCCATACTTTGTAAAGAAATTCCTCGTTAGCTTCACAATTCTTCTCCTTCCTCTTGGTATTATTTCAACAAGATTCAACTTGCTCAGATGTTCAAGTTCTTCCTCCGCTCTCTTGCCCCTGAGCCTTTCAATGTGGGAAATGTAAGTCTTTCCCTTCCTGAAAAGAAGGCCGATGATCTCCAGTTCTCCCTTGTTCATCTCGCTTTCCGAATACTTGAATGCAACTTCGCTATATTTGTCGCGCACTCCAACCTTGTATTTTCTTCCTATAACTTTCAGTTCCAGGGCAGTATTTTCATACCTCTTCTTGAGGAGGCGCAGTGATCTTGCGACATCCTTAGGATCAATGGCAAGTGCTGCAGAAATTTCGTTCTTAGCCAAGGGGTTAACTGTAGCAATCAAGAGTGCCTCAGTTCTATTAGGGACTTCGTCTTCCATTACACATTTATGATAAGAGAAATAATAAAACTTCCGTAAAAAACTCAAAATTACATATATCGATTTTAAAGTTGGGTTGTCCCGAGTAAGCCTCCTTCTGTTAGCCCTTTCGGGTTGATGGCATTTGACTAGTGCGCTCTACCCGTTCCTCTGATAGCTGTCATAGGAACCGCTTGAGTTTGCTCCCATCCCTTCCCCTCTGTCTCATCATATTTTCGGGAACGTCCCCTTCAGAAGGTTCACCCTTTACCGAAACTGTGTCATTTCTTTTGAGGAGAAGCAGGTCTCTCGACCAGGGTTTTATCCAGATTGCTACCTGGAGGGAGGACTTTCCTCACCATTTCTGGCGATGGCCATCCTGGGACTACCCTTTCTCAATATGCTTTCAGTATTTATGATTCACTAACGGTGCCGCTTAATCAACGCTAAATAGTCATTATGTCCCTTACAACCTCGGGTCCATCTTCGGAAAACTTCACAATGAAGTTTGAACAGTTCGTGAACCTGATGCCTTCAGAATTTCCCACGTACATTTCGTAAAATGACCTGATGAATGCACCGTGAGTAATCACAATAAATTTCTTCCCGTTGAAGGCATCCATTGCAGTGTTCACAAAATCCCTCACTCTCTTCATTACTGAATTGACGGGTTCTGCAGATCCCAAATCGTCAATCTCCCTTGAGAGGGATTTCATCTCTACCCCATATCTTTCCCGAATCTGGTCGGTTGTGAGGCCCTCAAGCTCGCCATACTCCCTGTCCCTTAGCGTTGAATGATGCCCGAAGACAGGTATGTCTAGTATTCTTGAAACTATCAGAGCAGTCTCAACTGCCCGTTTCTTGTCGCTTGATATAACGAAATCGAATTTGAAATCTGAAAGTGATTTTGCCAAGTCTTCTGCCTGTTTTCTTCCCATTTCGTTAAGAGGGTCGTCACCGCTGCCAACCCATAGCCCCCTAACGTTCGAGTCAGTTTGTCCGTGACGTGCCACTGCTATCATCAGACTGGATGCCATCAGACCGGTATGCGACAAAGATTAAAAAGGAAACTATAGAAAAATGTGTGATGTTGAACTAATCAAAGCTTCAATCATTGAGAAAAAATAATAATGCCTTGGTGATTGCCATTGGAATCTGTCTTGGGCCCGTGGCCTAGTCTGGATAAGGCATTGGCCTTCTAAGCCAATGATCCGGGGTTCAAATCCCCGCGGGCCCGTTGGCTTTCCAGGCTCAGGAATTCAACGGTCTATAGAGAGTGATACGACATCCTTAATATTCGCGGTTTAGTAATATCCGAGTTGCATCCGCGATGATTCGGCTACGATTTTGAATTACAATCTCTTTGTAAAAATCCTTATCTTTTAAATTCCTTCTAGATCATGAGAAGGGGGGCCCTGATCTTAGTAACAACGTCTCTTGCTGCTTTCCTCACCCCATTCATTTCAAGCTCTATTTCATTCGTTGTCCCCAAGATCGGTCAGGAAATGGATCTAACATTTTACCAGGCCGCACTGCTACCCTTGGTGATACTCATACCTCTGGCCTCCTTCATTTTGCTATTTGGGAGGCTGTCTGATCAGCTCGGAAGAATATTGCTGTTTAGGATAGGGCTCATAGTGTTCTCATTAGGGTCCATAGTTGCACTACTTTCTCCGAATTTTCAGATACTTGTCGCATCATTATTCACTTTAGGTCTTGGAGCGTCAATAATGAGCGCCAACTCAACTGCAATTGTCAGCACTATTTTCAAGGATGGGAGAGGCTTCGCACTCGGAATTAATGCAATGTCAGTATATCTTGGCCTTACCATTGCGCCATTCATCAGTGGCTTAGTAGTAGAATTTTCAAACTGGAGGCTACTATTCCTTATTGTACTTCCAATTGCACTAGTGGGTTTTTTGCTATCTTTTGTCACGCTTCGAACTGAGTTGAAAGGCGGAAAGGGGATGAAGCTCTACGGATCACTGCTCTTTGCAATTCTTCTGGTCTCAATCTCCTTGTACCTTTCACTCGGCTACATTTATGGATTTGTGAGGTTATTGCCGCTTTTGCTTCTCTTCATAGTGTCAATTATTCTCTTCTTACTGGAAGAGAGAAGGTCCAGAACACCACTTATTTCCATGAAGATGATGAAGCTGAGAAGGACGTTCGTTGCATCTAACTTGGCAGCCTTGCTCAATTATCTTGGAACGTTCTCTATCGTTTTTGTCTTCTCCATATACCTTCAGGTTACGCTTCACATATCCCCGTTTCTATCGGGTCTCTACATACTCCCTGAACCTGTTCTAATGGTTCTAATGTCTCCCATTGCAGGGAGACTCTCTGACAGGATAGGTTCGAGGAAGATTGCATCAACCGGAATGGTCATAATCGGCCTTTCATTTTTGATCTTCTTTGTCCTGGGTCAGCCATCCGTCAGAGAGATCTTATTAATCCTTGCATTTCTAGGGGCAGGGTTTGGCCTCTTTTCTGCTCCAAATACCAATTCAGTAATGGGCTCCATTAAAATGGAATATTCTGGATTTGCATCCGGTTTTCTTGGGACAATGAGATTCATCGGGCAACTTGCCAGCATCATAGTTGCCACCTATCTCTTCTCCCTTGAAATTCCGAGGAACGTGATGGTGGGTATTTTTTCTGGATTGTACGTTTCGATCGGGCAACTTTATTTCTACGACTTCGTAACTGGGTTTAAGCAAGTGATGCTTCTATCCTCGATCATCAGCTTTGCAGGGGCCGTTTCATCGATGATGAGAGATAAAACAGGAAACGTTCTTATCCATTCTTTCCATAAAACTTCATGAAATACAAGAATCTTGGGTGGTCAGGCCTTCTGGTTAGTGAACTATGTCTTGGAACTATGACATTTGGATGGCACTCGGACGAGGAGACTAGTAATAAAGTGATGAATAAATTCTATGAGTACGGAGGAAACTTTATTGACACTGCAAATGTCTATTCCGATGGAAAGTCCGAGGAGATAGTTGGGAAATGGATGAAGGGAAGAGAGAGGGAAGATTTTGTTGTTGCGACCAAGGTCAGGTTCAGGACTGGAAAAGGCATCAATTCCGTTGGCCTTTCGAGAAAACACATCATTCATTCAGTAAAAGAGAGTCTAAGGAGGCTCGGCCTGGATTATCTGGATATACTGCAGCTTCATGCTTGGGATCCGTTAACTCCATTGGAGGAGACAATGAGCACAATGAATCACCTAGTTGAAGAGGGATTGATAAGGTATGTGGGCATAAGCAACTTCAGAGGATGGCAACTTCAGAGGGCGATAGACATCTGTGAGGAAAGGGGTTGGGAAAAGCCAGTGAGCATACAACCACAGTACAATCTTATAACGAGGGCAACAGAATTTGAAATCTTACCTGTTGCTTCATACAATAATCTGGCTGTTCTGCCATGGAGTCCCCTTGCAGGAGGGTTCCTTACGGGTAAATATGAATCTGGCATTGCATCCGCACCTAAGGAAACCAGAATAGGAGAATCACAGAATAAAGAATACTATGAGAAATTGGAGAGCGACAGGGCAAAGCGTATCATTCAAGCGCTAAAGGAAGTTGCAAAGGAAACCGGGAAATTAAACGGGGAAATAGCTCTTAATTGGCTTCTTAACAACAAGAATGTCACGTCACCAATTATAGGTGCAAGGAATGAGAAGCAGCTTGTCGAAAATATTAGAGCGACTGAGTGGAAATTGACGAACAAACAGATGGACATTCTAAACATTGCAAGTGCACTTGACGTAACTTATCCGTACGATCAGAGGGCAGAAGACCAGCAGAAGAGAGACAGGGTGTTGTAAACGCACCTTCCAAAAACAAGTGAAGAAAGGTATGCTCTTCAGAATTTGAAAATTTTCTGTTATTTATTAACTCCAATCTACAGCTAGAGACCATCTATAAACTATTTGAGTAAAAAGTAAAGCGGTATAAGCTAGATTATACGATTCATTGGTTTCATCGCTTACATTTTCGTTAAAATTAAAAAGGAAGAAAATGTTGAAATCACCATATCGTGATTACATCCTGAATCCTATTGCTTTCTGGATTAGGGCTGCTGAAGTGTTCGTGGAATTTCAGGTGGACCACCGCTGGTATCTCCCCCCTGAAACGGTCGGGCGAATGTGGATCGTTGGATACTTGCCATTTTACAGCTTCTTCCCTTACATTTGCCCTCCAGCTTTGTGACCAGCTGATATAGAATCTTTGTTCTGGAGTCAGGCTATCTATATTTTTTCTTAAACTAGGATTCCTAGCCAGTTTTCTCTGGAGCGCTTCATATGCAATGCTCACTCCTCCCATGTCTGCTATGTTTTCGCCAAGTGTTAGCTCTCCGTTGACGTGAAGTCCAGGAAGCGCCTCGAGCTGCCCATAGAGATTTACTATGCTTTTTGCTCTCTTCTCAAATTCATCAGCATCAACCTTCAACCACCAGTCCCTAAGGTTACCATCCTTGTCGTATTTTCTACCTTCATCATCAAAACCGTGAGTCATTTCATGTGCTATTATCCCTCCCGTCGCACCATAATTAACGGCGTCATCCATTTCAGGATCAAAGAATGGGGGCTGGAGAATACCAGCTGGAAACACAATCTCATTCTTTGTCGGGGAGAAATACGCATTCACAGTGGGCGGGGACATTTCCCAAAGTTCCCTGTCAACTGGGGTGTTTACTCTCTTTATCCTCCTATTGATTTCAAATTCATTGGTTCTTAAGACATTCCCGAAGAAATCACTTGGCGATACTTCTATTGAGGAATAGTCAATGAATCTGTTCGGGTAGCCTATCTTTGCATTGAACCTGGAGAATTTTTCAAGAGCTGTCTTTTTAGTCTCTTCCGACATCCAATCCAGTTTTGCAAGTTTTTCCCTGAATGCTTCCTTGAGATCAGACACCATTTCTTCCATCTTACGTTTAGATTCAGCTGTGAATTCTCTCTGTACGTATAGCTTACCGAGAGCTTCACCCATCTGTCCATCTATCAGCTGCACTACCTGTTTCCATCTCTCTTCGGGTTTTTGACGGCCAAGCAGTTTCTTCTCATAAAAATCGAAGTACTCATTCCTCACTTCTTCGTGGAGAAAAGGAGATGCAAAGTGGAGAAGGTTCCAGGTTAGGTATATTTTCCACTCTGATATTGGAATAGAGTCCACCATATTTCCTAGACTTTTAAAGAACTCTGGCTGTCTTATGACAATATGTTCCACTTCAGGAAGACCAATTTCTGAAAGATACTTTTTGGTATTGATAGATGGGATAGCTTGATCAAGGTCTTCGAACATGAATTTGTTGTAGTTCCTCTCTGGGTCCCTTAATTCTACGGGCGTTCTGCTTGACTTTGCCATCTGAAGTTCAATCTTGAAGACGGTTTCGGAAGATCGCTCAGCTTCCTCCGGGGTCTGTCCGTAGAGGGTGAACAGATTGGCGATATGCTTCTTGTATTGAACCCTTATATTTTCAAAAGAGTCCAGGAGATAATAGTCCCTGTTGGGGAGGGAAAGCCCGCCCTGTTCAAGGTAATATGCATATATTGAGCTATTCCTTTCATCTGAGTCAGAAGAAAATGAAAACATTGCTTGCAGATCATACCTGTGAAGTTCTGATATCAAAGAGACAAGTTCATCCCTGTTTTTGATCGCATTTATCTTTTCTGCCAGTTTCTTTATCGGTTCAAACTTTAGTTCATCAATCGTTTTGGTGTCCATTGCAGATAGATAGAAGGAACCCAACTGTTGAATGGTCTTATCATTCCATTGTTCACTGAATGCGCATTCCTCCAATATCTTACCCAGCACGTACCTGTTTCTTTCTGCAATTTCCATAAAGGCCCCCCAGCGTATCTTGTCATCTGGTATCGGGTGAGTTGCAATCCAGTTGCCGTTGCTGTAGCGATAGAAATTAGATACTGGGTCCTCCCTCGTATCCATGTAGCTTACTGAAAACTTTGGATATTCAGGCTTTTCATTATCACTGATTCTTTTGATTCTTCCCCTTATGTCCTCTATCTCCATATTTGTCAATAATCAAATTAGGTTAAGTCATTTTCCATGGAGATGCATTCTCATGTCTGGAAAAGTAAAATCTTGAAGAAAGTGGAACCGGTAGGCGGTTGATCGTGGAGTAATCAAGAGGTAATTAACAACTCCGTAACATATTATTCAGACCCTAAAGAGAAGGAAGATAAACTTATGAAAAGTTGCGCAAAGCGATACCCGCTAATACTCTCGCAGGAAAGATTGTATGGAATCTATATTGTCTGTTAGCTTTGAACATTAAATTCTGCCGTTGATCTATATAGATGAAATCCATTTTGTAGCCTTGAGAAACAGTTTGACCTCTTCTACTGAATTATAATGCAGGAAAGTCACCCTAAGCATCGAAGGGTTTGAGTAATAATCGTGTGAAATATTCCAGTGGCTTCCGCCCACAGCAGTAATTCCGAATTTTTTCCAGTAAATATCCTCGGCCTTCTTGTCGCTAACATTCTTAAAATTGAACGAGAAAGTTGTGCCTCTCTCATTCAGTCGTTTTGAATCCGTGATGCCATAAAGGACAACATTCTTCATGGAGCCAATTCCTTCAGCCTCTTCTGTTCCATCCAAAATTAGCTTGCTAAGCTCTTTGTGGTACCTCTCAACTCTCTCCATCCCTTTCCTTACGCCGTTTCTTCTGTTCTTTGGAGTTTTCTTGCTCTTGAACTGTTTAAGGTCTAGTGAAAGTGAAGAAATGTAATTTACAACTGAGGTCATTGCTGAAAATATACCTTGGTCTCTCGTTCCAATTTCAAAATAGGAACTTGCTCCAGGTCCAGCCTCTCTGTCCACATAGAATGGTTTTATGATGTCCTGTGCCCTGTCGCTCATGTACATAAAACTGCCACGGGGACCAAATATTTTGTACGCCGAAAACACGAAGAAGTCACAGCCCATCTGTTTGATGTCTGAGTATCCTTGAGGGGCATAGTGCACTCCGTCAACGACCAATATGGCATCATTTTCCTCTGCAATCTTTGACACGTCCGCAACATTGACCTTATTTCCCAAAAGATTGCTCTCTGCCGTGATTGCGATGATCTTTGTTCTCTTGTCGACAAGAGATGAGAGGTGGTTTATGTCCACAGTCCCATCCTCTTTATTCAGGTTTGCCAGCCTGAGTTCAGAAATCTTATTGTTGTTTTTCAATTCCATATACGGAGATACGTTTGCAAAATGTTCGGCGTAGGATGAAACTACGTTGCTGTCTCTATTGAAAATTCCTCTCAACGCATACGAAACTCTAAAGAATAAATCAGATGCAGACTCTCCCTGGTAGATGTTAGCCTCACTGGGGGCATTCAGGAGATCTGCAACTGCTCTTCTTCCGTCCGATAATATGCGTTCATTTGCCCTTGATTCAGTGTAAATCGCATCTGTGTTTGCACTGTAATCAATTCTGCTATTGCTTTCCGCCTTAGCTGCATCCCCTAGAACAAGGCTACCTGCTCCATTGTCAACAAAAACCCTCTTCCTACCGTTAAAATCCCTCTCTGCCCTTGGAAATCTCCTTCTTATCTCTTTCACGAAGTCGTCATCAAAAGACACTTGCATGAACATAAATGGACGGATGATATAAAACAACTTCAGTATTTTTGGTGGGATGAAGACTTCTAAGCACCTAGTGTTCTGTTTCAGGTTGCTTGATCTATTGAGTGATCTCTTTCTTAAGAGAGAACACTGCCCTGGACTGGCTTATTCTTCCTTTAGGAATTCATAAAGTAGTCGAACACCGAACCCCGTTGCTCCGGCCGGTAGATAGTCCCTCTTTGAATTGTTCTTCTGTGTCCATGCTGTCCCTGCTATATCGAGATGTACCCAAGGAGTATCGCCAACAAACCTGCTAAGGAATGCTCCTGCTGTTTCCGCTCCACCTTCTCTTCCTCCAGTATTTTTTATGTCGGCCACCTTGCTCTTGATCTGATCTTGGAAATCATCGTCTAACGGAAGCTCCCAAACCCGCTCCCAGGACTTCTCAGACGCGGATTTTATCTTCTTCTTCAGTTTGTCATCATTTCCCATCATTCCTGCATAATTGTTGCCAAGTGCTACTACGCAAGCGCCAGTAAGGGTGGCCAGATCTATAACGTTAGCAGGCTTGAAATTTTTTGTTCCGTAGCTTAGGGCATCTGCAAGTACGAGGCGACCTTCAGCATCTGTCGAAAGCACTTCCGAAGTAACTCCATTGTAATGGGTCAGAATATCTCCAGGTTTGTATGCATTTCCTCCTGGCATGTTCTCAGTAAGAGGCGTCATTCCTATGACGTGCCTGTTTAATCCGAGATCTGAAATTAACTTCATTGTTCCTATAACGGCAGAAGCACCACACTTGTCGAATTTCATTTCATCCATCCCATCAGCAGGTTTTATCGATATTCCCCCGCTGTCAAATGTAATTCCCTTTCCAACTATCAGAACTGGTTTCTGGTTTTTGGGTCCATACTCCATTATTAACAGTTTTGCCGCTTCCCTCGCAGCTCTCGATACACCCTCAAGACCCCCCATACCCATTTTTATGAAATCTTCCCTATCGAAGGCCTTCACTGTTACCCCTTTAATCTTCCTTGCGGTTTTCTCAAATAAGGAAGGTGTTCCTACCGAAGGGGGTAGATTTGCTATGTCCCTGGTAAAGTTAATTGCTTCAGCAATGGTCCTGCCATCATTTATAAGTTCATCACTTGATTTTGTGGTTATCAACACCTTCTCCACTTTTGTCTTGCTCTTTTCATTCCTGTATTTATCGAAGTCATAAGCTGCAAGAGCAATTGCAAACGTCACCTCTTTCGATTCATTTGCAGACAGTCCAGGAAGAATGACCTGCACTACACCCTTGGGCATCGACCTTATGGAGTTGAACGCTGATGAATAAGACCTCCTGAGTTTCTCATCATCAAACTCCTTCTTTGACCCAAGTCCAGCTAATATTATCCTCCTTCCCACTTTTGCATCGAATGTGTCGAATACTTCACCTTTCTTCCCAACAAATCCAGATTTTTTGGCACTTTCAAGTACCTTTGTACCGGCAAACATCTTTGATGTTTCTGCAGGTATGAAATCTTCAAAAACAGGTGCTATTATTGCGTTAACAGTCTCGGAGTTACTGGCGGAAAATTTCAAAAACTCCATTTTCTATTATCGTATGGTCAAAAATAAAAGTTGTGCATCTGAAAGTCCCATGAGCGTCTTAAGTCTGAGGGTGCAAGAAGGTAATGTCCAAGATTCATCTTGCCTTTCTAATATCATAAACAAATCATACCAAATTTGACGTATAACTCTGACATTTGTATGACATTAAGCAGACAAATATTTATACCGGTAAAATATGTAATTAATTGCTATGGGAATAATACTGTCTGACGGACTTGTTAATAGTGTTATAAAGCAGAAACTTTCTGTCAAGAATTCACGTGATGCTATTTCTATAATCACTCTGGTCGATTTAGTGTTGATCGTGCCATCTGTAGTCTTGTTCTTGGCATTCAACTTTAGGGCTCTCAGCAGTTTTGGCCTTATGTTTTCAGTAGTTGTCCTGGCTTTCTTAATGTATCTCCCTCTATCAATACTGTGGGCCTCGAAGGTTCTATCTGCTAAGAGGTTCACAGCTGAGACATCAGCTACAAAAGACAGGGTATTGCCAATTGTACTCTTCCTGTTACTGACATTTTCCATGCTTGGCATTTACATTCCCTCCATACAGAAACTGACATCAATAATGCCCTCCTTCGGAACCCTCAACATTGTCGGATTTGCAATTATAGTACTAAATCTCATGTTTGTGATGAAGCATTTCACTCTGATTTCTGGCACCTAATGTCGTAATTGTGTCAGACAATGTTAAATTTGGTCCAGGGTCGTAGCAAAGTCAGCAGGCCAAAGACCAGTTCAGAGTAATTTGTATTGTTCATTTACAAAAAATGTTATAATACAGATGAGTCTGTTGAAGAGTTGATAACTACTGATGAGCTCCTGTTGCTCTTAGCAGGGGTCATGCTTCTAGGATTTGTGGGAGAGATAGCTTTCAGGAAAAAGCGAATCCCGGATATGTTACTGCTACTGCTGATAGGGATACTCATCCATTACTCTGGAATAATCCCAGATGTTTATATTTCCATACTCAAATCTTTTCTTAGCTTTGTAGGTATCATTGCCCTAATACTGATAGTATTTGGCGGTCTCCTGAGGCTGGACTTGCAAAAATTCGGTCATTCTGTTTCTAAGGGTATATGGATCGCAGTTGCAGACCTTGCATTTGTGATCGGCTTAATGACCCCTCTCTTGTACTATATTTTTCACATACCGCTCCTTATTTCCCTCCTGATTTCAACCGTTCTTAGCGAGACAGCCGCTCCATTCATAATTCCACTCGTAGCTAGAATAAAGATGAATGAGGGTGTAGCGCACTCCATTGAAGTAGAAACAGTTTTCAATTCTGTACTCAACGTAATAGGTGCACTTCTTATCCTGAGCATCATAAACCAACAGACTTCATTTGTAAGTATCACCAGTTACCTGTTCGGTAGCATATCTGAAGCTATAGTGTTAGGTGGTGTTATAGGAGTTGTCTGGCTTATAGTCCTGAAGCAAGCGACCGCTCCTCACTACTATATTGCCACTATTGCAGTTCTCTTCGTGATCTGGGGTGTTTCAGATTACATCGGTGCATCCGCAATACTGGCAGTATTCATCTTCTCCGTGATCATAGCAAACTCTTTAACAGTCTCCAAAATAATCAAAATATCAGGAACGATAGATACCTCTCAACTAGATTTCTTCAATCAGGAGATTACCTTCATTGTACTGACAATATTCTACGTCTACATTGGCATTCTCGTCAACATATTTGACTTCAAGGCACTTCTACTGGCTTCTATTTTCATTGTGGTGCTCGTTGCGATAAGATTCCTGGAAATATTTACCTTAAATGGAACCACTAAATGGTTCGGAAAAGATACACTGCTCGTATCGTCTTTTGTACATAGGGGGCCAACAGTTATAGTTCTCCTGGGTATAGTTCTCGCCTCTGACCCTTCAATTTTTAGCAGTTATGGCAACACAATATTTTACGTGGTAATACTCAGCATCCTCGTGGGTTCCCTAGGTTTCGCTGCAATAACTAGGAGATATTCTACCAGTACTGTCCCTATAGAATCGGTACCAGCAGAACAAACGACCACGAACGTGAAACCTCCTCAGTGAAGTTAAAGTGGGTACTTTCTAATCATGAACCACTCGCCATCTCGCTTTCTGTTAAGGTTCTAAAAGCTTCCTGATGTTTCACGATGTCTTCGATAATTTCTGTTTAGGGGGGTATTTAGATAGGTATCCTACGTCTGATGTATTTAAACAGGTACTCCGGAAGTCAATTTATAAAAAACAGTAAGGGGGTATGGTATTCTAGTTCCCATTAATCTGCAGTTACATACTTTTGAACAGAGACCATGGTCTGCTTATTTCTGTTTCCAGCTGAATAGTTTCACTGCGATTGCGAACAGTATTGCTGATCCCAGTAATAACCAAACTATCTGAATAGCTACGGACGAAATGTTTCCATAATCCAGCACAGAAATGAGAGAATTAATGAAGTAGGTCAATGGAAGGAACTTTGAGATTGTCACCAGGTACGCTGGTGCAAACGTTAACGGAAAGAACACTCCTGAGAGGAACATCATAGGAAACATAACCAGATTTCCCACAACCGAAACAGTCTCTTCATTATCTGAAACGAGTCCTGCCATTATGCCCACACTTGTAAAGAAGAATAGACCGCCGAATATTATAAGTGCAGAAGTAAGGACAGTTTCTGCGTTTATAACCAACGATGCACCGAATATGTAGATGCCCATGATGACAAGTATAACGTCAGAAAGTATAAGCATCAGGAAAGAGAACAGCATATTTGCAGTTATCCATTCTGACTTCGTGAGACCGCTGAATGATAACTGTCTGAAGAGTCTCTCCCTCCTGTAATTCGGGACAGTATAGACCATGTTGAACATCGTGCTCAGAACGGTAAAGCCAATGAGCCCGGGAACATAGTAATCAATGGTCTTGCCCGTATTGCCTATGGCAACCTGGGAAGACAAAATCAACTTTTGCGTGGTATTGCTTTCCCTGAAGTTTATTTGCGTAAGGATACCGCTGATGGTCTGATAATCAGCGCTTGCCACTGTAGGATTGGTGTGTCCTTTAAGTATCACAAACCCTAATCCTCCGGAGTAGAGGTTTGAAGTGAAGTTAGACGGTATCAGCAAGGCCGCCTGAACTGAATTCGTAGTTATGTAGTTGGAAAGATTTTCATTCTCAGAAATAAGCTGTACCTTGAAGAGCCCGGAGCTATTTATTGCATCCACCACCCCCCAGGATACTGATGAAGGGCTTTCATTTTGGATGACAAGAGTTGATGGAGAATACGAGTAACCTGAGAATATGGCGCCGAAAAGAAGGATCAATATGATGGGGAATGCAATTTGGAAGAAAAGGGCTGATCTGGACCTAAGGTAAGATCTCGCATGAAGTGAAAAATATGCCCTAACTCTACTCAGCTTCATCTTCCTCAATTTCTCCTACCATTCTGATAAATACGTCTTCCAGACTCTCCCTCTTGAGTGTAAAATCTTCAAACTTTGTCTTATGCTCTGATAAATAATTTATGATGTCTGTGGCATCTTTTATGTTCTTCAGGCGAAGCTTGATGTAAGAACCCTCCCGCTGGAACTGGAATCCACCAGCGGCAAGATCTCTCTCCACCTGACTATCCCCCCTGATGATGAGGTTGTCATCTTCATGATGCCTCTCTACAATTTCCATTGGAGTGCCTGAATCTATTATCCTTCCTTTATTCATGATTGCTACCCTGTCGGCAAGGAGTTCAGCCTCTTCCAAATAATGCGTAGTCAAAAGTATGCTCTTCCCACGCTCCTTAAGAGCCTTTATCACATTCCATATGTTCCTTCTGGCCCTTGGATCAAGGCCGGACGTAGGTTCATCCAGGAACAGTACCTCCGGATCGTTCACCAGCGAAAGCGCGAGACCGAGCTTCTGTTTCTGCCCTCCAGAAAGTTTCTGGAATGGCGTGGTTGCCTTATCGCCCAGCTCTACCATCTGCAATATTTCCTGAATGTTGCTAGTTGCCCTCAGAGTATGTCTGTAGAAATTTAGGGCCTCCTTAGGAGTGCTGTTGTAAATGAATGAAAAATCCTGCGGAAGAATGCCAAGCTTGAACTTTAAAGATCTGCTCCTTTCTGGGTCCTCACCTAGAACCCTGACTTCACCAGATGTCCTATCTCTGACGCCTTCAAGTATCTCGACGGTGGTTGTCTTTCCTGCACCATTCGGACCTAGCAGGCTGAAAACTTCTCCTCTCTTTATGGAAAACGAGATCCCATCTACCGCACGAAGGCCTGAATAATTCTTTACCAGATTAGATACCTCAATAACGGTTTCGGGCATTTGCCACTTCAGTAGACTCAAATATTTAAGTACTCTTTATTCAGTTTCGTTAATCCATCTGGAGTTGTTAAAATATATAAAGAAATTTATGCTTTCACGGCTAGTCCTTCCCAGAACTTCCTCTCCGAATCAAGCATTCCAGAGGCGCCCTTGGTGAATTTTTCCCTGGCAACACTGTCATTTATGTGCTCCCCCAATACGTTCGCCATCTCCTCTTCGTGGTGTTCTTCCAGCTCCCTGTGGAAGGTGAAATATTCTATATCCATTGATCTTAGGTTCGGAAATTTCTTCCTTGCCTTTTCAAGGCCGGGGAGCAATTTATCCCACATTGGGATTGCCATATTCTCAAGACCATATTCTGCCCCAAGGGCAGTGAAGTGATCCTTTGAGAAATATTCCCTCATCTTATCAAGCCACTGCTTTGTGCTTGGAAGCTGTTCCCTGAAGATAAGCTCCTCTGGAGAAATACCAATGCTTCTGAGGTATTTCCTATACAGCAATTCGTGTCTCTTCTTCGGGTCCATATCTCCAAGTTCAGAAACAAGGATTCTCGTGAGAGACTCCGCGTCATTTTCATTCGGTGTGTTCACAAGAAGAACTGAAAGTATCGAAACCCATTCCCTCGTGAAGTGATAGAATTCCACTGAGAAGTTCATGAACTCCTCGTAGCTTATTTCTCCTCTTGCAAATCTATCTATAAAATCATTGTTCGTTGCAGGGTGCTTCTTTACCATTGAATATATTTCCTGGTAGAACGAGTTATCGGCATTTTTAAGTGCCATACAGAAGTTATGGGAAAACTAAATTTAAACTTTTTCAATTCAGTTCCGTAAGACTGTCAGCATTTTGTTATTGGAAAGCGGTTCAGTTATCCCCACGGTCTTATGCCGGAGTCCACGTTTATGGACTGGCCATTGATTCCGAATGAGAGGTCACTGAGGAGGAAAAGGGCTGTATAGGCTATTTCCAGAGTCGATACATCCTTTCTTCCCTCTAGGGGCTTAAAATTGAAAGGTAGAAGTTCATCTACTTCTTTAGATGAATCCACGCTGCTCGGCATCAGGGCGTTCACTCTTATATTCTTCTTCCTGAGCATCGAGGCAAGCTTCCTTGTCATCTCTTCGACAGCTCTCTTTGAAACAGCGTACTCGAGGGAACTTAGATGAAATATCGTCGGAGACGCGCCCACGTTCACAATGGCCCCGCCACTGTTCATCAAGGGTAAAAAAGTTTCAATGGTGTTTATTGAAGATACAACGTTTCTATTGAACAATTCTAATGCATCCTTTCCGTGAAAATCGCTGCTGCCAGGCGAATATAGGCCGTGGTTGTTATACAGGAAGTCGATTTTGCCGTATTTTCCCCTTACGAAATCCTTTATTGCGGTCAGTGAAGATACGTCAGTGGAATCACCTTTCATGAGTGTCAGGTTCTCATGTTTTATATCTGGCTTGTTGCCACTCCTAGAAAATGCGACCACAGTCGCACCGTTCTCCAGTAGCAGTTTCACAACTGCTTTCCCTTGCCCGTTTCCAGCACCGGAAATGATTCCAACTTTACCTTCAAACGACTTTGCGAAATAATCCATGCATATCTATCGTAAATTTGCTTTAAGTTTTTTGTTGAAATGCAAGTAAAATTAAAAGGAGTAAATTCGATTTTCTTCTATTCTCCGTATATCACCCTTCTGTAGATGGCAAGTGCGATTCCTGAGAATATGAGTACCGTTCCGAGAGCCATACCAACGATCATTGCATCCGCTGTCGGGTTGAGTTTCAGCGATAGCCCAAGCAGTATCCAGGACATTAGGGTTAGCAACCCTATTGAAACGTATGCCCCCAGCGGAATCTTGTTTATCTTCCTGTCAGGAAGTTGTTCAGCAGTCCTGGCGGTACCAATTGCAAGGAATCCCATGGCAGCTCCGGATATTGCAAGTTTACCTAGTGCAAGCATGGAGAAATGTGCTATGAAGTACGTGAATGAATAACCCGTCAGTATGACAGTTATTACCAGTCCTATTATGAAAATGAAGAATGATGTGGTCGTTGACTTACCACCAATCCTCAGCTTCCCCCTCTTCCACAGCTTGGAAATTCCGAAAATCGCGATGAATGTTATAATGGCAGGTGGCAGAAGCACCAGGGCTACAGTGGGTGATGGTATGATCACCCCTGGCTCGAAAGCACCCCAAAGGCTTAGGACTATCAGGTAGACTATGCTAATCACTCCTAGGGAAGTGGTAATGGGCCTGTCCAGAGGATGGAGTGAATTCCCCCTGTCCAGGAATGGAATCACCAGGAAATATATCAACGGAAGTAGACCGAAGACAATTGATGCATTGAGGGGTCCCATTGCATTGGTGAACATGCCGAAGTCAACAGCCTTGTAAAGGAAAAGCAGGAACCATGGAGGGTATGCGGGTATGAGTGCTGCTGCAGCACTCGTAGGCGAAGGACCTGGGAATGGAGAAATCAGAATCGGCATATTTGGGAACAGGCCCACAAAGCTTGGAATAAGAATGATGAACCCTATTGTGAGCAGTCCTAGCTCTATAAGATAGAGGAGGTTCGAGGGGTACCAGGGCTTCATGTCACTGGTTTCAGGCGTTACGGCAGGTGCCTTGTATTTGCTGATCTTTGATGACGGAAGCATGGTATTTGCCTCAGCAAGGTAGAAGTGATATCCAAAGAGCAGTGCTATCAAGGCTGCCATTATGATATGATAACCAAGGAACTTTGAGAACAGGCTTGCGGCCGTTCCATTTCCAAATCCCACAGCAGCCAACCATTGACCAATTCCAGGTATGAGGCTTGCAATCCCCCGTCCAACATCCTGGGCATCGTAAGATAGGACGTCACCAGTCAGAGAATAACCAAAATAGCCTGCACCGATTGTCAATGCCAGCAGGATAACACCGATGATCCACTGAAGTTCCCTTGGCTTCTTATACGCACCAACGAAGTAATTCCTAAACATATGGACGTATACAAGAATAATCATCGCGTAGGCGCCATACAAGTGAGTGGAGAGAATGAGTTTGCCAAACGGAACTGAATTGAGTATGTAGAGTGTGGAGGTGTACGGGCTGGATGAATTGTAGTAAAGCAGGAGTATGAGGCCGGTGAGGACTTCGTAGGTGAATGCTATGGTTATCAGAGCTCCGGTCCAGTACCATTTACCCCCCCATTTCCTCATGTAGTCCGGTGTTTTCCTAAGCGGCAACTTCTCTAACTGAGTCCTGTCAACCAGCCATTCGTTAGCTCCGCTTCCTTTCTGTCTTGCTCTCTCAATCCTCTCTTTAATTGACGACATTTATAAACCTCATACTGTAAATGGATTTCCCAGATTGGTGACTTCGGTTGTTGTACCAGATATCGGTGATTCACCTGTAAGGTCAGAAGCCCTTCCGTATATTGTTGGACCGACCATATTGGAAACATAGAGTTCATCCGTGGTTGAATTCCAGACAAGTTTGACCATCGGGAGGGGGTGTGTGGTTGGACCAGTCAGGACTGCTGCCCCGGCTGCAGGATCATATGTGCTCCCATGGCAGAGACAGTGGAATACTCCCGTGTATGTCTTACCCTGTAGCGTTATTGATTCGACTCCGTTGGGATAGAATCTGAGTTCCGGAAATATGCATCCCAGATGCTGGCATATACCGCTGTAAGCTACTATTGAACCATCCTTCCCAACCCCAGGATATGATTGATATGTTGTACCATCGGCAGGAATTGTCACCTGCGTTGCTGGAACGTTTATGGGCTTACCGCTTGAATCACCAAGGTTGACTATGTTGTTCGGCGTACTTTGAAGTGGATAGTTGAACTGTAGAGCAGCAGGGTTATTCACTGCAAGATTTGATGCAAGAATCGGGTTTCCCGACGAATCCACCAGTTGCAGATTTGGGAAACTGGAAACGCCAAGAGCAGGTGGAGCCAGTGAACGTACAACAACCCCCAGGGAGAGCCCCGCACCAGCGACGATAGATGCTGTTACCATAAGCTTCAGGAAATTTCGCTTGTTTTCATCTATCCCCTCATTCATTTGATTTCCAAATTAAGAATACTATTTTAATCTTTTTAGTAAAGTTATAAATTTTAGGTAAGGTTAAGGAAAGGTGTCCCGTTCCGGACTGGCAGCTCTAATTATTACGTTTGCAGCTTTTTTTGCTTTAAGCTATGCGTTCAGTTTGACGGACAGCAGTTTATTTTATTGGTTGAGCATCGCTTTTGGCATTTTAGCTATCCCTATAGCTGCCGTTTTTAACGGGAAGGAGATGATGAATGATTTTTCCCTATCCATTTTTTACTTCATACTGCTTGTAATGGTGCTGGTAGCGCTAACTTTCTTCATTTCCATCATCGACTTTAGATGGGGTTCCACAATACCTTTGATATTTATAACTCCAGTACTGGTCGAGGAATTCAACTTCAGGTATCTTTTTCAGCGTATATTCCTGAAGAAATTCTCTCCTTACATGGCTGTATTCCTTCAGGCAATTTTATATTCATTATACTACGCGAAATACGCTATAGCAGCTGGAGGGGTTGCGTACCCGCTTCCATACAACATCATCCTGGTCACATCAATGTTCGGAATGGGTCTCTTGTACGGCATTCTTGCAAAACTGTCAAAGAACTTCTTCCTTCCTTCGACCATCCATTTAATACTCTGGTCTCTGTTTCCATGGCTTCCGGCTGCAATAGCATCTACAATACTACCAGCATGAAAAATATCGGCAGTAACGGAATTTTATAATAGAATCTGTTATTGCTCCCCAATGAATATTGGGTCTGTAATTTCTCTTGCGGTCATAGTATCGATGATAACTGTCATCGTGTTCACGGAGTACGTAGTTTCCGCAGGAAAGGTGAGCAGGCTCAGAAAATATGCACTCTATTTTATCCTGTTCATGATGGCAACGATGTTTATCGGCGTAGGCTGGTATCTTTCAGTCCCTCATGGGTTCCTGTCTGCCATAATAGCGGTCAACATAGTAATGATACCGATGATCGCCTTCCTTGTTCTTCTCTTCTTCTTCTACTCGATGGAGAATCCACTTAAGAGAAATTTTGATAAGTTCATATTTCCTGCATTCTTTTTGCTCAACGAACTCTTCATGACGTATTTTGTCTTTATCCTGCTGGGGGTAAAGTTCTCTTCCTCAATATTTGCAGACCTCCCACAGATGGTCAATTCATTCGTATTCGTCGTCCCCATGGAAATTGAGATGGTATTCTCAATTGTACTATTCAGGATGAAAGGTACAATCAGATACCTCCTTGTAGCACTTGCATTAATGGATTTCTTTTCTCCTGCCCTTTTCAGTCAATATACGCTATTGCTGCTGGTAGTAAATGCACTGATAATGGTTGGCGGAATGATAATCCTGCTGGAGGAGGTATCATCTTCAAAGACCAAGATTGTATCTGACAAAAGGAGGATAATAGACATATCTGTTGTGATCTATCTTCTCAACTCCTTTGGATTCTTTGTGGAATATTCTACGGGGCATAATATCGAGGCGGACTGGCTTGCATATTCGATATCCATCCTTGTGGGTATGTTCCTTTACTTCTTCTTCATCTTCAGCGGAAGGAACACCAGAACTGTGGATAGCTGGGTAAGCAGGAGATGGTGGCTGTTCTTCCTCCTGCTAAGCACATTTGTTACTGAGCTATTGATGAGCATACCCCTTGATATATTCTCAGGAATATTCACAACAAGCGGTTCCGGTATCGCTTCCATAGCATATCTAATAACAAATGCAGGCGGAAGCGCTGGAGTCATCTACTTTAACGGAAATGTCCTACTGTCCGTTATTCCATTCATAGCCATAGTTGCGAATGCGCCGATGTTCCTCCTCCTCATGGGGCTTGAGATGGGATCATTGGTAGTATTCAGGATGAAGAAGATTAACTGGCTGGAAAAAAGGGTGAATCTCTCATTTGCACTGGTCGCTTATTTCACATATACGCTATACGGACCAAATTACATCCTGGGGTGGTCAAAGTTGCCCCTCTGGGCAAATGTCGGTGCGCTAGGGGCTGTCCGGGGATATCTCATACTGCCGATGATGTTGTCGTATGTTGTATATGCGATCCTTGCGATCTTATTCGGGAGGAGGTCATACTGCGGTACCCTCTGCCCGTCTGCCGTAATGTACGGTGGAACGCTTGGGCAGGAGATGATATCACTAAACTACAAGTCCAGGACGAGCAAGAAGAATATAGGAAGCAGGTATTCTTCCTTCGTCCAGAAGATCATTGGCGGTAGCTGGATATTCATGCTGGCATCTGCATTTGCAAGTTTTGCCATATCCATTAAGCTCATTAATTTGCCGTTTGATCCAGCAATCCTCTATTCGTACCTTATATGGAATCTGCTTTGGTATGTCTTCTTCATATCTATCCCGTTCGTGGGTATGAGCCCCTGCAGGAGATACGGATGGTGCACTACCGGGACGTTCGTTGGGTTCTTCAGCAAGTTGGGCTTCTTCAAAATCAAGGCCGTGGATCCAAATGTATGCTTCAGCTGTCCAACAAAGGATTGTGTAACTGCTTGTGAAGTCGGGCTTGGCGATCTACCGGCACAATTCATAAAGAATGGATACTTCAAGAGCGAGAAGTGCGTCGGTTCCGGTTCCTGTATAGAAGCTTGCCCTTACGACAACATCTACTTTTATGACATAAGGAATGCCTTGAAAGAAAGACTAGCTTCCAAAAGCTCTAACACTCAGTAGATAGATGTTGGAAAACCACATAATCGGCAGGCTGAGTATCAGAATGAAGACAGAGAAATCTATTACAGCGATTTCAGAGAAACCGGTGAAAATTGATATGGAAAACAGTGTTATGTACAGGAAGACAGCCGTTATCATAGTTTCCATTGAGAATATCAGTTCTATCAACCCGACCTTTGTTATGGTTCTCCTGTTCTTGAATGACAGAGAGAGGATAAGGCCAGCAATCAAGCCTGCGAAATTGTATGCTTCAAAAATGTATGGAACAGTGAGAGCTTCATCTATGAGGTGCGGCCAGAACATTATTGCCTGAATAATGAATGCAACTACTACAGAATATATCGGTAGATTCCTTTTCACAGGTATGGCAAATCCTAGCAGGAACCCTGAGATGATGGAAAGGAATGAAACGAATCCAAAGAGGGCCAGGTTGTAAACAAGGCCGGTTGAAACAATTGAGAATTCAACTGCAAGTATTATTACAAAAAGGCTTACGACCAACCAGGGCCTGAACTTCGGGAAATTCATTTTGATGGGATTGTGGAGATAGATGTTAGTCACGATGAGAAGGCCGGCAGATAGGAATATGAAAAATGGGAGGATGGAGAGTGCAAGTGAAGATACCGTCCCGGATAGCACACCTATTGTGTTCTCACACTGGCATGCAAGTGCAGCAACCACTGCCCCCGTTGCAGAAGCCGTACTGCCAGAGGTGGATCCCTTGAGTATGAGCATTGTATTGTCCGCAGTAAGGTACGAAATGATAGGGAAGAAGACTGCTGTGAGGGGTGAGAAGGAGAGCGTTACTCCCTTGAGACCGATAACGATTCCAAACGCATACGTGAATGGAATTCCAAGTGGCGAAGAGTTGTCGTAAATGGAGAATACATAACCTGTGGAGTTCAGAACGCCTAAGGATGTCGCTGC
Source organism: Thermoplasmata archaeon (assembly GCA_049965815.1). Taxonomy (GTDB): domain Archaea; phylum Thermoplasmatota; class Thermoplasmata; order Thermoplasmatales. The sequence goes on along the minus strand of JBMFVV010000003.1, from coordinate 6,528 downwards.
GATCCTCAGACTGGTGGAGAGTATTATGATGACCATGAAGACAAAGAACGCTATGGTTCCGGTGGAAACATCCAGCCTCTTCCTGTTTAGCATGAAGAGCCTGATGGATATCAGGAATGCGATTGCATAGAAGAACGCAAATCTCCAAAGGCCGGTAGAAACCATAACGATCAGGATGGTTATGGAAACATAGGATGCGATGAGATACAGTCTCCCCGTTTTCTCTCTTAGCAATGAAGCAAGCAGTATTCCTCCAAAAATAGCCGCTTCTTCTATTATCAGCTCTAGCAGCACATCCCTTTCCACGATGATGCCCTTCAGGATGAAAGGTACATTCCAGAGCAAAACAACAGCAACGAAAGGGAGTGCCATCAGGACTTTGCTGTTCTTCACGTTCATATTATCCTAAACAATGAACCTGCAAGCAATATAGCCAGGATAGCAGTGAGATAATAATTTGTGGATAGGAAGGTCTTAATTGCCCTTGTCTCGATTCTACCAACCTTCCCGAATTTCAGACTAACAACCCTTGCGATCAGGTATGCAGAGAATGGGATCAGTAGGTACCTGTATAGCAAGGGAAGGCCTATGTTTATAAACAATGGGAGCAAAGAGAATGCAATCAACAGACCGGTACTCACGACAATCGCATTTATTGACCTGGCTTCGCTTGTCACTGCGGGCAGCATGGGTACACCTGCTGCCTTGTAATCATCCCTGTATTTGAGTGCAAGGGACCAGAAATGCGGAGGGGTCCAGAGAAACACTATTAAAGCAACGAATAGCGAGACCCCTGACCAAACAGAACCAACTGCAGACCAGCCCGCTAATGCCGGGAAGCTTCCAGCTATCCCCCCTATCACTATGTTCCACGAAGTTCTCCTTTTTAGGACAACAGTGTAAAGCACTGAGTAACTGAGGAAACCGAGTAGTATCCATATGGTAGTTGCCAAGTTAAGGAATATCACGGATACGGACAGTGCAACTGCCAGGAGAACAGGTATTGAAATAAGGTACCCGATGCTGGTGGCTGAACCTAATCTCCATTTCGTCCTTTTCATCATTGAATCAAGGTCTCTATCAAGGAAGTTGTTTGCCAGTGACGATGAGAAAGATGCCAGCGTACCGGCAACCAATAATGGGCACAGTTTCCATAGGAGTGAAAAGTTCTTCAGTGCGAGGAAGAAAGTTGTCACTGCAACAAGATCAAGGAGAACAGCAATCCCCGGTTTAGTTAGTTTGAATGCGCTACCAAACCTGCTCATTGTTATCAGCCATCTCGTAAGTAAAAGAATTCTGGTGTTGAATGTTTGAGTTCAAGGGGCTTGTATTTGGAATTTGTACTGCAGACGCATTTGGTGATGAGGATGTAGTGTTAGAAGTTGCGTTGACGTAGAGCTTTCCTACCATGGTATATGGGTGGACGGTACACCAGTATGTATATAGTCCCGGGTTGGCAAAAGACCAGTTTACCCACGTTATGCTACCTACGGTTGTAGGTATCACCACGTTGACGATCCAGTCATTAGAATTCGTTGTCTCATTTGGACCAGCTGCTATGGTGAGTGTATGAGGGAGCCCGTCCTGCTCGATCACCTTGAACTCCAAGAGTGTGTGAAGTTTCTCATTCAGGGTAGGATTGGGGTTGGATGAATTGTAATTCCAGCCCTGTGCATTTGCATAGAGTACTATAACCTCGGTAGAATTATAACTTCCCTGCTGGTAACTTATACCCCCTCCAGGCACTGACAAGAACCAGGCAAAGGAGGAGCCCGCTACAATCAGCACAATAACCAGAAGCACTATAGGAGTAGCCTTATTCATATTGCCTGCACCTCATCTTCAAGTGGATTTGTAACATCTACCTTTGCTGGAAGATATGCAGAATATGCGAAATTTATCAGGAAAATCAGGAATCCTATCCCAAGGATGACCCCACCTATGGCTGCCACGTCCTGGTATGTTTGGAAAATCCCGAAATATCCTGCTACCCTCCTCGGCATCCCAGCAAATCCGCCTACGAGCCAAAATCCCGACATGAGTATCGTCCCAACTGAGTTAAGGTAGAAGTGAACCTTCGCGAGTGGAACGTTGTACGTCCTCCCTCCCGTTAGCGTCGGGAATAGAATATAAATGGCTCCAAATCCAATTCCTGCAGTTAGTCCTATGAAGATCCAGTGGAAGTGGGAAGTAATTGCATATGTTCCATGGATGAAAGCGTTCAATCCAACATCAGCTGAATATACACCAACTATTCCACCTATAACGAAGTCAATAATTCCGTTAAGGACGAACAGCATGGGAACTGTCAGTTTGATCTGCTTTGCAGTCCAGAGTGTTGCTATCCAGTTGAAAACAGACATTGCAGACGGAATCACTACTAGGAATGAAGTGGTAGAGAACAGAAGGTCCCATACAGTTCCAAGCCCGCTGTTGAATAAATGATGCCCCCAAACCACTGCACTGAATATCATGAGCAGTAGGAGCGAAAACACACCCGCCCTGTAACTGAATATAGGAACCCCTGCATATTTTGGTAACATCTCATATATCAGTCCGAAGGCAGGCAGTATCGCTATGTATACCAGTGGATGTCCCCAGAACCAGAACATTATCGCATAACCAAGGACAGCACCGTTTGAAGCCTGGAAAAATATGGGATTTATCAGGTCATATATGAGGAATCCATTCGCTATCATGGAAACTGGTGCTGACGTGATGACCAGGACAGCTGCCGAAACTATTGACCAGGAAAACATGGAAATTTTTGAAATCGGTATCGATTTACTCCTGTCCAGAAATACCATCTTGAGGAATATCACGGAAGATACGGTTGTAGCTAGTAATATGAGCGTTACTCCTATCAGAGTGGCAAAGGAATATGTTCCTCCTCCAGCCTCTGTCAGCTGGTCAACAAGGGGGTAGTAGAAGTACCACGTTGCAGTACTCTTCGAGAATATAATAAATACCGCTCCTATGACGAACAGCCAGTACATAATTGACTTAACGACGCCAAGCGTATCCTTTTCAATCTTGTTTGCAGATGGCAGTAGGTAATAACCAAAGCCTAGAATGGTTCCAATTGCAAAGCCATAGAGCATTATATTCCCGTGGGCAGTCAATAGTATGTTGTACTGTTCCGGTGTCAGGAAAGATGGATTTGGGAACCACAGTGAGATTCTCATCCCGACCCCAGCCAGTCCGCCAATAAAGAACAGAACGATGCTCGTTATGAGGTATCTTACCCCTATGGATTTGCTATCGTCCATGAAGAAAGCTGAGAAGCTTATCTCCCTTCTCATCTTTGATAGAAGAAGGTTAGATTCGTCCTTTGAGAGGCTGGACGCACTTTCACCTAAAAGATTCCTCCTGTAATCCAATGTGAAGTAATACAGCAGAAACACCATTGCAATAAGGGCGGCTATTGTGGAACCAAACACCATCAGTTCAAAGGAAAAACCCATTAAGTGACCACCACCGTTCCCCTCATTTCGTAATGATATTCTCCACAGTATTCGACACATTCAAATACGAATGTGCCTGTTTTCTTTGGTTCTATTGTGACCTGATTCGGGTGACCTGGAACTGCGTAGGATTGTACCCCAAACTGCGGGATGTACAAATCATGAATTACATCCTTGCTTGTTATGACGAGGGTGTAAGTCTGGTTCACTTCCAGTACCAGTTTATCTGTAGTGATTGTACCGTTCGGATACTGGAATGCCCAAGCCCATTGGTACCCTGTGACGTTTATAACAGTGCCAACGGGATCACTGTTTGCTGGATTAGCAATAGCGTTCTGGTTTGATTCCAAGTAAGATGCATTGGATACTGCAGCCCATGACAGTATCGCCAACACTGCTACAATCCAAATGACCTCGACCAACAACTTATTCTTCAACTGGATCACCAACCTCTCTGTATTTTAGGACCGGGTAGATCACGAGCGCAATAGTGGTAAAACCAACTGCAATGCCTATGGATATATATGAGATTGCGAACGGGAGCTCTCCTACTGCTGGTTCACCCACATAGAATGAACGGAATATCGGCCCTATGACAAGATAAACCATTATGAAGTAGACGATAACTCCCTCCACAAAAATCGAGATCACAGCCCGAACCCTCTTGTCGATGTTCACTAAAGACCGATAGAAGTTAAGTTTATTAAATCTTTCTTAGGACGGTAAAGTTATTCACTTTAAATTTTTACTGTGCCATTCGAAAAAACTAGGTTATAATCAGCAGCAGTGAGATGTTATCACTTCCGTCTTTTTCGTTTGCAAGACTGGCCATATTTTTTACTAGTTGTTCAACGGCGATATCATTGGTGAGATTTCTTCCAATTTCATTATCACTCATTGCGTCCCAAAAGCCGTCAGAACAGAGTAATATGTAATATCCTCTCCTAATTTTCACGTTGTAGAAATCTGGGATGCATTGCTCATCTATGCCGATGGACCTTGTAAGTTGGTTTCTTCTTGGGTCAGTGCGCGCTTCACTTCCATTTATCTGGTGAGAATCAATGAGCTCCTGGACATAAGAGTGATCTCTTGTTACGAATTTTAGCGAACCGTTGGAATCGAATATGTACGTTCTGGAATCACCAATGTTTCCTATTGTCGCGTTATCACCGCATATGAATACGGAAGTAGCTGTTGTGCCCATCATGCGGATGTTGTGAGCATTTGCAAAGTTTAGAATTTCCGAGTTCGCTCTTTCATAGCTCTTTCTCATGAGTTCTGTACCCTCATTTCTATTGCATCTGTCACTCAGAATAAGTTGCCCAGAGATACTCCTAAAAGTGTCTACAGCAATCCTACTAGCTACTTCCCCATGTTCTCCCCCTCCCATTCCATCTGCAACGACTCCCAGGAATCTGCTCTCGTCAGTTCCTTCTAATGTCTCATTAGATATCATGGCAAGTATAGAATCCTCATTTTGGCTGCGCACCTTTCCAGTGATGCTAACGTGACCAAAATTCATGCAGATGTTAATAGAGATAGTGCAATAAATATCCTTGTCAGAGCGGAAATAGGATTCAAAGGACAGTCGATGCATCCAGCTGATGAGTCCTATGACCAATTTATGTCATAATTTACACCGTTTCCGTATTGTACAATTAAGTGACTATTTTATCAGTATTAATACGACGTTATTTAGCGAAATCTGTTAAAAATTTCTAAAGCAAAAAGGGGAAGAATTTAAAAGTAAAAACCTTAACTCCGCAGGGTTATAGGGATTAGTAATTTCAGTTACCCTGAAATCCACTCTAATCTTCGTGTTCCTGATGGAAGAATGGATCGTGGACATCCTTGAGGAGGAGAAGAGAAAACGTAACATACCGCTTGAAGTGAAGCAACTGAACGGAAACTATTACTTGTACCACTCCACGTCCAGGTATGACAGGACAAGGCATGGACCGAGGAAGGTGTCTGAGTACATTGGAAGGATAACGGAGAAGGGTGTGATGGAGTCTCATCATGTGGAAAGGACCGTTTATGAGTACGGTAATTCACAGCTTGTATACTCCCTCTCAGGTGAAATAATCCAGGCGTTGAGGAGGCACTTTCCCGACGCATGGGAATCCATTTACGCACTGTCCGTTGTGAGGCTTCTTGACTCTGTGCCACTGAAGTCGGTGAAGGAGAGATGGGAGAAGCTCCATCTATCTACGATCCTTCATCCCCACCTCTCCCCAAACTCACTGAGTGATCTATTGAGGGATATAGGATCAGACATGTCAGGGCAGTACGATCTCTTCCAGATGCTTATGCTGGGATCCAACAGACTGGCTTTCGACCTCTCCTCGATATTCTCCAGGTCGGAGAACATCAACATGGCACAGAAGGGACACAATGCGGATCATGAATACATACCGCAGATCAACATGGCCATGGTCTTTGATCTTGACCGTTACAGGCCTGTATTCCTGAAATCAATTGACGGTTCAGTGAGGGACGTGAAGTCACTGAGGAAGGTGCTTGATGAGATAAGCTTCAATGGAATCCTGGTGCTTGACAGGGGGTTCTCTTCGTACGATCTCGCCGATCTAATGTCACCTGACATGAAATTCATCATGCCCCTGAGGAGGAATTCTGAACTCATCAATTATGACATGAAGCTCAGATCAAGCTTCATGTACCGTGACCGTGGAATACGATGCGGTTTCACATATCACGATGGATACAGGATATACCAGTTCCAGGACCAGTCGCTCATGGCGGAGGAATCAAACAACTTCATATCCATGATAGTTGAGGGAAGGAAGAAGCAGGCAGAGTATGAAGATGCATCAAGGATGTTCGGGAAGATATCTATCCTGTCAAACATAAAGGACAGTCCGCAGTCCATATACCTCATGTACAAGCAGAGGGAGGAGATAGAGCAGGCATTTGATGCAATGAAGAATGAACTGGAAAACGACAAGTCATACCTCAGGGATGATGATTCAATAAGGGGATACTTCTTCGTATCATTCCTGTCGCTCTATCTGTACTACAGCATCTTTGTGCTGATAAGGGCAGC
>JBMFVV010000002.1:0-120572 GCA_049965815.1 Thermoplasmata archaeon | reverse complement strand
ATAACAATACTGCTTGGAGCTATACTCACAATCCTTGTCTCAGGAAACAATCTGTCTGTTTCTGTTGGGACAATAGTGAAGGCGAAAATAATTGAAAGCCAGACGAGAATGCTGCCACCGACCTTCAAGGTACAACGCGTTTCTGTTCACTGAAAGAGAAAGCCTGAAATATACAGGAACTGCACGATACCTCCTCTTCACTATTATGTGTCAATAGCTCTTCTAATTTCTATTGTGCCATTTATGATTCTGAATGTGCTTCGCGTCACTCTCCACTTTACAGTAGTTCCTATTGATACAATCTTGGTTATGTTAATTTACACTGAAAAGTTGCCGGACCAGGGTCTATAGCTGTTTATGATAATAAAGGGGGTGGCTTCGCCCTGCTATCCGCTATTGGTTTTCCTCAAACCCTCTGTTAATGAAAATGATACTAAATAGAATGGACGGGGCTATCATTCAAACGAAAGCTCCTCCTACTGTCTCATCCTTTTTCTTATCGCTAGAGGAGAGTCTGTTATAACGCCCATGGCACCGAAATCCCTTGCCTCTTCAGCCTGCTCGAAATCAAATACATTCCAGAATATTATTCCGAAACCGGCGTCCCTAGCATCCTTAACCCACGTCTCATCTTTAAGCTCAAACGATGGAAGTAGATATTCTGCACCGATACTTTGCAGATACTGTGTGTTAATGTTCTTGGGGATATGAATTGTATCGTTATCTATAAGTAATCCCCTGTGAATCTTGGGATCTAGGCTCTTTAAAATTGCGATCGATCTGGGGTTGAAGGAAATAACGTAGAAATTTTTATGTCTGTTCACACGAAGCAATTTAACTACTTTTTCTTCTAGTCCCTGGTTAACTTCGGAGAAATTATCGTCAATTGTTTTTAACTCTATGAAGACCAGGAGATTACCTGCCACACTCAATACTTCCTCAAGGGTTGGTACAGTTTCATTGCTCCCCTCTATTTTCATTTTAGATATTTCCTCGTAGCTGAGGTCATATATTTTTCTATTAATACCTAGTAATCTTAATGAATCGTAATCGTGGAAGACTATGATTCTCCCATCTTTAGAAAGCTGTACATCCAATTCTACTCCGTCAATTCCCTCTAACCGTGCGCCAGAAAAGCCCTCTTTCGTGTTTTCTATATATTTCTCTCTCAATCCCCTGTGACCTATTAATAGGAATGACCTTCCTCCCGCTGTCATAGATTCTTAATTGACTACGCACCTTAAAATTTTCTTGATTATCGAGCTGGCATGTTTCATAATCTCATCCGTTTTTAAGTTGTTTACGTTTCTTTATTGGACCTAACAACAAAATAATTGCGATTGCGATCGTAAAGACGCCATACGTTAGCCAGGGAAGTCTATAGCCAAGGACAGTTGGAATACCAGCTATAGTCGGACCCAATACATAACCAGCACCGATCGATGCTTCAAATACGCCAGTTTTAGAACCAAGACCCTCACTGAAGTATCTGAAAATGTTGATCAACACCGAAAAGTAAACTAGCCCAAGACCGCTGCCAAGTAAGGAGACAATAACCAGATTTGAAACAATAGAGCGTGACACTAACAACAATAATACTGGGACATCTATCAACGTACCAATGATTATCAGATTTCTGCTTCTAATTCTTTTTGAAAGCAAAAACGAAAAGATGAACGCTACAGTGAGGAATATCCCGTAAAATGTCCCAAGTAAACCAGTTCCCCTTAGGCCAAATCCTGAAACAATACCATATACGGGGTAGAAGCTATAAAAAATTGATGAGTCTACTCCGTAAAGTGCCATCGGGAGGACAATGTCGTAGGCTATCGATACTCTTCCATTATTGTCTATGAATTCCTTAGAACTGTTAACTTTTGACTTCAAGACAAAGTAGACGCCAGCTACTGACACCACTGCAGAAAATATTAGAGGATATGTGAAACTGAATTTTATTAAGTAAGCAGAAAGATATGGCGAGATCGAAGACCCGACACTCCATGCGACCGTATACAAGAGCAGAGTCATCTCCTTATTTTTTGCACCTAATTTTGAAGACAGAGCCTCTAGCGATGGCCATATCATGGCCATTGAAATCCCTTCAAGGGATTTGCCAACTACGAACTGATATGGGTGGTCAAAGAAAGAGTAGAGAATGGAAATCGCTGCATATGAAAGTAAGCCCATGATTGCAAGTTTTCCGTAACCGATCTTATCAGAAATCTTGCCAAAGAAAAATGCCGATATGGAATAAGTGAATCCGTAAGCAGTTCCAAGCAAACCTATTATGAATATTCCAGCACCGTAATGCTCCGCATATATTGGCACGACAAAACGGAGAGTGGTCAGTGGAATCTGGGCCATAAATGAAATCACGAAGATTGTTGTTAGGTTTTGATAACCCCAGGTATCTCGATTTTTCATTGTTTTGATGTTCCGTTCCGGAATAATGGGAATTACTAATAGATTTTTGCACAGGGATTACTTAATACCTGACGTAATCTCCCCGGGATCTTCGGCGAAGTATCTGAAGTCATTAGATCTTTTTCTAGAAAATCAGAAGTTACGAAATTCTAAATCCAGCTAAATTTCATAATAAATGATCAAAATTAGAATTAGAAGAATTACCATTCTCCAGATCATCGGCGTACGTGTCGTGCCTAATCTCTCTCGAAGCTAAAGGGTCATTTATGCAGAAGGTCTAGGTATCTTTTCCTCTCTTCTTCTAGCTCTTCTTTACTATATTCAAGAGTTTTCTCCATGACTTCTAGACACTTATCAATAAGGGAAACCCCAGCATCGTCGTTGAATATGAAAGCTCCTTCTCTTCTCCAAAGAATATCATCAATATGATAAGCATGCTCAAATAATATGTCCTTGCAGAATCTCGCCTTTTCTGCGTCTCCTCCAGAAATTTCATCAACTTCCCTACTGTTTTCTCCAGAACTTTTAGAATACGTAAACGTAATGTTAGGGAGCCTTGCAATTTTAAAGGCGTCTGATACTGTCTTTGATACTTTCAATGCTACTGTTCTGTAAGTTGTAATCTTTCCACCGAGAATGTTTACGATGTTGCCTGTCTTCATTACTTTGTACTCCCTGCTGATTTTGCCAAGATCGTTTGAAGAACCGAAAAGTGGTCTCAATCCGGCATATGCATTTAGTACATCACCCCGGGATAAATCTTTAACATAATTCTTTACAGACTTAATGAGATAATCAATCTCATTTTCAGAAGGTCTAGGATTAGCAATATCGCCGTTGTAGAAAATTTCAGTCGTTCCTATAATTATGACGTCACCTCTTGGTATGACAAACACTTGTCGTTTGTCAATCGGTGAACGAATGGCCAATGCAGTGTCAATGGGAAGTTTTTTCTTGCTTATTATTATATGATCTCCTTTACTCAACTTTATCTGTCCTATTATCCCAGAAATGTCTTCAAATTTGTCATCTAAATACTTTAATACCTCCCCTACCCATGGGCCTGCCGAGTTCACGATCATTTTAACTGAGACTTCAAATTCCTGGTTTAAGATTTTATCACGTACAACTATGGACCTCGCAATCTTCTCCTGGAAATTAATTTTGATCACTTCTGCATAACTAAGGGCAGTGGCTCCGTTCTTTTCAGCTGAAAGAATGTTATCAATAACAAGTCTTGCGTCGTCTACCACCCCTTCAGCATAAATAAATCCACCGTTTTGGGGGGTACCCTTTAGAGTGGGAAATTTCTCGTTTATTTCGTCCTTGGAATACCATCTAGCTTTGATTGACTTTGAAAATAGGGAATAAAGCCATAAGCCCAATCTGAGTTCAGTCCTTGACCACGAGTTATTGTCTATTGGAATAAAAAAATCTTCCTTCCTAACAAGGTTTGGAAATTTTAATAGAAAATCTCTTTCCCGTACAGAATCCCTTACGACGGAGAACTGGCCATTTGCAAGATAACGCAAACCTCCGTGAATGAGCTTCGATGATCTACTACTTGTTCCAAAAGCAAAATCGTTAGCATCGAAAAGTGCAACTTTCAATGGCATGGAGGAAAGGATATTTAGGACCCCCGCCCCGGTTATTCCTCCTCCTATGACTGCCACGTCTATGCCGGATTTTAGGTTTTCAATTGCTTTTTTCCTTTCATTAGTAATATTTTCATTCATCTAACTCAGCAAGACGAAATCGTACTGAGATATTAGTTTTTTAGCGTTCTAGTTTTAGCAATCCTAAAAATTAAACAAATCCGTTATACGTGATAAATCTCCAAAACCCACAAATTTGAAATCATAGGAGACAATCTAAGTTCTAAATGGTTTCTATCAGGCTTGAAAATATAGACCTAACGCTCAACAAGACAAAGATCCTTAACAATATTGATCTCGAAATATTTGATAAGGAACTTTTTGCCCTTATTGGTCCTAGCGGTTCTGGGAAATCCTCACTACTTAGGGTTATTGCCGGCCTTGAGAAGCCAAGCAATGGAAGGATCTTCTTTGGGAATGTCGAAGTTACAAAATTTACTCCTCAGAAGAGAAAAATAGGGATGGTATTCCAGGATTATGCATTATGGCCACATATGTCAGTGAAGCAAAATCTAGAGATTGTCCTTAAATCTAACTCCACTCTGAGCCAGGCAGAAAGGGATAAAAGAATATTCGAAGTACTTGAATTATTAAGGCTGGAGAAAAAGATCGACGAACGACCTAACAGGTTATCAGGCGGAGAGATGCAAAGGGTTGCACTTGGAAGGGCTCTGGTTTCAAATCCGTCAATCCTACTCATGGACGAACCACTCAGTAACCTGGACGCAAAGATTAGAGAAGGACTGAGCCTTGAAATTGTAAAGATGGTGAAGCAACTTGGAATAACGACAATTTTCGTGACCCATGACCAGGAAGAAGCAAATAGAATTGGTGACAGAATAGGACTTATATTTTCAGGGAGAATTGAACAGATTGGTTATCCTGAAGACCTTTATTATAAACCGTCTTCAAACAATACAGCAAAATTCATTGGAGAGAATTTAGTGGTCAGTGGCCAACTTGGCGACATTCGAGATGGCTACGCTCAAGTGAATATAGGCGAAAGTATGCGGATAGAGGGGAAAATTATGGGGCAGATGAGTAAGGGTGATGCAGTAGAGGTTGTTATACGAACAGGCTCTATGGCTATTCCAAGTACTAAAGATAACAGGAGCTTCTTGAAAGGAAAATTTATTGCTAAGCGATTTTCGAAGGGAGAGTCATTATCTGCAGTAGAACTTCCAGATGGGACGATTCTTACTATAAAGGATGACCAGGAAAAGAGGGAAACTGGAGATGAAGTAATTATAAGCGTTGACCCGGGTAAAACGATGGTGTTTGCGTTAGTAAAGTAAGTTTCATTGCACCTTTGTAAGGAATCAAACAACTTCCCTGAATGATCGACCCCTGATCACGTAGAGATAAGAAGATATTGGCAGGGTGATCAGTATTATTATGAACGCCAGAGAAGCTCCAAGTGCGAGTTCGCCCGTTGATATAAAGCTAAATGAAGCCAGTGCAAGCGTTGACCAGTTGAGAGGAGCAAGCAGGATGGTTGAAGCGTAGTCAATAGATGACCTTACAAATACCAGAAGGAATCCTTCGATTATACCAGGTAGTGCGAGGGGGAGTATTATATATAAAAGATTAGAAAAACGACCTTTCAACATGATTTTGCCTGCTTCAAAAAGAGAATTTGAAACTGAGTTAATAGATATTCCAACAGCTCTTATTGAATATCCGAGTCTTGCAAATACGTATCCCATGATCATTGCAATAGGAAGGCTTGAGACAATGATTCCAGTAACTTTATTGCTATAAAGCGTAAGATAGCTTATACCTACCATAACATTTGATAGCGCAAATATTACCATCGCCATGAAATCTATGATTTTTCTTCCATATATTGTGCCTGACCGAGTACCATAAGTTGATACCAAAGAGATTGCAACAGCTATGAGTCCTGCCAGTAGACACGTGATAATCGTCGACCAAATCGAAAATGGGTATATCGCAAATGCACTCCCAAAATTGTGCGTAGTAAACGAAGTAGGAACGATTGTCCCGATCCACCTGTATGAAAAAGCGCTCAACCCTAGGATTATTATTTCAATTATTGGAATAATTGCTACTGCGGCAGAGTAAACTGTCAGAACAATTACGGCGATTTTGTTGTCATTATACTTGATTCTAAATCCTTTCCCAGTAATAGTGGAGCTCGAACTTCTTATTGCGGCCATATATATGATTATCGCGACTATATTCACAATAAGAAGGAGCACTAACATTGCAGACGCAAGCCCCCATCTGAAGAAGGAAAACAGTTGGGTGTAGGCAAGGGCAGTTATAATAGGGAAATTTGTTGGAGCAAGAAGTAGCGGTATGGAGAGAGAACCTGTTGCAAGGAGAAAGACTATGATCATTCCTGCAGCAAAACCAGGAAAAACAAGTGGGAGAATTATGTTGAAGAGAATCTTAATTTCTGATACTCCGTTGGCCCTGGCGGATTCTATGAGCCTTTGGTCAAGATTTCCCAGTGCCAGCGTACCGTACATTACCATGAACGGTACGGAAGTCAGTGACATAACGATCAGTAGGCCTTCAAAAGAATAAATGTTGAATGGGAGATGCCTGAAGTCCGTGGAAAGTATTATGAAATCATAGGTTAGAATAAAACCCGGGATGCCTATTCCCATCATCAGTAGTGATCTTATAGCCTGCTTCGCCTTCATGGTGGTCCTGGATAGGCCATAGGAAACAGGTAGTGATATCAAAAGAGAAACGGCAGTTACAGCGACCCCCAAAAGAAGGGTGTCTTCGAGTGCTTTCACGTAGTAACTATTGGAGAAGAATAAGCCATAATTTGAAAGGGAGAAAGTACCAATAATGTTCTTGATAGTTGAAAAATTAAAAATCGAAATAGGAAGCTTGTAGAAACTTGTCAATATGAAACTTACAAGGGGTAGAATTATGAAAAAGACCAAGAATAAATAAAATAAAATATTTATGAGTCCCTTTTTGCCGTTCATGAAATCTTTCTACGTCACTGAGTATTGATTGAATACCGCAGTTATGTTATTGGCGTTCTGGGCAGTCCATGTTTGGTTGTACGGGAAAGCCAAGGGCTCAATCTGAGAAATACTGAATGATCCTGCTGGTATTGGAACTCCAGGGATTATTGGAGGTTTATCGAATATAACTCCGATTTCAGTCTGCCCCTGCTTGGAAAGAACCCAGTTGATGAAGGCCTTTGCATTGGATTCGTGTGGCGCTCCATTAACCATGGCCATCGCAGTTGGACCGAGAATCGTGTTGTTCATCAGATGAGGTACCAAAGGATATCCATTCTCAGTTGCATAGAGTGTCGGGATGTAGGTCCAGTCTATCGTAATCCCTCCAGTGCCCTGCCCTACTGCGACTTCTGCATTTTCGTCATCTGATTGATACGGAGTTACTGAATTATTAAGAACGCCCTGTACATACGATTTGAACATGGTCCACCCTGTTGTATTACCGTACTTTTGAATGTACCATTGTGCAACTAGCGAGTAGAAGCCAAGGCCGGTAGTCGTAGATGTAGTGGGGTTCTCCATCACAATTTTCCCCTTGTACTGTGGCTGGCTTAATTGATACCAGCTGGTAGGTACGGACGTGTTATTGATCAGTTTTGTATTTACAGATATTCCTAATGCTGCATATGTGAACGGATACCATAGCCAGTTTTGGTCTCTCCATAGTACGTGGTTTCCAATATATGCACTTTGGTTGGCAATACTTGGGGGTGTGTACGACTGGAATACTCCCTGAGTCGCGGCTGTTATGTACGCTGAAGGCGCTCCTCCAAACAGAACGTCAGCAGTTTCGCTTCCCTTAGATGCTACAAGCTTTCCAACAAGGTCTCCCATAGACCCATAGACAGGTACCACTTTTATGCCAGTATCATTTGTAAACGCGTCAAAGTATTTTTGCGCTAGAGTAGGTCCGTAGTCTGCGTAAACTACAACTTCCCCCTTTGAGGTACTTGTTGGGTGTAAATAAAAGTTCAAGCCTACCGCAGCTATAATCACAACGACTATAATTACAACCACGATGGCAACCTTACTTCCGGTTTTCAAAATACCACCACATCCTATTATATGGGCATTATTTATAGTTTATCAAAGGCTTTGACGGTATGAAAATAGGTCTCATTTAGCAAGTTATAAGTATAGAGTCGTATGTTCCATTTTGTTCTCGCCGCAATGGTATTTTTTTATACTTGCAACCTAACATTCTAATGTCTTATCCTTTCTCGCTCTCTTATCGTTGATTTCCGTTAAATTCTAGAGCTGACTCTACTCCAACTAAGGGGGGAATAACTGTTGGCATTTACTTCCCGCGTAGCTTCTTGTATCTATATCGTACTACTGAGATCTTCTAGTGTGTCATTTACCATCTCTTCAGGTGAGATTCCTCGTTAATTCTTATCCTACGAGTGGCCTTTATCATCCTCCTAATTATTTTGTTAATTTTCTTTCTATTTTGGTCAAGGTTAATTGGTTCCTTCTTTAGGCCAAGGAACCCTTATCTATGTTTACCACATCTCAATCAGTGGGAGACAGCAAAGCCGGCTTTGACATAAGATTCAAATATCTCGTCGTAAACGCCGGTATCTCCAGATTTGGCCTTGCTTCGTTCAATCTCATTGTTATTTGGATCATCCTATTTGAAACGAAGAACGCATTCTTGGCCGGGTTAGGTGATGGAATTCTTTCTCTTCCCCTATTCTTCAGTTTCATAATAGGGGCACTAATCGATAAGACTACTAATAAGAGACTTATAGCAATTTTAGTAAGTTTCCTCCGGGCAGTATTCTTAGTTTTGGTGTTATATGGCTTCTACACGCAATCTCTACCAATTATATTAATTTCGATTTATGCCAGTGGTTTCATGCTTGGTCTTACTTCGGATATTATAAATTCAGTAAGGGCAACGTGGACAAAAGAATTGCTTACTAAAGAACAGTATAAGTCTGGGTCATCAATTTCCTCCATGGCCACCTATATTGCAGAAGGGGCTGGCTACCTGTTCTCCGGTTTAATTCTCATACTTGGCTTCTATCATTCATTTGAAGTTCTTATTGCCGTATTTGCTCTAGCATTGATTCCTTTGTTGTTTATTTCTACAGATTTCAAGCCGGAAGAAACAAGCGCTTGGCAATCCATGAGAGACGGCATCGCATTCATAAGGAAACGTAAGGAAATAGTGCAATTGATGATCATAGTCCTGGTGCTTAACATAACATTTGGAATGATCGGAATCATATTTATTTCACTAGTGCAGATAAAGTTCCAGCTTCCTTCTATTTATGCAAGCATTGTTTTCTCTATGTTTATCTTGGGGCTTATACTAGGTTCCGGAATGGGGACAAAGGTGAAAGGTAAACTTGGAAGTATTTCCATGGTGATCTTCTTTATCACTGGTGTTTCCATTGCTTCTGTTTCTTACATAAATTCAATCTTTATAATTTTCATACCTGCTGTAATTATAGGAGTTTTAATAGGAATAGCGAACGTGCTTTACAGTTCCTCAATGCTTCATATAGTCAACCAAGAATTCATGGCTAGAATATCCGGTGCCTTCAACACATTCAGCGTGGCGGCTACCTTCTCTTCTGGAATGCTCGGAGGAGCCATAATCCAGCTTACATCAGTTACGGATTCCTTCCTGGTTGTAGGTCTGTTTGTTGTTGCATCTGTTGCATTATGGCCGTTCTTCCGTGAAATTTACAGTATAATAATATAATCCGCTCAGTGCATAGCTCAGAGTGCATCTGAGGGTGTCCTGGTTGCATAATGTAACTTTAGCAGTAGCCCGGAAAAATAAAGGCACCAAAGCAAGCTACTTTGCATCTATATTTTTAGGTATTACTAGATCAGTGACATAATACCCTGATTTCTTGTATAGGTTTATTGCAACCTCATAGTGCCCAAAAACATGAAGTGAAACTTTACTCTTCCCCATACGAATAAGAAACGTATCTAAAGCAAGAAGTGCCTCACGGCCAGATCCCTTTCCTCTTCGTTTATTAGAAAGTCCCATATCCAAGCCTCTTCTCCGTCGCCCTCAGGACTATCAGTTCCCATCCATATCATTCCTACCTTTTTATTGGTGCTCGTATCAAGTAGGTTGAATATATAATGGCCTTTAGTTGAAATTCCATCTGGTAGGTGCCTTTTAAATTCCTTCAATGACAATTCCAAAAATTGTTCTTGCCTCCAGCTACCTGAAGTTACTTTTTCCTTTGCGTAGGTCAATATAGCTGTACTGAGATATTCCTTCAGGTCATCTTCATTCAATGGTACCAGATCTATCATTGAATCTTCCAATTTCGACCTTATTAATTACGTTTCTGCAGCATTATTACAATCTACATCTGAAGCTCCAAAAAAATTCATTTTTACATCACTGACAAAGTTGCGTCAATTTCCAGAAAAAAGAGATTAAATGTCAAGGATGACATACTCCCAAACTGTAACATAGTTGCTTATAACTTGAGTTTAGCATGAGAATACATAGCCCTGTTGCTTGCGGACATAGGTTTCTTCTGCTTCATATTCAAAAATATTGGAATTTCATGTAGTGAACAATACCCATTTCCAGTTCAGATTATGTGTGTCAAATATCAGGTATGTTCTTTACAACATTTTTTGGATATTCCACTCCCAGTTTCACCAACACCTTTTCTGCACGGTCAGATTCTGTCCTGATCATGACAATTCCATTTGTGAGTTTGACAGGTATGACCTTGAGTTCTGACAGATCCCTTGTCGTGCGTTCTATGGTCATACCTGTCTGTTTCTCCATCATGTTGGAGAGGAGAAGGGATAGTACGCAGATGAATACATGAGCCCTGATCCTCTCAGACTTCCTGTGATTTACAGGCCTGATCTCAAGGAATGATTTGATCGTCCTGAATGATCGCTCGATTTTCCACTGATCCTTATACGAATTCACAACCTCCCTGATGGGGAGATCTGTGTTAGTTATGATCATGAACCTTCCGGCAAGTGATTTCAGCATGGATATGCGCTTCTGGTTCATCATCACGCCATGTTTGGTGAATTTCACAAGCGATCTGAGCTTACCCAGGGACTTTTTCAGATCATCTGTGTCCTTTATTTCACGTATCTTATCTCTAACAATGCGTATCTTTTCCTCAAGATCCCGGAGATCGAGGACTTCCCTCTTCCTGTTGTATACCATGATGTGCCTTCTCTTCATTATGAATGCCTTCTCCTCCTGGGTTATGCCGCCATGGGAGAGATCCGCTGCATCCAATGTGACCTCCTTCATGAACAGATCGCCTATCAGATCGCTGTCATCGAACACCGTCTCCGTGATTATGCGCCTGTATGGCATGTCCCAGCGGTATGCGGCAGTTATGTACAGATTATGATCCAGCAGTTCCAGTGACGTATTACTGCCAAATGCCCGATCCGCTATGAATATGAAATTCCTGATGTGGAATCGATCCTTGAGCGTGGCTATTGTACTCTCCAGTGTCTTCGGATCCACCGTGTTACCTGGCCATACCTCATGGTGTATCGGTATCCCGTCGGCCATCACCATGCCTATCACAATCTGCTCCTTACCCCTCTTCTTGTCACGAGAGTAACCAAATAAAACAAGATCGTTGTCCTCCCTTCCCTCGAAGTATGATGAAGTCAGGTCGTAATGTACCGTAGAGATGTCAGGTTTCAGTGCATGGAATATTCCGATCTCGATCTGATCCTTCTTCGAGATCAACCTGTCCAGTGCACGGTATATTCTGCTCTGCTCAGTATTAACAGGATTATCAGAGTAAGAGTTCCTGTTGAATTCCATAAGGCTTAGGTCAGATGAGGGATCTACAAGCCTTGAAACTATCATGAGAAATATTACGTCTGTGTATTCGCCTGTGTGTTCAGCCAGCACCTTCATCAGGCCATGTTCTTCCATGAGCTTCCTGGATGCATAGAGTATGCCAAAATTCAATGAAGGGAGGAGTTTCAGATCGGAGGGCTTGAACCTCCTCACCTCTTCGCTTTCCCTCTCGAGATCGAATATCCTCCGATATCTTTCCTTGTCGTCTGCATTCCTTACCGGACCAAGATGCTTCAATACTATTGTTTTCTGTCTATGATTGACAATCTTGTGCTCTGCGATCTGTGCATATTCATGAATCCTATTGCCATACTTCTTCCTGGTTACGCGTAGGAACACAGATCATAATATCAAATATGGATATAAATATAATCATGCACAGATTGTACATTACTAACACTCATAGGAAAAACATCCCAAGAATTGCTGCAGATGAAGCTCTCTAGAAAAAGAAGATACTTCGTGTCATGCTAAACTCAGGTTATAAGTCCTTTCGTCTTTGGGAGGTGAACGTTCCAATTTGGTGATTAAAACAGGTCTCCTATACCGATAATTGGAAAATAAACTATCTGGATCCTGCGTTAATCTTTCCACCATTACAAATTTATTAGATAGGCATTTCTACGAGTTCGTAAACTTCTGCACTAGCTGAAGAACCACGAATAAATCGAGAAACTCCGATGAAACATCGCATCTGGAAAGATATCAATGATGACCGTTCAGAGTAATTTAAACATGCTAAACGATTTTATGACTGCTAAAGTTAATATTCGCAGGTCTTAATAATTTGATGGCAATTTCGTTCAGAAGTAATGGTGATCTGTATTGTCCGATCTAATTCTGATAAATAACCTATGGATAATCATTGCAGCTCTCCTAGTATTCCTGATGACAATAGCAATTGGATTTTTGGAGGTAGGTGAGCTGGGTAAGCGTTTTTCAAAGAGTCTCCTTAAAACTATACTAATCTCTGGGTTTTCTTTATTCTTTATGGCATTCATTGGATTTAACATAGCATTTGGCCCCACGCTGTTCGGTTTTATTGGTAAACCTGACTATACAGGATTCTTCTTTGGTAGTTTTTCGTCAAATGCCATAAATGTAATAACAGGAACTTGGTGGTCAATGACAAACCAATACTCTGGTTCTGGTCTAACAACCGGAACATACTTTCTATTCGAGACGGCCCTTGCAGCAGTGACTCTTGCCATTGTAGGTGTCATTGCACTGCGCAAAGTTAAACTCTCTGCATTCTTAATTTATTCTGCTATCTACTTTATACTGATCTGGACCCTTCCTGCTGCATGGATCTGGAATCCTACCGGTTGGCTATACCAACTTGGAGTGAGAGATTTCGGAGGTGGTCTGGTCGTTCACGCTGCTGCGGGTGTAGCAGGTTTAGCGTTTGTAGTTAAAATATGGCAAGAGGAGAAGAAAAAAGGCTTCAAGGCTAGTCCACAGACTCCGATTTCAATAAATTCTGGGTGGTTGACTTTATCTATGTTATTACTTTGGGTGGGCTGGTTCGGATTCGACGCTGGTAGTGTACTAGCATTCAATGGGGAGACAGTAGTGGCAGGATTGAACACGTTTTTGGCCGCTAGCTCGGCACTTGTATCCACTTTGCTCTTCAAATACCTATTCACCAGAAAGGACCCGGGGTACATATATGCAGTAAATGGTTTATTGGTGGGGCTTATACTAATGTCGCCACTTTCAGGTTACATTAGTCCACTTGTCGCTGTAATCGTCGGGTTTGGTGGTGGGATATTGTTCCTTGCGGGTGAAAAACTGTTGACCAGGAAATGGTACTCAGACCCAATTGGCCTTTTCCCTACACATTTACTCCTAGGAACAACTGGATTCATTTTGATAGCTTTCCTGGCCCAAAAAGGATATGCTTCCTATTCTGGTGCTAAAAATCTCCCTAACGGAATATTCTTCGGAGGTGGAATGTTAGCTCTAAGGCAGCTGGGTGTTGAGTTGCTTGCAATAGTAGCCGTCTTTGCATTTGTCTTTGTTCTTAGCTACGTCACACTGTTTGTGATCGGGAAATTTACTAAAGGAATAACAACCGATTATACTGTTGAAAATGTCAATCTACTTTCGAAGGACCCCTCACCAATCTCTTCAGCCCCTGCAACATCAATCAATCAAGGAGTTAAGTAATAAATCAAGAGACCACACCGGGATGTAGAAATCCTGCTACATCCTAACCTCCCTATATCGGGAGAAGCTATGCTACATCTTAGTTGCCATATTTTGCTACGAGGCTGATGTGGCTCTATCAAGGAAAAACAATGCTAACAAGTTCGAGCCTATCAAATAACATTCGTATAAATGAGAAATCTGCGAAGAGGTGCTGGTCCACTGGGAATATTCTTCCTGTTTTTGTTTTCGAATTCAACTGAAAAGTTTGGAGTCCCAAAAATTTCAATAACCAGAGGATCTGATTCATTAAAACTCAAGAGGTACTTGCCCTTTAAGTTCTGAATATTCAATTTCAATTCCTTAAAATCGTATGACCCAAATGGATGTTCATACCAATTTTTCCCTGAATAGGGAGGGTCGCAATAGAAAAATGCGTTTACGTCATCAAATTTTGTAAATATCTGCCTGAAATCCATATTTTCAATTATCCAGCTAGATACCTTTGAACTTATTGTCTGATAATTTGATATTACTTTCAATGTCTGTGAATAGGTAGATTTTTCGTTTTGTGTCCTGTAAGTAGACCCCATCCCACCAAAACCGATGCTAAAGCCGTAAAAAGTTCTAAAGGCCCTTTCCAGATCAGTCATGTTTCTGTTCCCCCTTGAATTAAAAATCTCATTATACTCAACGAACTTGTCTTTAGTCGCAGTCCACTTTTTCAAGACTTCTAGAATCAGTTCTGGGTGAAACTTGATCATTTTGAATAAGTTGTAAAGGTCCTTATTTATGTCATTATAAACAACTTGTTTGGCGTCCATGTTCAGAGACACGACTCCAGATCCTCCAAAGACGTCAACAAAAGTATCTGCCCCCGAATCAACAAAAGACTTCTTGATTGTCGGGATTAAAGAATTTTTAGATCCTGGATACTTTATTAATTTGAGATGCGACAAATGAGTTCAACCCATCCTATTTTAGCCCCTGATTCTGATAATGACCTGATCTCAGTTCGTAAGTTTTGAGAGCCTCCTTATCCATGTTCAGAAAAATCATTTGAAATATCCCTTTTTCCTTTACTATTTCGACTGTCTCTGTTCCGATATTTTTAACATAAAACCTTATTTTTCCTCTGAAGCCTGCATCTACAAAACCGAAGCTGGCTATGAGGCCCTTTCTTGCATAGGAAGATCTCAGAAACATCATTGATCCCATGAATCCGGGAAGTGAAACGGATTCAAGTGTTTCAACCTGTAGACCTTGGTTGGGTTCAATAACAACTTTATCACCGAGGCTGAAATCATAACCGTTTGGGGTCAACTTTGACTGGTCAAAAGGTTCTATCGACATCACTCCACTTTGGATAAGATCTAGTATTGTGCCGTCAGATACTATCATGCACAAAGAAAACTTTTATGTTTAAAACATTTGTCAAATGATGTTTGACGAAGAAACAGTAAATGCTTTTTCCGGCGGATTCAGGATTTCTGAACCGGGCATAATTACAATTTTCGGGTATCCGGCTGTTTCCAACCTCAAGAAAGTGATTTCCTTTCCAGTATCGCTTCAAATATCCTCCCTTGTAAGGAAGAACACTAGTGTTGTATGGAAGGGGATTAATTCAATAGAAATTCCATTTCATGTCTCAAAATTGACAAATGACTGGTTCGACCCGCTTAAACTCATGACAAATATAGCTTTTCAGAGGGGATGGTCTAATGCTCCGTATATCTTAGCAGATGAGTTGCTCAGTTTTAATCAATCATTGGGTTATTATTCTGCATTTATAGACCTCGTGGTTGAATCTTTCTCGCTTGTAAATGAAGTCAATCTAAGCACTTCAGAACTGATGCAAATTAGCGGAGAAATTCAGGATAAGATAAAAGGAACGCATAATTCATATGAAACACTTGCAAGAAAACAGGGAAAGGAAGGAAGTTTGCTCTTCTATGACCTCGAATCAAACTCCTACCGCAATGAAATAATAAATTTAGAGCCATATTCTATGTTCCTGATTTCTGAGAACTCATTAGATTCTAATCCTAATTTTGTCAACTTTCAGAAGAGCTTTAGAAAATTTAACCAGGGAAATATGATAAGCAAGGGCCCTAATGCACTTGTCTTCCCTTACGTGGGAATTAGGAATCATCTTGAGTCAGAACGCAAAATCTTTGACAGTGCGATTGAATCTCTGGAAGGAAATGATATCGAGTCGTTCATATCGAGCATCTCGGAATATTCCAGGTCCATTGGCTATAACCTGGGGGTTCTATCAGATTTTCAAAAAATAATTGCAAGGCTTCTCGACAAATATGAGGTAAAGTTCTATATGTTCAATGTTGGCGAGTATTCTGGCTCCATACTTATCTTTTTGGATTCTTTGAGTGTCGGAAAGGTTAGGGATAATGTTGTGAGAGATTATTACAACATAACTAATAGAACAATTAGAATTGACGAATTAACGGTAGCAAGTGGTTCGTCGAAGGAACAGATAAGAGTATAGTACTGAAATATTGAAGAACCCTTTAAAATTCAGCAAAATATTAGTATTTACCTTCCAATGACCTATAATGCCTCTTTTTGGGACGAATGGGATAAGGGGGGTTTTGAATGAAACCATAACTCCAGAACTCGGTTACAGATTCGGAATGGCAGTTGGAACATACTACGCTGACCAGGAGGTAACAGTTGCATATGATAATAGAACCACTTCTGAAATCTTTAAGGATGTTGTTGTCGCTGGGTTGCTAAACTCTGGCAAGAATGTGACAGATTTGGGAATGATACCCACACCTGCAGCCCAGATATATTGCAAACTGAACAATATACCCGGAGTAATGATAACTGCTTCCCATAATCCACCAAATTTCAATGGGTTCAAGGTCATTGCCAAAGATGGCTCAAACCCTGGCAGGGATGAAGAGGTGAAGATCGAGGGGCTCATTGAGAAAGGGAACTTCAACAAGTCTAGGTGGGATTCTGTTGGCATTTCCCACAAGGAGGATGCTGTAGAACCTTATCTTATGGAGATTCTGAAGAACGTTGATCAAGACCAAATTAAGAAGAAGCACTTCAGGTTATTGATAGATTGTGCCAATTCAACCACTCTTGTGACAACCCCCAGATTATTGAGACTACTGGGGGCAAGCTATGTGAGCATAAACGCAAATGAAGACTCATTCTTTCCTGGAAGGGAGCCGGAACCAACAGAAGAGAACATTAAAGACCTGATATCCTTTGCAAGAAGCACTGAGTTCGATTTATCTGTGGCACACGATGGCGACGGAGACAGGGCAGTATTTCTGGACGAAAGAGGATTTATGATTGACGGTGACAAGTTCGTTGCCCTAGTTGCGGATCACCTGTTAGAGAAATATAAGGGGGATCTGGTATTTCCAGTAGCCTCAAGCTTCCTGATTGACAGAATCGCCGAAAAACATGGCGTAAATGTGATAAGGACACCTGTTGGAGCTCCAGTAATTTCTGAAGTCCTTGTTAGGGCTAAGGGGCTAATGGGAGGAGAGGAGAATGGGAAGGTAATCTTTCCTAGATATCTCAATGGCGGTGATGGAGGGCTATCACTGGCATTTGCGCTGGATATGATCTCAACAAGAGGGAAGGAGATCTCAGAATTGATAAAGGAACTGCCAGACTACAAACTGAGACGAATAAAACTACCGAATCGAAGCGACTTTAAAGAAATTAAGGCAAAATTGAAGGAATACTATCCGAAGATGAGCGCTGACGAAATAGACGGGCTTCGATTACTTGACGGGGATAACTTTATTCTGGTCAGACCTTCCGGTACAGAACCGGCAGTTAGGATTTACATAAGCTCCATGAATTCGGAATGGATTAATCTCAGAGAAAGGGAAATAATGCATCTTATATCCCCATAGTTTAAGGTTGCCGATACAAAATCCTTATATTTTTATAATAACTTTATGGTTATGCAAATAGGAATAGAAGGTGTCGTTAAGAAGGCTGGACAAAGAATCAAGACAATATCAGAGGTCTTCTACCCTCCTATAGATATCTCTGAAGAAGGGGAGGAAATACACATTTATCTCGATCTTCCTGGATTTAAAAAGGAGGATGTGAAGATCCTCAGTACTAAGACGGGGCTGAAGGTTTCAGGTACTAGGAAGAAGAATATCACGGGGAAACTGGTCTATGAGGAAAGGGTTGACGAATTCTCAAAGTTCATTAAAATTAGCAGCGAATTTGAATCTGATTCTATAAAGGCATCCATGGATAATGGGGTCCTAGACATAGTAGTCAAGAGAAAAGAAGTGAAAACAGTTCCAATTAATTAGACCTGAATGAAAGAACTGCGAATACAACCCCTACAGCAAATGGTATTACGCCATAAAGAGTGTTAGATATCATTATTGCGCCAGATATGAAGAACCCAGATGCAATGATTGCGCTAGAGTAATCTGCTCTTCTTTTTTTCTGGGGTTGCCTGTTCACATTTTTTATTAGATCGGGAATGCTCATGTAGTCAGAAACCAGTTTCTGGATTCTTTGAGGTAGTTCAAATATTCTTCTCTTGAGGATCCTGAAGGCTGCCTTTTCCTCCTTCATTACATCTGCAACTACACTTATGAAGTTGAAATCCTTATCTAGCGTCTTGCATACTCCGTCCAGTATTACAGACATTCTTGCAAACAGTGCAAGATTATATGGAAGTCTAAACGGGAACCTATAAAGAACAATATTTGCCCTGTGCACAAGTTCCTGGTATTCCATTTTTGTAATTTCCTTGCCTTGGAGGTCCTTGAATATTGTATTCAGTACCTGTTCCATGAATACTCTGTCTGCCGTGGGGTCTATAAGGTCTATATCGACCAGTACGCTCAGGAGACGCCTTGCATCCAGTGTGGAGAGGTAATAATAACCCATCAGCAGCTTATCTCTCAGGTCCTCAGGAAGCTCTGATGTCATACCGTAGTCCAGTAGAACGATTTTGTTTTTCTTGTTCCATCCAAGGTTGCCAGGGTGAGGGTCGGCATGAAACCTTCCTTCCCTAAGTGCGAGCCTTATGAACATTTCATCGATAACCCTTGCTATTTGGGGAAGATCTGCCTTATTCGATTTTAATTCATCGATATCTGTTATCTTTATGAAATCCATGTACTCCATGACCAATATCTTGGTCGTTGAGATATCGCTATAAACTTTTGGCACCATTACTTCCATTTCCAAATCAAGATCGCGTATTTTCTCCCCTATTATATCGATAGATTCAGCCTCCCTTTTGTAATCGAGCTCAAGTTCCAGGCTCGTAAGGAACTGTTCTGTAAAGGCGGAAAGTGAAAACGTCTTTCCAGTAAAACGCTCCAGAAGCCCAATAAAAGCCGTAACCTTCTCCCTGTCCTTCCTTATTGTTTCTCTAATATTGGGCCTGTTGACCTTTACAGCGACTTCATTCCCTTTGTATTTTGCCTTGTAGACAAGACCCAAACTAGCTCCAGAAATTCCCGACTCTTCAAACTCTTCAAACACCTCTTCAATCTTTCCAATCTCTTCTTCTATTAGCTTCCTTACTGGTGCAAATGGAGGCATCGGTACCGCATCCTGAAGGTCAGTAAGAACCTCTACGTACTCCTCTGGGACCACATCTCTCCTTGAAGAGAGTACCTGGCCAAGCTTAATGAACAGGGGCCCAGAACTGATCATCGCATCTCTAAGTTTGGTTGCTTCCCTGATGCTTCGTTGCCTTTCTGGTGGCTTTCCTGTTCTTTCGAGTGTTCTCTGGTAATACCTGAGATACCTGGCCCTTGGATAGTATTTTACTGCCACCCCTAATCCCTGCAGTCTTCCCAGTAAAGTCATTGACACGATAGGCCATTCGTAATTATAAAAATATTTGATTAAACTAATTTGATTATTTCATGGTTCATGGGCCATTTGCAACAACGAATATTGGCATATCAGAAGAGTAGAAAGCTTAAATTTTAAAGAATATGGTGGTTTATGGTATTAGAAAAGGAATCACCATTCTGCTATCGAATACATCTAATGGATACTTTTCATACGTTACTTATTCAACGGTGTTAATTCTTGTCTGATGGAAAGGGTCCCTTTGAAGATTTTGCCGGTATTTCCAAGAATTCCAAGATGCTAATAGGTGGAAGTTTCCTGGGAAATTTAGCACTTGGACTGATATTCACCGACCTCTCTTATTTTCTTCATACTGTTAGGGGGATATCGATCATTTATGCCGGCCTTTTATTCACAATGGAAGGTGTTGCTGCATCCGCTCTCTCAATACCTCTGGGGGTTCTTTCTGACAGGAGAGGAAGGAAGGGAGTCATTGTCTATGGAAACCTGGCACTTGGCCTGGGCGTTATAATTTTGGCCTTTGCGACCTCCCTGTATTCGCTAATAATTGTAGCGATAATTATAGGGGCAGGAGACGCTGCATTTAGCAGCTCACAGGGTGCGATGCTATCCGAATTGTCGTCAACAGGAAAGAGAACGGCTGCATTCTCTCTTAATTCTCTTATGCAAAATGGTGCCTGGGCTGGCGGAGGTTTCATGATTTATTTGGTATCACCGATGACGCTCTTTGGGTTAAGCACGTTAGATGCGCATTTACTTCTTTACGTTGCCCTCGGTATAGCTACGGTTGCATCTACTGCTTTTTTCATAGGTATTTCTGAGAAACGCAATAGAAATGTTGTGGAAAAGATAGAACCTATGACACAAAGGACAAAGGATGTGCTGACAAAATACATACTTTCCAATGTAGGTATAGCAGTTGGGGCAGGATTGTTCATTCCATTAATGAGTCAATGGTTTAATTATAAGTTTCAGGTTCCAGATACAATTAGTGGTCCTGTCCTAGGTGTTGCTAGTGCTTTACTCGCTTTATCTGCATTGATTGCCCCGGCCCTAGGGAGAAGGATGGGATTGATAAATGCTATGGTAATAACAATGCTGGCTTCAACCGTATTTATGGTTCTCATCCCGTTTGCTGGGAGTTTTGGGCTTTCAGCTACATTCTTCGTAATACGATCGTTGCTGATGAACGTATCAGGCCCCTTATCAACCTCCTTAATAATGGGTATCATTCCAAGCAATCATCGAGGTGTCGCGTCTGGAATAACAAGCATTTTTTTCAGAATGCCAAATTCATTTTCAACATACCCGGGTTCTATCATGTTGAAGCAGGGAAGGTATAGACTTCCATTTGAGATAGCCGCAATACTCTATGTAGTTTCCATAGTTTCATTTTACATCTGGTTCAGGAGGGTAAAGCTTCCAGAGGAATCTGTCTCTGAAGCGGTTAATAACGTTCACTGAGAGGATCAGAACAATGTGGGTTATAGACTGTCAAAGCAGCAATTGCCTCCGGTTGCCTTTTTTATAAGTATAGATGAAAAGTTATTATCTGCCTGAAGATATGGTTAAAAGGTTCAAATGGAAACCTTGACTTTAGTTGGCTGTCAGTTTGGTGATGAAGGAAAAGGAAAAATTATAGACTACCTTTCCAAGAATTTTGATATCACTGTCAGGTTCAATGGCGGGGAAAATGCGGGTCATACGGTAGTAGTTGATGGTCAAACAATTAAGTACCACTTAATTCCTGCTGGATTCCTTGGTTCAAAAACGGTAGTCGTCGCAAAGGGGGTTGTCATTAATCTACGACGGTTAAAGGAAGAGATCGAATTTTTGAGTAAGTTTCGTGGAAACTTCGACCTCAAAGTTTCAGATTTGGCGCATGTTGTGACGGAATTACATTTCAAACGCGACAGTGAAATTGAACAGATGAGGGGTGCTGGAAAAATAGGGACCACATTGAAAGGAATAGGGCCTGCATACGAATCAAAATTTGGGCGATATGGTATCAGGCTGGTAGATTTCAGTAGCAGGAATGATCTAAAGGAACATCTCACCTTATTGAGTCAGATATACCGGATACCGTTTGAGGATGGATATGTAGACAGTCTTATGGAAGATTATGAATCTATTAAGAAGTACATTTACGATACTCGCGAATACCTTGAAGATGCGATAAATAATGGAAAGAGTGCATTATTCGAGACTGCAAATGGTACTTTCATAGATATTGATTCCGGAACGTATCCTTATGTCACGTCTTCTTACACGACATCAGGTGGTGTGACTGTAGGTACGGGCCTGTCACCAAGGTATTTCAACAAATTTATTGGGGTAGCTAAGGCGTATACCACTAGGGTTGGAGAGGGGATGTTTCCTACAGAAATCTTCGGGGAATATGCTGATAAGCTGAGGACATTAGGCAACGAATTCGGTGCAACTACTGGCCGCCCTAGACGTGTGGGATATTTGGACCTTCCAATGCTGCGCAGAGCTGTCAGACTAAACTCACTAGATTACCTTGCGCTTACAAAGGTTGACATATTAGGAAAGATGGATACCATAAAGGTTGCAGTCTCCTACGAGTATGATGGGAAGGAAGTTAACGAGTTCAATCCGTCCAAGAAACCCGACAAGGTGAACTATGAAAGTTTCAAGCCATGGAGAAGTGGAAAAGCAAATTTAAGGGATTATATCAGCTTCATAGAGGACCAATTGAAAGTTCCAGTCGTGTTGGTAGGCATTGGGGAAGGTAGAGATGCAATAGAGGTATATCAGAGGATATCCCTCTAGCTCATTGCTGATGCGTGCCATTTCCTTCTTAGTAATTTTGTTCGCGGTTACGTAATGTTTATAGAATAAGCTAGAATCATTACCAAGTGAAAAGACACTTCCTTTCGAAGAGAGAAAGCAAAGAATACAGAGAACTTTTAGATGGTTTTGGAATCTCTACGGAATCCAAGAGCCTAGAGATTGAAGAGAATGATCACTCAGTTATATACGATGGCTCCGTCCCCATATTGATTAAATATGAGGAAAAATGGCTTCCAACCTTGAGGATTATGGTATCTAAGGATTTCCCTCGTGTCATCATCGATGATGGTGCTTATGCTGGAATAAAAAATGGAGCAAATCTGTATGCCGCTGGAATAAAAAGTATAGTCGGGATCATAAGGAAAGGATCAACCTGTATCATAGAGAATTTAGATGGCAAAAAAGTGGGTTCAGCTACAGTTGAGTCAGAAGAAGCTGATATAAGGGAGAAGAAGAAGGGAGCGTTCCTTAGGGTTTATGAGCTGTACAGATAGATGTCATATTGACATTAAACTGAATAGAGCCATCGAGCCGTAGAAGAGTTAAATAATTCCTCAGTCCTTAACATTTATGAAATTCGTAGATTTGCATCAGGACATGGGAATAACTTCACAGCGTGAAGATATTGTCTCGTCTACAAAACAGTCAAATTTAGATGCGATTGGAAGGTTCGAGGATGCCATTGTATTTGGAGTAAGCTTCCCGCACATTTCTGTTGTTAATGATAGAGCTGAAGAACTCAGCAAACAATACGGTTCAGGCCCAAGAAGGGCAACTGTCGCGCTTTTGGAAGACCTGATGGAGCAACTTAAGTTTTACAAGCATATCGAGAGAAAGGGACTAGTAAAGATCATACAGGGGCAATCAGATGAAATGAATGAAGGGACAAAGATACTTCTCAGCCTGGAAGGAACGGACTGTCTTAGAGACCCCTATGATCTTTATCTCTTAAGGGATATAGGCCTGAGATGTATAGGTCTCACCTGGAATTATGACACGAAATTTGCTGCTTCCGCAATGTCAAAAAAGGACTATGGACTAACAGGGTATGGGGAGGAGCTCGTAAAAGTAGCTAATGAACAAAACGTTATTGTTGACATGGCTCATGCAAGTAGGGGTACGATATTAGATGCATGTTCGGTGTCAAAGAAACCTGTCATTTCCTCACACGGGAATGTAAAGAGCATCTACAATCACGCTAGAAACTTGGATGATGACAGCATAGAAGCAATAGTTAAAACTGGAGGTGTAATTGGTATTACTGCCATCAGAACAACTCTTAGTAAAGACCCTTCTATAAATGATATGGTCAAGCACATGGAATATGTTGGGGAGAATTTTGGATGGGACCATGTGGCACTCGGAACTGATTTCCTGGGTATAGATGATACTCCTAAAGGATTTGAAGACGTAACTAAGATTGCAGAACTATCGGATATGTTAGGCAAACATTCTAAGCAGGTCCTTTGGGACAATCCTATAAGAGTGATTAACAATGTTATTCCTCATTGAGTAAGAATTTTTAGGAATATATCAACGCAATATACCCAGTGGTTAGGATAGATATTGATCTTCTATCTTTGTATCATTAAATCAATTAAAGGAATTTTAGTGCTTCTCTTCCTTTCATCCCCTCTTTCACCCCTGATTCTCTTGCCTTGGCACTGATCTTTACTATGTCTTTGTTGAGCAGGTCATCAAACGTATTGACTCCGGATATGGATGCAGCTATTGCACCTGTTTTGTCTGCGGCTTCCATGTTAAGGTATCCACACATTAGAAATCCTTTCTTACCGGTTATCACAACGATTGGCGCAGGTTTAGTGTCTATTTTTATTCCGGTATACGTCTCTCCTCCCACGGATAGATTTTCAATTTGTATCATATTCCTCGATACTCTTCTGGTATATTATAGATTGATGCTTATAGGGATATGATATGCTTTCCCATGCCATTTGGAGTTTTCTAAGATAATAGTTCTTGTCATATCTGCTTTCTAGATTTTCTATATCTACCTCGCCCTTGCTCTCGTCTAATACGAACATAGAGACCTTATCACCTGGACCTATATTCCCAGCCTTTTCTATCGCCATCTTCCTTATTCCATTAACCTTATATGCTTCCGGTCTGCGAGTAGCAACTATTGATATCTTTAGTTCCGAGTCATCTAGCTTTCCATTCATTATCTTGAACTTATATCCGTCATATATTTTCTCTACTTCGTCATAATGTTTATGAAAATCTGTCGCTTTTGAAACCATTGAATAAACGTTGAGTATCTCTTCTTGCATTTCCTTACAAACATCAGGGAAGTCTGTCCTACGCAGTTCTATCCCTCTAACCTTAAATTTTCCATTTTCCATGAGCCCAAAATATCTGTTGAGAGCTCCACTTCCATCCCTGGCTGGTAGGAACACTATCCACTTGTAGAAACCCTCAAGAGAAATCTTAAGTCTACTTATTTCTTCTATTCTTCTCATTACCTCATAGATATCTCCATTTCCCTGCAACCACAGAGAATCTACTATTCCGTGGATAACTTTGAATCCCTCGTCCTCGGCTATTTTTACGCTGTCAGTCAGTATCTTTCTTCCAATACTGGTTATTGATTCGTGAACTTCTATCCTGCCGAATTTTGCATTCTTGTAGCCGGTATAACCAAACGATGTCAACAAAAGCCACTTCAGAACTGAATCCCTCCTTCTGTATCTTTCATCAGATTTCTTCTTGCTCTTATAATAAAGACGGAGATCAAGAAGATCTGATAAAAATTCTGGCAGCATTCCCCTCTTATCCATACAAATGTCATATCCTAGGTCATCTATTCTTCTCGTATTTTTACACTTTACATTTATGGTCTCCGGGGAAAGATTGTAATTCACTATTATTGATGGATACATTGAACTGAAATCTATCTCAAAGACGTTTTCGTATATGCCAGGTACTGGCTGAAGGTATAACCCTCCCTTATCAGCACTTATAAATGTATCAATATCCTTAATCATCTCATGGTCGTCCTTGTAGAGGGGTATCATAATTCCCTTCTCCAGAGATTTCTTCACTTCGTATGAAGAAACAGCGGTACCAGGGGTGATACGTGCGGAATGGAAAAGGGGCAGGGACGTGATCTTGGAAACAGTAATAAGACCTTCCAGACCACCTTCGCTAAATATGAAAGATGTCTCTCTATCTATATGTGGTATCCCATAAATTATGAAACCACTGGCTCTATGACTTATTCTTCCATATGAAGTAAATGTTCTTTCCCTGCTTCTAGATGTTCTGGCCCTGTACCCTTTCCTTCCCGCAAGTTCAAAGAATCTAGGAAAATACTTATCACCACCCTCTGAGACTATCAGATTAGCGTCTTTCATGTTGGAAAAGAAGGAATCTAATGATGAAGTAATGTTTGTGAACATCTGCCCGTTTATCTCTATTTCTTCCAGTGAGTCTATAAATTTTATATCAAGGACGTTTAAATCAGACGCATCAAAATCTACTTCCTTGTCGTCATTAAAAAAATGTAGGTTGTTCTTGACCATGAATGATTGTACAATGTTTATGTCAGCGTTGTAAATCTTATAATCTCTGAAGTTTCCTATACGTTCTATTGCCATTATCACCTCGCTTACCTTGTTTGGTGGTAGGCTTATACTTACTACCTTTTTGGTGGAGAATATATCCTTCTGTTCTTCCAGTTTCCACTTAATCCACGGTACAATATCTATCTCGTCAGTGACTCTTTCAAGACGATCTCCAGCGACATATATTGTGTGTTCATAGTCCCATCTCTTTATCTTCTTTTTTTCATCGATGGTGTACAAGTTTCTGTTGCCCCATGCATCAACAATCATTTGATTTCTTTTCTCAGCTCTAATAACACAAATAGAAGAAAAACGAAATATGGATCTAGATTGGTTATGGAACCTTCTGGAATGTGAAGTTTTATTTTCTTGATGAAATCTTCTGTTATTTCTTTGTCTCCACTATTCATCAATTTCTCTGCTTTTCTTATCTCTTCAATTATACTTTCTATTTCCATTCTAAGGCTAGGGGTGTTTCTTCCCATTTCTTGACCACCTCTAGTATCTTCCTATGGAATACATTGCCCAACCACGGTGGTCTAAACTCTTCATCTTCCACCAAATAGACTACGTTTGGCGTCCCTGTTCTACGCGAGATACCTTCCAAGGCGTTTGATATGTTGAGCAAAACATCCTCTTTCCAGTCTTTCAGTTCAGAGAGTCTGACTACAACGAAAATTGCAAAGTCATCATAGTAAAAATCCTCAACTATTGTTTTTTGGAACTGATATATGTTGAGAATTCTCTGTATGTACAGCTGGTCACCCATTTTCCTCTTCAAATAATGAGCATCAACAAACGCCCCATCTCCAAGAAGTAGCAATGTCTTCCCATAACTATTGACAAAATCTTCTAGGAGGATAGAATTGAATTCCTCCATTTCCATGAGATATGAATGTCTCATATTGGCCCTGAACATAGGTAAAAATCAGTACGGTCGTATTTTAATCTTATACAGCTAATTGAAAATTGAAAAAATTGAAAAAATGATTTCATTGCTCAATCAAGAAACTAGATTTTATACAGTCAAAAACAGGGGGCACAATAAGTCATATTATAATATAAAGAATGAACAATAAAACTAAACTTTAAGATAGCAAAAAACACTCACGCAACCTTAACCAGAATATCAGAAAGTAAATGCCAAAAACTAAGGAATAAAAAGGGAATAAAAATAAAAGGAGTAAATTGTTGTGGACTCAGTACCAGCCGCGGACCTTCATCGCTTTTGCTATTCTATCAACCGCCAGGATATAAGCTGCCATTCTGGGGGTTGTGTTGTACTTGGTCATTGTTTCAGTTGTGTCCCAGAAACTCTTCGATACCTTCTTGTCGAGTTTCCCATAGACATCGTCGATGTCCCAGTAGAATCCGTTAATGTTCTGAACCCACTCAAAGTAGGATACTATAACTCCACCGGAGTTTGCTAGGAAATCTGGTATGTCGAAGACTTTATTCTTTGCAAGAATCTCATCTGCTTCCGGAGTCGTCGGTCCATTTGCTAGTTCTAGCAGGATCTTTGCCTTCACGTTTGCAGCGTTCTTGCCGGTTATCTGGTTCTCGAGAGCAGATGGGATCAGTACATCAACTTTGAGTTCTAGAAGTTCTGCATTTGAGATTTCTTTTGCCCCTTTGAATCCAACAACGCTTCCAGTCTTCACTTTGTGGGCTTTGACTTCTTCAAAGTCCAATCCATCTGCGTTGTATATTCCTCCCTTGCTATCTGAAACTGCTACCACCTTTGAATGGAACATTTCAGTTACGAGTTTGTGGGCAAATTCGCCGGCATTTCCGAATCCTTGAATTGCAACTGTTGCCTTTGCTAGATCAATGTGCAGATATTTGGCCGCTTCCCTTAATATGAACATTCCTCCTTTGGCTGTTGCATCTCCTCTTCCGAGGGAACCACCTATTTCAAGTGGTTTTCCTGTGATAACGCCAGGTACGTTGTATCCTTCCATGGCGGAGTACTCGTCCATCATCCATGCCATTATCTGAGGTGTTGTGTACACATCAGGGGCTGGTATATCGATGTCTGGTCCAATATACTCTCCGATTGCCCTAACGTATCCCCTTGAAAGCCTCTCAAGCTCTCCTTGGCTTAGTGTCTTAGGATCGCAGATAATTCCGCCCTTTGCTCCACCATAGGGAATGTCTGCCAGAGATGTCTTCCAGGTCATCCACGCTGCTAGGGCTTTGACTGTCGAAAGGCTCTCCTGTGGGTGGAACCTGATTCCTCCCTTTGTAGGTCCTCTTGCATAGTTGTAGTGAACCCTGAATCCAGTGAAAACTTTCGTAGATCCGTTGTCCATCTTCACCGGTATCTGAACCTGGACCATGCTCATAGGCTCCTTCAAAATAGCGTGAGCCTGTGGGTCCAATTTCATTATTGCTGCAGCTTCGTCTAATTGCTTTTGTGCAATTTTAAATGGGTCGAGTTCTTCTTGTTTTTTATCACTCTTAGGTTGTTGCATCATCGTTTCACCTGTAATGCACTCCGATATCGCATTTTAATTCATAAAGGTTGTCAGTCAATCGTATTAAATCTTAACCGCATTAAAAAACAGATTCATTCACAAAGGTTATTTTATGCTTCATTATTGCGAAGCATGAAAGTAGACTTCTGGTTCTCAGAAAATCAGAACGAGGACGTGAGGTTTGGTGTTCGGGTCAAATCCCACCTATTCTCAAAAGAATCAAAGTATCAGAAGATAGATATCTTTGATACAGAATTCTTTGGGAGGGTGATGATCTTGGATGGATGCTTCATGATTACGGAAAGGGATGAATTCATGTATCAAGAGATGCTTTCCCACCCTGCAATGGTGGCCCACCCTGATCCAAAAGATGTTTTAATTATCGGAGGCGGTGATGGTGGCGTGGCAAGGGAAGTCCTTCGGTATCCCGTTAGAACTGTGGATTTAGTTGAAATAGACGAGGAAGTCATAACTGCTGCCAAAACTTATTTACCGAGTATAGCGGCCTCTTTCGCCGATAGCAGACTTAAGGTCTACAACATGGATGCTTTTGAATTTGTAGATTCTGAAAAGAGCTATGATGTCATATTGGTTGATTCAACGGACCCGATTGGATTTGCAGCTTCCCTCTTTTCCGACGTATTTTATATGAAAGCCAAGGAAATACTCAACAAAGGAGGTATAATTGCTACCCAAAGCGGTTCACCGTTCATGAATCCGGAATTTATAAAGAAGGCGTTCCGCGGCCTAAGTAACCAATTTAAGACGGTAAAACCATATTTGTCATTTGTGCCATCTTATCCATCTGGAATGTGGTCTTACATAATGGCGTCTAATGGAACCATAGAAAAGCACAGGGATTTCACTGGCAGATATATGAACGATGGAATCTATCAGTCATGCTTTAATCTCCCGGAATTTGTCAAAAAAATATTGTAGAATGAATAAATCTAACAAAGAAAAAGTAGATTGAGTATTCACCTTACCCTTAACTGTTCCTTTTTCTCTTCGAACCTCTTTCTGAAGGATGGACCAAGTTTCCTCGAAATCATGTCCAGGTCCTTGGCATTCTTTACAAAAGTAGCCTTGCTGTCAGTAAATATCAGTTCTTCGAATTTTCTCCTCTGGGAGACAGTGGACGCAAGCAGATATGCAAAATAAACTGTTCCCACGAGGGAAAGAAGGAAGATGTAATAGGTCCATCCTCCAAGAGCTGTCAGGAAAGATTGAAAATTTATCGGCAGAATGCCCAGGCTGAAGAAATAAATTACAACTAATATGAATGAGAAGAGTGTCACAGCCAACATAACCAGTGATATCGGAATCTTAAATTCCTTGTAAAATCCCCGTTCCATCCGTATGGAATTTTAAAGGTCTATATGGCCTTTTTCGTAAGAAACTTTAAAAAGGCCTCTCCCGCTTTAAACCTATGTGATATGGAATCCTTCTCCTTGAGGGTCATTTCCGCATAAGTTTTATCGTATCCATCTGGGATGAATATCGGGTCAAATCCGAACCCGTTGCTTCCCCTTGCAGATTTGGAAATTATTCCTTTGACGGCTCCAGTGAAAATGCTGAGTTTGCCATCATAATAAGCAATGCAGGTCCTAAATTCTGCACTCCTTTCTCTCTTGCCTTCCATCAGTTTGAGTATCCCTTTGTTCCCCAGTGTTTTGTTCACATAGGAGGAATATACCCCTGGGAAACCGCCAAGCTCATCTATGAAGAGTCCTGAATCATCTATGAAGAAATCGGTTTGGATAATGCCAGACAGATAGTAAACAGACCTTTCTGCAACCTTCTCTATTGTTTCAAGTTGCTCCTCTGGATATTTCATGAGCATAAGCTCTAACTTCACAATTTGACCGAACATATCCTTGTATTCTTTATATTTACCTCGATTAGAGGTGACTATTATCAAGTGTATCTCCTCCTGTACTCTATCTCAATCACTTTCTTCATTACTTCGTCAAACCTAGCGCATTTCGAATACCCCTCCAGGAAATATTTGAACGATTTATCCTTTCCAAGAGATTTCAGTGACTCCTTCATCAAATGGACATCAACTCCCAACTGCTCTATTTCAGCATTCTGATCACCCATTGACGGATCTATGAAGGACATTTCACCACTGGAAGCATTGAACATAATGTTCCCTAAATTCAGATCACCGTGGCTGATCCCTCTGTTGTGCATTTGGGCAATTTTCTCTCCAGCCAGCTCTATGACTTCATCGAAATTGGGTTCTGATATCATCTGGCTAATTACCCGACCTGGAAGCATCTTTAAGTAAATTGCAGAATCCTGCATGTCTACAAAAAGTACCTCCGGTGTTTTCAGTGATATTGCATCAAGGGCGTGGAGAATCCTGATTTCTCGTTTGATTCTGGAGTTATTGATGTTTAGATTAATTTCTGGATTTCTGTATTCCCTTCCCCTCCTTCTTTTTACTACGCAATCTATGCCTTCAAACGTAGACCTTTCTATCACGCTTTCACCACCGACCATTGCCCTCGGATTCAACTTTCTCCTTCCTATCCACCTGCTCTCCCTGGAGTCGACTCTATCTGTCTGCTCCAGCCGTATATTTTCATCTGCCTTCAGGTTGCTCATGTATCCTGCAAGTGCGATCATAGCCCCATTGTCCGACAGATATGTGTCATCAGGGAAGTAATAACGATACCCACGCATCTTTGCCATTCCAGAAAGGAGCTCTCTCAATCTTCGATTCCTTGCCACTCCCCCAGTTATGCTAAACTCGGTCAAACCAAAGTGGGCCATTCCCCTTTCAACTATTTCAGCTAGAGCCGTAAATGCATACTCCTGTGCGTTAAATGCAATATCCTCACGTCGCTCGGTTCTGATCCTTTTTTTCAGGGATGTGTATAGGCCAGAATATGAGACATCCATTCCCCTCACAGTATATGGGCAATCCAGGACTTTTTCACCGCCCTTGGCCAAGTTCTCCAGTACAGGTGCGCCTGGGAAAGGGATTTCAAGGTCCCTTGCGATTTTGTCAAGAAAATTACCTACACCTATGTCCAGTGTTTCCCCAAGTACGGAATATCTGTATTCACCTATGGATACCAGTTGTGTGTTGCCTCCAGATACGTAGAGGAAGAGCGGATTTTCAAACCCCGACATCTTTCTTGCAATTTCCAGGTGACCAACCCCGTGGTTCACAGGGACAAGATCCTTTGAATATCTCACAGAGAGATAGCGGGCCAGCTCAACACCTACCTTCAGTGATGGCCCAAGCCCCGGTCCAATACTTATGGCTATCTTGTCTAGATCCACTACTTCTATATTTTCTTCATTGAGTAATGACGACAATAAATCTGGGAACACACTCCTGTGATGCTCTGCTGCATCTCTAGGGTTGATACCCCCTGTCAATGGCCTGTAGGAATCTGATCTTACGCCTTTTATTTCTCCATCTTCCACAAGCCCGACTGAAGCTGTGTGGGCCGTACTTTCAATCCCTAGAACAAGCATCCTATTCCTTAATTGAGTAACTTCTTCTGCATTTAAAAATTCTATGATGTTAGAAACATATTTTCACGGGGGAGAATTCCGGTGAGGCTGAGTAAGGATTCACTTCTGTGATATCCTAACTACGTTGCTTCCTCTAAGAATTACAGTCCCCAGTTTCCTCTTGTTTGTTTCTGTAATCTCCTCGGTGTTAGTAATCACAATATTCATGTAATCATCGTAGCTTTCAAGGATCCCTTCAAGAACAGTGTTGTCCTTTAGAAGAAGGGATATGGGTTTTTGCATCAAACTCTGCATGACTGCCATCGGAACTGCCATCTATCTCACCTATGTATATTCGTAGTAATCGTCTTCTTCCTCATTCTCCATCACTACTTGGAGAAGTCCCCTCAAAATTACCTTCATGTTCTCAACTTCCTTTCTCAAATGTTTTACTTCCACATCCAGTTTCTCAACATTGATCTTGTTTTCACCAGCTTCTGGTTTCATTTTTTCTTCACCCCTTCGGAGATTTCCCCATATTTCCTCGAAACTTTTCTGACTTCGTTTCGCTGACAGTAAGTACAATAGAGACCACTATTAATCCTTTGCAGAGGTTTCCTGCATTTCGAGCAGTACGCATAGACGACGCCTTCGTCTGGAGGTTCCATTGTAAGATCTATCTTACCTCGTGTCGAAACAACCTTCCCTCTCACTACATCCCTTGCCTTTACAACTTTTGAACATTGATCCAAATAATGCCCAGTTATCCTACTTGCGTGTACAAGAGCTCTAACCTTAACCTCATACGCCTTTCCTGACCTGATGAGATACTCGCCCGCAACGACTACCAGAGGTTCGTTAATTTCTGTTACCACGCCTATGATTTCGTCACCAGGCTGAACTATGATCTCCTCCTTCCTCCCCTTTACCCTCACTTTGAAGTCAGAACTAACCTCGACATTGCCCACATTGGACGAATAAACTCTCCCGTCATCTTCATAAGTTCCACTGCCAGCAAGAAATTCCTCTTCCGTCCCTAAATACTCCCCTGGTACTACTAATCTACCTACCATACTCTCACTCTCGACATTTTAGCCTTGATCATTTTGATCTCCTTCCTGTGAAATTCATAGGAATGCGCAACGGGAATCTCCATATCTTCTTCCCAGAGAATTTCCCCTTTTCCTTCTATAACATTTTCCAAGAAATCGCCAGCTTTGTAATTAAGCACGATATAAAAATCTTTAGAATATTCTAGAGCTTTCTCTATGAACGGTATATCGGCATTCCTTTTCTGACTTCCAAAAGGGGGATTCATCAGTATTGTATCAACTGGAACGTTGAATTCAGCTACATCTTCCGTAGTAAGGATTATCCTGTCTCCAAACTGTTCTGAATTTTCCCTGGCAACTATTATGGCGTCCTCGTCGCTATCAATTCCGTACGCTTTCCTAGCCCCTAGCATCAGTGCCCCTATTGCAAATATGCCATTTCCGCATCCCAGGTCTGCAACTATCTTATCTCTCAGGCAGCCGTCACCTAGTGCCCTATAAAGCATTGTCGCTGCAATGTCGGGTGGCGTGGGATACTGTTCCAGTCTAGAATCCCTAATAGCCATTCTCTTCAACTTTGATAGTTCTATCTCCAAAGATATTTGTTTCATATGACCTTTACATCCTTAAGTCAGTTGCAGTACTGATGCGATCACAATCTGTATCAGAAATTTGCTAATATTATTAGTGGTAATTTTAGCAAAGTTGGATCAAGGTGCTTAATTGACATCAGGCGCTCATTCTCCTGAAGAATTTTAAGTTCGAAGAACATTACTCAAGAACAGTTCTCACAAGGTCCCTTGCATCTTTTTCCGCTTCTTCCTTTGACTCCCCTTTCAGCTTTAAGAGCGCAGTTATATATCTCTCTGCACGAGATAACTTCCACGTGCTCCTTTCGTGGACTATTTTCACAATGACCTCTGCAATGTCACTGTCAACTTCGAGGCCAAACTTCTCCTTGATCCTTATTTGCCATAGTTTAATCAGGAATCTTGGGACGTAATCCCCTTCTCTCTTCAATTTCTGGTAGATTCCGCTATTCATTGCATTTCTATTTGATCATGCTTTAAATAGGTTGTGGAACAATTTTCTAATGTCCTTTTTCTTATTATTTTCACTTGATTACCTTTTTCAGTATGATTTTTTCAGCGTGGAGCCTATTTTCTGCTTCCTGGAATATGACGCTATTCTTTGAATCCGCAATTCCATTTGTAACCTCCAGGCCCCTATGGGCTGGGAGGCAGTGCATGAATATGTAATCATCCTTGGCGAGGGAGACCATCTTCTCATTTACCTGGAAGCTCTTGAATTTCTTTTCCTTCTTCTCTTTTTCTTCCTCCTCGCCCATGGATACCCATACGTCTGTGTAAACGACATCTGCAGCCGCTACTGCTTCCTTGTAGTTGTTGGTAACCTCGATCTCAGACTTGTGTTTCCTTGCCAGACTCTTTGCATCCTTGACAAACTTCTCTGGAGGCTCATAACCTTCGGGTGTTGCAATCCAGAAGTCTGCTCCCACTAGTCCAGCTGCGAGCATGAGAGAATTGGCAGTATTATTGCCGTCACCGACATAGGCAATCTTCAATCCCCTAAATCCGCCTTTGATTTCTTTTATCGTCATATAATCTGCAACTATCTGTGTTGGGTGTTCCAGGTTGTCTAATCCGTTTATCACGGAAACAGACGAATTGTTGGCCAGTTCCACAACATTCTCGTGTTCAAATGCTCTGTAGAGTATTGCATCCACCATTCCAGAAAGTACCCTGGCTGTATCCGCAATAGTCTCTCCACGGCCCATCTGCATATCCCTTGGAGAAAGGTAAATTGCATGCCCACCAAGCTGGGTCATTGCAGTTTCAAAACTGACTCTAGTCCTAGTGGATGCCTTTTCAAATATCATGGCAAGTGTTCTTCTGTCCATTGATGAATCTTTCTTGCCTGATTTGAAGCTTTTTTTCAGCTTTAAACCTTCATCTACAAATTTTTCGAAATCGTTCTTCATGTCTAGAACGGATATGATATCTCGCTTCATTTCAGCACCTCTTTCAATAGTGTAGGTATCTCGTAGGGATAAGATGCTACTTTTACGCCCGCTTCTTCCA
Organism: Thermoplasmata archaeon; assembly: GCA_049965815.1. Classification (GTDB taxonomy): domain Archaea; phylum Thermoplasmatota; class Thermoplasmata; order Thermoplasmatales. The sequence continues at coordinate 85,147 of JBMFVV010000002.1, read as the reverse complement.
ATGCCTTTACTTTTGACTCTGCCGTTCCCTTTCCCCTAGATATGATTGCACCGGCATGTCCCATTCTTTTGCCTGGTGGCGCACTTCTTCCAGTTATATAACTGACTACAGGCTTGTTGAAATTATTCTTGATGTATTCTGCAGCTTCTTCTTCTGCAGTTCCTCCAATTTCTCCCACCATCGCCACGGCAGCGGTCTGTTCATCCTTCTTGAATTCTTTCAACGCATCTATGTAATTCATACCTGTAACGGGGTCCCCGCCTAGTCCGACCACCGTACTTTCTCCTAAACCATTTACTGTAATCTGGTTAACTATTTCATATGTCAAAGTGCCGCTTCTGGAAATCACTCCCACGTCCCCCTTTTTAAATATTTGATTTGGCATAATCCCCAGTTTGCAAGTAAACGGAGATGTTGCACCCGGTCCATTTGGTCCTATAGCCCTTTTACCCAATTTGTTAGCAAGGCTTACTATCTTCATAGTGTCCTGATAAGGTACCTTTTCCGTCAGTATGTAAATCAGATCTATTCCACTGTACATTGCTTCCTTTGCAGCATCAAGCACATAGGGCGCTGCAACAGAAATGAACGTAGCATTAGGCTCTTCCACCATAGCGTCACTAACTGTGTTGTAAACCTTTATCCCACTTACTTCTGTTCCTCCCTTTCCGGGGGATGTTCCAGCAACTACTTTTGATCCGAATTTCTGCATCTGAATTGCATTGAACGAGCCCTGGTGACCAGTAATCCCCTGAACGAGAATCCTGGTATCTTCGTTAACAAGAATACTCATCTTACTTCACCACTTCCACAACTTCATTTATTGCATTCATCATATCTGAATACGCCTCGATCCCATTTTCCTTCAATATTCCCCTGCCGATGTCTTCATTCACTCCTGAGAGTCTCACAACTATGGGAACGTTTATGCCAACTCTCTTCTTTGCTTCTGCTATGCCATTCGCAACGGTATCGCAGTGAGTGACTCCACCGAATATGTTGATGAGAATAGCCCTTATCTTGGCTTCTTTGAGGATTTCAAATGCACCGACAACTTTCTCAACGTCGTCGCTCCCACCTAGATCAAGGAAATTCTTCGGCTGAAGGCCTTTCAATGTCAGACCGTCTAGAGTTGCCATTGTGAGACCAGCCCCATTAGCTATGACACCAATATCACCGCCAAGCTCTACCAGTGCATATCCTCTCTTATATGCAAGTTCCTCGAGATCTGTCCTTTCGGCGGGGTTCTCGGAAAGGTCGGTATGCCTGAAGAGAGAGTCCGAGTCCACTACTATTTTCGCGTCACCTGCTAGGACTTTACCATTCTTGAGGACTACGAGTGGATTGATTTCAACAAGCTCGCAGTCGTAGCCTTCATAAAGTGAAAACATCTTGGCAAGTATATCCTGGAACTGCTTCGATTCGTCAGGGGGAAGATTAAGCTTGAATGCAACTTCCCTTCCCACAAAGGATGAATACCCTATTGTCGGGTCAATCCAGTATTTTACGATCTTTGAGTCAGGTACGTCTTCTATCTCGATACCACCAGATGTGGATGCAATGATTATTGGCCTCTTTGAACTCCTGTCAAGAGTTATGGAAAGGTAGTACTCCTTTGCAATGTCAAGCTTTTCTTCAAGTAGAAGACTCCTTACCTTTAATCCCTTGATGCTCATGGCAAGTACTTCCTTCCCCTTCTCCTTCAGATCATTGGCATCATTTGCGAACTTGATTCCCCCCGCTTTTCCCCTCCCACCGGTTAGAACCTGAGCCTTAACCACAACAGGGAATTTATCCCACTGGAGGTCTTTTTCGTTAGCTACATGTTTCCCTAATGGAATTGCAATACCATATTTTTTAAAAAGTTCCTTTGCTTGATACTCGTATAAGTTCATTTTTTATCTCTTCCTAATTGACGAATATTATAAATCGATTATGATTTGACTGTTCTCCGTATCAGTCTTTCATTGATCTCCAGTTTTTCCTGTCCGTTCTTTATTGCTCTGGCAGCCTCAGGCACATTTTCCCTCGCTATGAAATTGTTGACAAGATCCCTGTTTCCAATTCCGGCAACCGCTATGAGCTCTTCTATTAACCTTGAAACAGTGCTGCTCCCTACGAATACCTCCCTTATTAAGCCCAAGTTTTGCGAGACCCACTTCCATATTTCCTTTCTGTAGTTTTTGCACAAAATGACTTCGAAGAGAGGATATATGAAGTTCCCTCTGTACTCCGGCTTCCCTTTTATGAAATCAAGGAAATCTGTAACTTCATCATTCTTAGGCAGGTGAGCCATTGCGCGCATGACCCTGACAAGCTCCATGTCATTCTCTGGAGACTTCAGCATATCCCATAGCCTATCCTTCTTATACCCCTCAATTACGGACGATATCAGTACGGCGCTTCTTTCCTCTGCCATCACACTGGAATAATTGTCAAGCTTCGACATTTCTGTAATTCTGAAATCTTTATCATTTATTGCCATAGCAGTCAGTATCCTTTCAAGTACAACCTTTGAATTCTCGTCGTCTGATTGATTAAACCTGTTAAGCTTCTCCCTCAGGAAATTCACAAAGAGGGAACTGATTGCTTCAGAGTCCATTATAGTGTTCAATTCTGACAGTATTGATTCTAACCGCAGGACAATGCTGTATTCATTCCTTTCCTTGAGTCTGTCAACAATTGAAATGAATTGTTGCAAATCTATTATACCGGACAGAAGGAAGGCATAATAGTCATCTATGAGCTTCATCACAAATTCTGGTGACGACTCGCTGCTGAGCATCTTGTATATCAAGTCACCTTCAAAGAGTAGTCTGTAATATCCTTCTCCATTTTGATTTATCTTAAGATTTTCCTGGTTCTTGATCCTAGTTTCCTTCCCCTTTAACAGTATTCTGCGTTTCTTTCCGGAAACATCTATGAACAGGGGTATTTGCCAGATGTACTGGTCGTCGTTATCGAGATATGAAAACTTCTGCTGAGATATGGAGAGCCATTGGCCATTTTCCCTTATCCTTACGAGAGGGAAACCCCCTTTTTCAAGCCAAGATTTCATGAGACTGCTAACATCTATCTTGCTTGCAGCCGAAAGCGATGACCAAAGATCCTCCCCAGAAGCGTTAGAGTATTGATGACTTTTCAGATACTGGTATATTCCCTCCCTGAACCTGGACTCGCGAATGAACTCCTCTATCATGCGAAGTATTGATGCACCTTTTCCGTAACTGATGTCATCGAATATTTCGGATATCTCGTCGGGATCCTTCACCTCTACCCTAATTGGGTGGGTGGAAAGCAGGCCATCCTTCTGCATCGAGGACAGCGTCTCCTGGAGCTGGAAATCCTCCCACAAATTCCAGTCACTGTAGACCTTTGTAAGTATCTTGTAACCCACGAATGTCGCAAACGATTCATTAAGCCATAGATCATCCCACCACTTCATCGTTACAAGATCGCCAAACCACTGATGCGCAAATTCGTGCGATACTACGTAGCCTATCTGCTTCTTATAGGCGAAACTAGTTGACTGATTTACCAGTAGCGCCGTCTCCCTGAATGTTATGGCCCCCCAGTTCTCCATTGCGCCTGCACCAAACTGAGGCAGTGCTATAAGGTGCATCTTTGGAAGTGGGAATCTTATCTTGTAATACGCCTCATATTTAGTGAATAGTTTACTGAGTAGATTTAGAGAGAATTCTCCCTCCTTTGCTTTTCCAGGTGACGTGGCAACATAAAGGGTCCTTTCCTTATTTTTCTTGGAGATTGTTTGGAATTTTCCTATGCCTATGTATATGAGATAAGTGGACATAGGTGGAGTCTCGTCAAAGACAAAATGTGATTTACCGTTACCCAGTTCTCTCAATACGTGGCGTGTGTTGAATATTACTTCTACTTCCTCGTCTACGTTAATTTCCACCTTGAATTTTGCCTTAGCGGCTGGTTCGTCCACGCACGGAAATACTGATCTGGCCCCCGTGGGTTCCATTTGTGTAGTTATAATGTGTCCATTCTCATATTTAACATCGTGGATGCCCATCAGAGAAGTCTCCGACACATTCCCTGAAAAATTTATTGTGATCTCGCTCCCGTCAGCGGAACTTAAAATCAGTTTTTTGGCAGAAACATTAAACTTTTCATCTGTTCCATCCACCTTAACAGAATGGATTGATAGATTTTCACTGTCAAATTCAACGGATCCAGAAAATTTACCCTTCACGGTTTCAGTACATTCATACTTTAAGTCTTTAAATTTGAAGTCAAATTTTAAGGCATAAGATTCAATATTATACATCGAGAATTGGTTATGAAAAATAATATATCTGCTTTTCCCTGAAATTCTTATTTTAAAGGGATAAAAGAATAAATAAAAAAAGAATAAGCTTTATTCGCTACTTCTTTGTTCTCCTGCGCATCATTACAACTGATAGCCCAATCGCTACTATCACTATTATTCCAACCGACACAAGAATGTCAGTTATTGATAGTGTTGATACCGGTGCCGGGGCAGTTGAAACAGCGAGCTCGTTTGACGAGGTAGGGGTAGCCTGCCCATTTGTGGTAATAGCTGCACTGGGGTCGGTCATCAGTTTGATTGAATAGTTTAGGCCATTTACACTCACTGATTCGTTCAGAGAGTAATTTGATGTTGCATTATAGAAGAACGTCGTACTGTTTGCAGCAGGATTGTATACTCTTGTCCATTGCTGTAGTGGAACTGAAAACACGTGGAAGTTTATGGTTTCGTAGTTAAACACGTGGCTCCCGAATCCATCATTCATGAAGAATGACCCTATCTGGAACATGTTTCCTTGTCCATCTCCGCCGAAATCTCCCATATCTCCCAGCATGTTGACATCCATGTTGGTGTTTACGTTAGATTGTTCCTTCAGACCGTTGAATGGATTTTTTATCTCTAGATTGCCTCTAAAGTCACTCATCAGTTCACCCTGAACCCTGAATGCCCTCCACGACATGTCAATTACCGTAGTGTTGTTTCCAACTTTCTTAGTTATGTTCGAAATCTTCAGCCCGATCGTAAGATTCCTGTATATGGTCATGTTAGTCTTGTTTGCAAATACATGCAGCTGGTAGTTTAGTGTTGCGTTCACTACGTGTACTGTAGGAAGGGTTGAGTTCGTCGTGGCATTTGTTGTCAAGTTCGAGTCTCCTGTTGAATTCGCAGTTGAATTAATGGAGTTATTGGCATCATTTGCATCATTTCCATGATGATTTCTGTCCTGATTCTGGTGTTGATACTCATTCATATTTTGTTCCAGGAACTGCCTCCCTGTGCTATTGAGATATGAGGTAGCATTCATCCACATAACTGTTCCATTCAACATTTGTGCCGTTGAACTATTGCTAGGATAATTGTAGTAGAGAACGTAGTTGCTCGTCGCGTTGACGTAACCCTCATTCGTCTTAGTGTTTATGGTGGCATGGATTACAGTGGCAGAACTAAGAGGAACTGCCATGAGGGCAAACACTACCACCATTGTCAGTATTAGTGCTTTTCTCATATTAGTAAGACTGGTGCATATATTAACTAATTATTGGTACAACTTTCGAATTTTAGTACAATCCTCTAAAGATCTAAGGATACTTCTCAACTGACTTTATCTCAAGCTGGGAATCCTGTAGCTCCTCCTCCTTTATCTGACCTATTGACCTAAAGAAGGAATCCAAACTACTCTTCTCGAATATCATCGTAACTTTAGATCTTTCACCAGATATTTCCAGGGAATAGTTGAAGGGAAGATCTACATCTGTAAGCTTGTAAGGATCTATCAGAATCCCTTCTTCGGGTACAATTGCGTGAAAGACCTTGGATCCATTTTCAAGCTTTAGTATTGGCTTGAATACTTTTGCCTGTTTTTTCAGCTCGTTCTCCCATTCGGGGTAATCTCCATTGACCTCATAAAACACATTTAGGAACCCAGACCTGTCAACACCCCTCACGGATATACCAGCCGTGAAATTCTTGTTGGACTTGGAATACTTGAGTGTGAAAGAGTTTGTTGGGACAACATAGAAAATTAGTTTTTTCATCTCCCATCCCTTTTCATTCTCTAAAATCCAGTCCTTGTCGCTCCTTATTGGACCCAGATAATCTATGCTGAAAAAGTCTCTATTCTCTGAATCTTTGAAGACGATTCTCTGTAACTGTGCAGATGACTTGAAGAACTTGATCCTGATAATTATGTCGCCGTCAGCAACAAATATTGGCACCTCTATTAGTGTATTGTCTATGCTCATGAGTGACTCTATCACTTCGCATACATAGCACTCCTCCCCAACCTTTACCGAAACGCCTGCCTTTCTATCTACGAACTCAAAGCCACGAGACCTGATAGCTTTCCTCAGATCGTCCATTGTCTTGCCTTCCCTAAGATATGTAACTACGGCTTCTGTCTTATTTCCCTTCTTGTAATAATTGAGGTAGCCATTAAACCCATAAACCTTTGAAAAGTAGCTGATAGGAGATCGCATGTCCTGGAACCTTACGACCATCTCACTGTCAAATTCAATCATATTAATCGTCAGGAATTCGTTGATTTAATATTTTTTGGAATAATATGCCATCCTTTCCAATAACGACAATAACATTCGATGCGATATATTTAGGCCTCTTACAATAATTATGAAGTCCTCATTTTCAATAACTAAGTTTATAAGCTTTTTTGTACTTACATGAAAGTCAAGTGACTTCATATGACTCTGGTAGAACAATCATTTGCTGATGGACCTATTACGGTTGACCTAATGGCTAGGGCAATATCAAATGGGATGAGTAGGCAGAGCAAGAGGATGAGCGAGCAGGAAGCGTATGACATAGCCTTCCACGTACTCAACTTCTTCGGCTATAGTAGATATGTGATAGATAATATGCTTGAACCAGAGGATAGGGATGCATTCTACATGCTTGAAGATCTTGGCATTTTGGATACTGAAAGGGAAGAGACGACACTCTTTGATGGAAGAGAGTGGAGAATTCACTATTGGCTTATTAGGCCTGAGAACGTAAGGAAACTAGCTTACGCAGACGGAACGAAAATTGATGAAGTTGTATCGACCGAATCAATGGTCTACGATGGGCTTCCCGACGATGTCTGGAAGATGAAGATATAGGTTGAAATGCACGTAGCCGTCATAGACCTGGATAAGTGTCACTTTAAAAACTGCCGACAGGAATGTCAGTATTACTGCCCTCCGGTAAGAAACGAAATAATGGCAGTAGACTTTATGGAAAACGGATATCCTCAGATTCACGAGGAGCTTTGTATTGGCTGTGGCATATGTGCGCATCGATGTCCATATGAAGCTATAAAGATTATAGGAGTTCCTGAGAGACAGAACGGAAAGGAAGTTCACAGGTATGGGGCGAACGGTTTCGTACTTTACGGCCTTCCTTCATTGGAAATAAAAGGGGTCATTGGACTGCTAGGACAGAACGGAACAGGGAAAACGACCATCCTGAACATTCTAAACGGTTCACTTATTCCTAACTTTGGCAAGGAGGACGCAAGCAGGGAAAAGGTTCTTGAGAAGTATAAAGGCACTTATTTGGGGGAATATCTAAGCGGGGTATATTCTGGTAATTTGAAAATTTCCCTAAAACCACAATATGTAGATTCAATTTCCAAGCATTTCTCCGGCAAGGTGAGCGAACTACTAAAACAATATGGGGAAAACGGAAGGCAGAAACTTGAAGAAATGGGAATTGGAGGAATATTTGATAAGGACGTGAAGTACTTGTCTGGAGGGGAGCTTCAACTTCTTGCAATATCTGCTGCTCTGCTGAAACAAGCAGATCTTTACTTCTTTGATGAACCTTCGTCATATCTTGACATCTCTCAAAGACTGAAAATCGCCGGAATGCTCAGGAAGCTTTCAGAAACCAAGAAAGTAGTGGTCGTTGAACACGACCTTGCAATTTTGGACTTTATGACCGATTATGTGTATCTCACATATGGGGAGGCAAGAGGATACGGAATTGTTAGCAGTTCGTATGCCACAAGACAGGCCATAAACACCTATCTCGACGGATACATTAAACAGGAGAACATGAAGTTCAGGGATTATGAAATCAAATTTTCCAGGAAGCCACCAGAACTAGACAGAAGTCTCGTTCCTTTCGTTTCATGGACATCGCTTACGAAAAATTTCGAGAACTTTCAATTGACCACTGAGCAGGGTGAGCTTAGACACGGCCAGGTCGTTGGCGTTATAGGGCCAAATTCAACTGGCAAGTCGACATTTGTCAAGATGATGGCAGGAGAGCTGCTGCCAGATAGTGGATCTATTACAAACTCAATCAAAACCTCCTTCAAGCCACAGAGCCCCGAATCTGAATTTCAGATGCCCGTTCTCGAATTTTTGGAAATGAGTTTGGGCGACAGGGTTTCTGATAGTCAGTTCAAGAATGATATAATGCGTCCTCTGAACCTTGAGAGTATAGGAGATACTCTTGTTTCCGAACTTTCTGGCGGGGATCTACAGAAGGTATACATCGCAAAAACGCTAGGAAAGGAGGCAGATGTTTACATTCTTGACGAGCCCTCAGCTTATCTTGATGCAGATCAGAGAATGATAATAGCTAGAATGATAAAGAGGTTCGCTGAAAACAACAAGAATGCAGTGATGGTAGTAGATCACGACATTTATTTCATAGACCTGATATCTACCTCTCTCATAGTTTTCGCCGGTGAGGGCGGCAAGAGTGGCACATCACATGGACCGTTGAGCCTAAAAGACGGAATGAATCTGTTCCTGAAAAATCTCAATATAACATTCAGAAGGGATGAAAACACACAGAGACCCAGGATAAATAAACCTGAATCAAGGCTCGATACAGAACAGAGGAAGATCGGGGAATATTACTACTATTAATCCTGTAAACTCCCCCATCATTATCGAAGAAATAGTCCATTCTAAAAAATAACACTTATTAACGATTAAGGTTTAGCCCAATAGGTGATTGATTGGCAAGAAAAGTAGCAGTAGTTGCCGGAGGTTTGAGTTATTTTTCCAAAGCAAGGCGGGATAAAACACAGGAAGAATTAGCTGCAGAAGCTGCGAGAATGGCTCTTTTTGATAACGACATAAATCTGTCCAAAGATGACATAGACGGGACAATAGTTTCCTATTTTTCTGACCACTTTGAGAATCAGCTCCTGTTTGGTTCTATTATCCAAGACTACCTTGGATTCAACCCAAAACCTTCGGTAAGAATTGAAGGCGGAGGTGCAACTGGAGGACTTGCAGTAAGAGATGCATACGCTCACGTTGCCAGCGGCCTTCTTGACGTTGCCATGGTGATTGGGTTCGAAAAGATGTCAGAAGTGAATACTGCAAAGGGGAACGAATTCATAGCTCTAGCCTCCGATACAGACTGGGACTTTCCAATAGGGGGATTCTACAGCGGGTATTACGCCCTGATGGCGAAGAGACATATGGAAGAATTTGGAACGACTGAAGAACAGATGGCAATGGTAGCTGTCAAGAACAGGAATAATGCACAACATAACAAGTTTGCCCAAACAAACCCAAAGATGAATCCCTATGCAATGAAAGACGCAGGGAAAATAACTGTGGACGACGTACTTAAATCGCCATACGTTGCATACCCTTTGAAGAGACTGGATATATGCCTCATGAGCGACGGAGCTGCAGTCATGATACTCGCATCAGAGGAAAAGGCAAAGAAAATCACAGACACCCCCATATGGATAACAGGTACCGGTGCGGGAACGGATGCTATGAGAGCTGGAGACAGACCAAGAACAATTTCAGGCGTACCTATGCTACCTCACGAGAAGAAGGAATGGTACAATAAACTGGAGTATCCAGGTGTTCACTCTTTCCGAGCAGGTAGGGAATCAGCAAGGCAGGCATATAAGATGGCAGGCATAACGAATCCACTCAAGCAGCTGGACGTGATAGAGCTTCATGATGCATATACAAGCAGTGAGATACAGACTTATGAAGATCTGGGCCTTACAAAATATGGACAAGGCGGAAAATTGATAGAAGAAGGAGTTACTGCACTGGACGGAGACCTTCCAGTCAATCCATCAGGAGGTCTTATTGGAGCTATGCACGCAGTTGGAGCAACAGGAGTTATGCAAGGAGTTGAAATGTTCTGGCAACTTCAAGGCGTAGCCGGCAAGTTCCACGGCTCAGACAAGACGCAGATAAAGAATGCGGAAAGGGGACTGATTCATTCGCATGCCGGAACAGGCACTTATGTGACTGCTACCATAATGGAGAGGTGAAGAAGATGACAGAAGTATATTCATTTGACCCATTGATAATAAAGACGCCGTACGAAATAACATACAAGCATTCCTATGGCAAGACTACGAGATTTTTCACCGCATTATCCGAAGGAAAAATAATGGCTACCAGATGTGATCACTGCAAGCGGACTTTTCTTCCCCCTAGATCTGACTGCCCTTACTGCCTGAGGGAAACAAAGTGGGTAGAGATATCCGGAAAGGGAAAAATACACACATTCACCACACTCTACTTTGCGGGAGAGAAATTCCTGAAAGACCTTCCATTTCAACTAGTATATGTTGAACTGGAGGGAGTAGATACCCTATTCCTGACTAGGCTAAAGGCCAAGGACACGAAGAAGGTCAAGGTGGGAATGAAGATAAAGATGAAGATATCAAAAGAACCAGAGTGGAGATCTTCAGATATCTGGGCCGAACTGGACGAGTAGTCTCATCAATACTTCTTTTTTATTTTTACTTCTTTCTCTTATTATCAGAAACGCTAGTTTTGTTGTATAATCAAAATTTGTGAGTAATTTCCAGGCCTGTCTACCTGTTTCAATAATTCAGTATTTGTAGAATCCTTCTCCTGTTTTTCTGCCGAGCTTTCCTGCCTCGACCATCTTTCTCAGTATTGGCGCAGCCCTGAATTTTGGGTCTTTAAATGAGTCGTACATCACATCCATAATATTGACGACCGTATCCAGGCCGATAAGATCTCCTAGGGTTAGTGGTCCCATCGGAAAGTTGCCACCTAATTTGAGTGCCTTGTCTATGTCCTCCCTGGAGGCGAGACCTTCGGAGTACTCAAATGCACCTTCATTCACTAGCAAAGCTATCACCCTTGTAGTGACAAATCCAGGAGAGTCATTGACTACAACATATTCCTTTCCAACACTCTTGGAAAACTCGATAGCGCGGTCTAATGCTTCCTTTGATGTCCTGACGCCTTTTATCAGTTCTATGAGGTTCATTAAGGCAACTGGATTGAAGAAGTGAATCCCCAAAAATCTTGATGGGTCCTTGAGACTGGATGCAAGGGATGTTATGCTGATCGAGGAAGTATTTGACGCAAGAATGGCATCCTTTGAGACTATGGGTTCTAGTTTCTTCAAGAAATTTACCTTTTCTTTGTAATTTTCCACTACAGCTTCAATCACTATGTTACAGTCAGAAAATGCCTTGAGCTCGTCAGAATAAGTTATTCTTGACAGTATCTTCTCCTTGGTCTGATTTACAACTTTCTTCTCTATCAGTTTGTCAATGCTTTTTCCCATTGATATTACTGCCTTATCATAGAAATCCTTGCTTACGTCAGTTACAACAACATCATGCCCAGCGGTTGCCGAAAGCTGAGCAATTCCAGACCCCATTATACCAATTCCAATTACACCTATTTTCATTTAGATCGCCTCAATTGCCATAGAATATGCCCCTCCACCACCGTGGCAGATGGTGGCTATTCCCCTTCCCAGCTTGAGATCCTCAAGCTCTCTTAGGAGCGTCACGACTATTCTAGCTCCAGATGCACCTAGCGGGTGACCGATCGCAATAGCACCACCTCGGATATTGAATTTCTTCCAATCCAGTCCAAGTCCATCCCTGACCGCTATGGATGCAACAGAAAATGCCTCATTGTGTTCTACCAGATCGAAGTCCCCTATTTTCATTCCTATCCTCTTGAGAAGGTTCTTCACTGACGGTACAGGGGAATAGGGGAAATCATAAGGGTCCATCGATGTTGTGTCAAAACCAATGATTTTTGCCCTCTTTTCAAGCGAATTTTGATTTATAAAATCCTCGTTGGCCAAAACTAGCGCGGCAGCTCCATCTGTTATCTGTGAGGAATTTCCCGCAGTCAGAATACCATCTGGAGTAAATGATGGCTTAAGGCTGGCCAACATTTCTTTGCTTGTCTCCCTAATTCCTTCGTCCAAGTCAAACCCCCTTATCGGAGCTATTTCTTTCTTAAAGTAACCATTCTTTGTTGCTTCGGAAGCCCTCTTGAAGCTTTCCAGTGCATACTCATCTGCCATCTCTCTCGTGATATTATGATCCTTTGCCCATTCGTCTGAAATCGCTCCCATATGTTTATTGTACTTAAAGTCCCAAAGTCCGTCCTTTATCATGGCGTCCATTACGGGTCTGGATGCGCTCAGCCCCTTATTTTCTCTCCTAAAGCTCGAGTCAAGTATGAATGGTGCGTTGCTCATACTTTCCATACCTCCTACCACCATAACATCCCTCTGGCCCGCCTTTATCTGATAAAATGCATTTGCAATAGCGAGCATTCCAGACGCGCATACCATGTTGACTGTTGAACCAGAGACTTCAACTGGAATGCCTGCAGCAATTGCTGCCTGGCGTGCAGGGTCTTGACCGAGCCCGGCTTCTATGACATTCCCCATAACAACTTCCTGTACCTGAGCGGGTTGAACTCCTGCTTTCTGCAGTGCTGCCTTTATGGCGACTGTGCCTAGTTCTATTGCGCTGTACGCTGAAAGCGACTTTCCATATTTCCCCAAGGGTGTTCTCATTGCGCCAACTATAAAAACGTCTACCATTTTAGATCCCTCTATTTGAACCAGTTAACTTAATAATCATTGCATTTTCCCCGTTATCTGATAGTTCAATTTCGCTTCTCAACTGGATCATTTCCCCATTTTTTACTCAAATAAAAGCATTTAGAGAACTGTCGACTTCGACCACTCATTGGCAACAATAGTAACTATCAAACCACATCGTCTACTAGACACAGTATTTATCTGCATTTTAGAAAAGACAAAGATTTATTTTAATAATCATTAAAGTGTTTTGCGTGAATAAATATATCCGTCTTCATGCTTAACTAATACCCCCAAGTTTCACAACGTGTCAATGGTCCATATGCATCCATGAAACAACAGTAGACGACTGAGCATCCATATCGGGTTTCTAAAGGTGGATAATGTAGTTTTGATTAGAAATTGCAGTGGATTTCAACTATCCTATTGCCTCTAACATTCCTTCCGAGCCATTCTTCCTGGAGCAAAGCAATCGTGAGAATATTGGTGATATTTATTAGTAGATGTCGTATTTGTATTTGTGAGATTCCTAGAGCTTGCGGAAATACTTGACAAAATAGAAAGTACAACGAAAAGGCTTGAGATGGTTGATCTGATATCTGGGCTTTTGAGGAGAGCTGAAGATGATATTCGGGAAACAGTATTTCTACTCCAGGGAAAGGTAGCACCAGATTACGAGGGTATCGAGCTGGGAATAGCAGAGAAAATTGCTATTAGGGCACTATCCTCTTTGAGCGGGTTGAAGGAAGCCACTATAGATACGGAGTTAATCAAGAAAGGTGACCTTGGGAAAATTGGAGAAGAGCTCCTTAAAAACAAGAGACAGGCATCACTTTTCTCTGAAGAACTGACAGTTAAGAAGGTATACGGTTCCCTATTGAAAATTTCCAGGGCAAGTGGAGAGGGGTCTCAGACGAGGAAGCTACAAATCCTACTTGACCTACTCCAAAACGCTGAACCTGTAGAAATCAGGTATCTCCTTAGAATTGTAACAGGTAAGATGAGAATTGGGGTGGCAGACATGACGATAGTGGATTCTATCGCTGTCGCTTATGGAACAAAGGAGAAGAGCGATCTCGTTGAAAGAGCATACAACATCATGCCCAACCTTTCGGAGCTTGCCTACAGGGCGATGTCAGGAGGGATCGATTCACTTTTAAGTTTAAAGGTGACTCCAGGAATTCCAATTCGGTCTATGCTTGCAGAAAGGCTGCCATCGCTAAATGAAATTCTCGAAAGGATGGACGGAAGATTTGCGATAGAATACAAATACGATGGTCTTAGAACTCAGGTACACAAGATCGGAAACAGGGTAGAATTATTCTCAAGGAGACTGGAAAATGTCACGTCGCAATTTCCTGACATAATTGATGAGATCAAGAAGAATGTGAAAGCTGAAAACGCCATCCTCGATGGAGAAGCTGTTCCATTCAACATGGATACAAATGAAATGCTCCCATTCCAGGAAATATCCCGACGGAGAGGGAGAAAATATGACCTGAAGGAGACTATAGAGAAGATTCCAGTTGTCCTCTTCTTATTTGATGCAATGATGATTAACGACATAAACCTAATGGATATACCTTACGCCCAGAGGAGACTTAAGCTAATAAATGCAATAGAAGAGAGCGAGAACATAAAAATTGCCAAGAGCAGAGTGGTTTCTGACGTTGAATCGGCAGACAGGTTCTTCAACGAAGCGTTAGAGGCCGGATGTGAAGGAATAATGGCAAAGAGCATAGAAGACAAATCTATCTATAAGCCTGGAGCGAGAGAGTTTCTATGGATTAAGTACAAGAGGGAATACCAACTGGAAATGGAAGACACCGTCGACCTAGTTGTTGTTGGAGCGTTCGGTGGCCAAGGGAAAAGGAGCGGAGGTTATGGTGCACTGCTCATGGCAGTTTATTCTAGAGAGGAAGACAAGTTCAGGACTATCTGCAAACTTGGGTCCGGCTTTTCAGAAGAACAGCTAGATAACCTTCCAAGAATGCTTAAGCCGTACTCAATGAAGACAAAGGATCCGAGGGTCGAAAGTGCCATAGATGCGGACTTCTGGTTTGCACCATCCATCGTCCTAGAGGTCAAAGGTGCAGAAATAACGCTTTCGCCTACCCATACTTGCTGCCGTGATGTTGTAAAGAAGGGGGCGGGACTGGCAATTAGATTCCCAAGATTCACAGGTAGATGGAGAACAGACAAAAAAGCAGACGAAGCCACTAATGAACAGGAAATTATGGAGATGTATCATTCGCAGAAGAAGAAAGCTCTTGCAGATAATCCCTAAATTTTTATGTAACATGGAAATCTACTTCGATGGCTTCAATTTCCACTAAGGTTGGTAACTTTTCCATGGAAAATCCGGTCATTCTTGCCAGTGGCATACTGGACGAGACATCTGGGTCACTGCTTCGCTCACTGCAGTCAGGTGCAGGAGCAGTCGTGACAAAGTCTATTGGTATCAGCGAGAGGGCCGGGTATCCAACTCCTGTAATATCTGAGATAAAGACCGGTCTCCTCAACGCGGTGGGGCTTGCAAATCCAGGAATTGACAACTTTATAGAAGAATATAGAAATTTCTCTGAAAAAAAGAGGACTGTTGTATCCATTTTCGGAGGGAGTGTTGAAGAGTTTGTCAATCTTTCGAAGAAAGTTGAGGTAGCAGGATTTGACAAAGTTGAGTTAAATTTATCTTGTCCGCACGTACAGGGGGTAGGTTCAGAAGTCGGGCAGGATGTGGATCTGGTGGAAGAGATTATAAACGAGATAAAGAGTAAGACTAACCTTCAGATATGGTCAAAGCTAACACCAAACGTGACGGACATAGTCGCCCTAGCAAAAGCATCTGAGAAGGCTGATGCGCTGGTTCTCATAAACACTCTCAGGGCAATAGGAGTTGAAATATATTCGAGAAAATACTCCCTCTCGAACGTGGTTGGTGGCTATTCAGGACCGGGTATAAAGCCAGTCGCCTTGAGGGCAGTATATGATGTATACAAAGAAACCAGAAAGGACATAGTTGGAGTTGGCGGAATTACGACATGGGAAGATGCAATCGAGTTCTTCCTCTTGGGGGCCAGGGCCATTCAGGTAGGTACAGCATTTCTATATGATGACTACCGGATTTATTCGGATATTAAAAAAGGAATAAGCAATTATCTAGACTCAGAGGGATATTCAAAACTTGACGACATAGTGGGGGTGATGGTAAAGAATGCAGCACGCAAAAGTAATTAATATCGAAAGAGAAAATAAGGACGTATTCACGATGGAATTCGACTCACACATTTCGGCAGAGCCTGGGCAATTCCTCATGATATGGGTGCCAGGTGGAAAGGAAATACCGATGTCTCTTTCAAACGTATCTGATCCTCCGTCAATTACATTTAGGACTTTTGGTGAAACGACAAAGACTCTTGCGAAGCTTAAATCTGGAGACAGGGTATTTTACAGGGGGCCATATGGAAACCACTACCCAAAACCGTCTGGAAGGGTAGCATATGTTGGAGGGGGGACCGGACTAGCATCACTCAATTCAATGATACTGAAGTACGGTGGAGATGTATTTGTAGGGGCAAGAACCAGGGACGATCTATTTCTAGTGAGGGAGGGGTACAAAGTGGCAACGGATGATGGCTCACTTGGTTTTAAGGGGACGGTTGTTGATCTCTTTGTTCCTCACGTCAACGAATACGATTACATCTTTGTCTGTGGACCAGAACTGATGGTAAAATCGTTATTGGATAGGATAGACAGGAAAACTAGGGCCAAGATATTCTTTTCACTAGAGCGACTGATGAAGTGCGGCATCGGTATATGCGACAGTTGCAGCATTAATGGCTTCAGGGTATGTAAAGACGGTCCAATATTCGAAATGGCTGACGTTCTGAAGATGACAGAATTCGGTGTGTCAAGGAGAAGCGAATCCGGTAAGATAGAATTCTTTGAAAACGCCAAGAGGTAGCTTCCAGATGTTTCCTTGGAACTACCCATACATTTCAGTTATTCTACTGATCATACTGATCTATGCGGGGTTTGAGGATTTCAGGAAGAGAAAAATAACAACCATAACTTTTCTTGTCTTCGATGTATTGATGTTCTTTTATTACGTCTTCTTCAACTTCTGGTTGGCACTGTTCCTGATTCCAATTCTTTCAGAATTCTTCCTCGGAAGATTTTCTTTAATTTCCTATGTAGTACTAATACTCCCTGTTGTCTTTGATCCCTCTATTGTGACCATTTCGATAGCATACTCCATCCTATTGGTAAAATCTTTTGGAATAATTAATAAAAATTTAGGGAGGGGTGATGTGAAGGCTCTGCAGGCCATTTCCGTAGCTCTCCCCTTCTATCCGCATCTACCGTTACTTGATTCTCTCTTTCCTCCGGTACTGGCTATAACACTTGTTGCAAGCGTGATTGGAATAACGTCATCAATTGTCATAACAAGAAGGAAATTAAGTCAAAAAGCAATAAATTCAGCTTCGGAGGCTACAGTGCCAAACAGCAGCGGTGAGAACAAATTCTGGGTCAAAGATTCAAGGGTAGTCTACAAGATCCCCCTTGTGTCATTCATATGCATAGCATACGCAGTACTGCTCATCCTTTCATCACTCCAACTGGTCTAAGTCTCGCCACAATCTTGGAAATTCCGGCACATTCAACTGATTTCACTACCTGATCAACGTCCTTATAGGCCAGTGGAGCCTCTTCCTGAAGTACATACTTCGTAGCTGCCCTGACGTATATGCCCTTGCTTCCCAGACTTTCACTAACCCCCTGACTTGTATATTGCTTTACCGCTCTGCTCCTGCTCATAACCCTTCCAGAACCGTGACAGGTTGAGCCAAACGTTTCGTTCAGAGCATGCTCTGTCCCAACTAGAACGTACGAGCCCGTTCCCATGGTTCCAGGTATTAACACGGGATGACCAGTATCCATAAATGGATACGAGAGCTCCTTCCTACCCGCAGGAAAAGCTCTGGTCGCCCCCTTGCGGTGAACTAGTACTTTCAGCGTCCTTCCATCTACTAGATGTTCTTCCATCTTTGCCATATTGTGAGAAACGTCGTAAACGATATCCATCCCCATCTCTTCAGGGTCTCTCCCTAGAACTTTCTTAAAGCTCTCCCTGATCCAATGGGTAATCATCTGTCTATTCGAGTAACTGAAGTTTGCTGCAGCGCCCATCGCACCGATATAGTCCTGGGCTTCTTTGGAAGAAAATGGGGCAGAAGCAAGCTGCTTGTCAGGCACAGTTATATTATACTTTTTCATTGCATCTTCCATCACTTCCAGGTAGTCAGTTGCTACCTGGTGCCCGAACCCCCTGGAGCCTGTGTGAACCATTATAGCTATTTGGCCTTCGGAAATCAATCCAAATTTCTCTGCTACTTCAACGTCATATATCTTATCAACTGCCTGCAACTCTAGGAAATGATTTCCAGCTCCAAGTGATCCCAGTTGTGGGAAACCTCTATTCCTGGCCTTCTGCGAGACTTTGCTTCTGTCCGCAAACGCGATGGACCCACCTTCCTCTATCCTCTCTGTGTCCCTTTCCCATCCATAACCTTCGGCGATCGCGTGCCTTGAACCCTCACTCAGAAAATCCTCCATATCACTTTTCTCTAGTGTGACTTTTCCCTCTCTGCCAACCCCAGATGGGACATTTACGAATATTTCATCTATCAGATCTTTGATCTTGTGTTTAATCTGCCCGTAATCCAGCGATGTCCTTATTAAACGGACACCGCAGTTTATGTCATAACCCACTCCTCCTGGACTGATAATGCCATCATCAAGATCAAATGCAGCCACACCTCCAATCGGGAACCCGTAACCCAGGTGAATATCAGGCATCGCCATTGATGCCTTAACAATTCCTGGCAGTTTTGCTACGTTAATGACCTGGTTCAGTGATTCGTCTCCACTGATTCCTTTTAGCAGATCATCATTAGTGTAGATGATACCTGGAACATTCATCCCCTTGCCCCTGTCCATAGGTATCTCAAATTTGCACTTATCTATCTTGTTTAAAGTGATGTTCATTCAAAGTTGAATGTATTCTGAGTATTATAATTGCCACTGAAAGTTCAAACTGCAATATCTTAGCAGTTTTCACGCTGTAAACATCGATTTTGAGAAAATCTACCAGCACGAATATGAACTTATGATTTAATGATCGAATTTACAAAACAATTTATAACGGCTGGATGGTTAATGGCCGAGGCGCCAGTCTGTGATAAAGAATCTGGATTCAGCTGCTTGTCCTTCGGTTACATCAGGGTGATAAAGTGAAAGCAGTTATATTTGTGAAGCAGAGTGAAAGGCTTCCTGGCAAGCACCTAATGACAATATGTGGTCAACCCATGATCAAAAGGATTTATGACGCGTTGGATCAAACCGGTCTTTTTGAAGAAACGGTGATATATTCAAAGTATCCTAATTTGGTCGTTGATGGGTGTAAAATTGAGAGAGATAATACTGAGGGAACTCTTCTAGATTCCATTTTGGAAGCAATTTTGAAATATGGTGAATTCCTGGCAGTTGGTGGAGATTTACCTCTTCTGAACAGAGAAATTATTTTCAACATAGTTATCAAATATCATAAAGTCCCTGTAGTTGCAATAGACAAGGATGGGACAGTAGAACCCCTGTTTGCAATCTACAATGATTCAGTATATAACGATTTACTCAAATTTTCAAGGAACAGCAAGAAGATATTCGAGTTTGTCGACAAGAGGTTTCAACACATTATCCTGAATGAAGAGTTCAGTTCAAGGCTGCTGAACGTAAACACCATAGATGACCTATACACAGCAAGGAAGATGGGAGGCTGCAGCGATGAATAACCCATTAAACCACCAAATTCAGTAACCCATAAAATAATGTGCAGTCAATTCTTCAAGCTTCATGCAATCTTTCTAAGTTTTAGTTATCTTACAACTTAAGATTGACATAGACCCCCTCATCCCACAACCATGATTGGTCAAGGGTTGTGACAGTGGCAAGACCAACTGAGTTAAGTGTTTATAGCGTGAAGCAATAAGGGGTAGTGTCTGTTCTTACCGTTTGCCCATACTGTGGGACGGGATGTCAGATCGTTATTAATGACAAAGGTACCGATGAACGTGTAATTGGTTATTCGAAATCACCCGTGAACGCAGGTAAACTATGCATTAAAGGATATTCAGGTCTTTCTTACAACTTCTCTCGTGATAGACTCAAATATCCTCTTATTAAGAGAGGCGAAAACTTCGAAACTGCTACGTGGAAGGAAGCGCTGGATGAGACTGCAAACAGGTTGAAGGCAATAATAAAGGAATATGGCCCGGATTCTGTTGCCTTCCAGGCATCCGCTAAGTGCACAAATGAAGAGAACTATCTTATGCAGAAAATAGCAAGGCTTGTGGGGACTAACAATATAGATCACTGTGCAAGAAGCTGTCACAGTCCAACTGCACTTGGGCTTATAACTACACTAGGTGCAGGAGCCGCTACTGGTTCGATCGCAAGTCTAAGCGATTCAAGAACATTCTTTGTCATCGGTTCTAACACCACTGAGCAGCATCCTATCATTGGAACCAATATAGTAAAAGAAAGGAAGAAGGGGAAAAATCTTGTTGTTGCGGATCCCAGGAAGACTCAGCTTGCTGAATTGGCTACATTACATCTTCAATTCAACCCTGGCACAGACATAGCTCTCCTGAATTCGATAATGTATGTAATAATCGAAGAGCATCTTGAAGATGAAAAGTTCATCGCAGAAAGAACTGAGGGATTTTCAGACTTCAGAAAGGCAGTAGAAAAACATGCGCCAGAAGTAACTGAAGACATTACAGGAATAAAACCGGAAGATGTACGGATCGCGGCAAGGCTGATTGCAAAGGAACGGCCAACGTCCATATTATACGCAATGGGGATTACGCAGCACATTCATGGTACCGAAAATGTGATGTCAGTTTCAAATCTCGCATTGCTTTCTGGAAATTTGGGTGTTAGGGGATCAGGTATATTCCCACTGAGGGGGCAGAACAATGTCCAGGGTTCATCGGACATGGGTGTACTTTCAGAATGGTATCCAGGGTATGTACCCGTGGACTCACCAAAGGTTGATAGATTTGAAAAACTGTGGAATAAAAACCTGCCAAGAAAGAAGGGACTGACTCTGTCTGAAATGTTCGATGCTGCAGCAGAAGGACGGATAAAGGCGATATATGTCATGGGTGAAAACCCCCTGGTGACTGAGGCATCGGTAAGTGATGTTGAAGCTGGAATAAACAACTTGGAACTGTTCGTTGTCCAGGACATATTCATGACGCTTACTGCTGGAGCGGCAGACATAGTACTTCCAGCATCAACCTCCCTCGAGAAAGAGGGAACTTTCACGAATACAGAGAGAAGGATTCAAAAGGTCAACGCTGTTTATACAAGCCCCGGGGAAGCCAAACCAGATTGGTGGATATTGAATGAAATAGGGAAGAGGGTTGCTGGCATTTCAGGGTATGAATCTCCGAGAGAAATTTTTGATGAAATTCGCCAGGCAATTCCCGGATATTCCGGCGCTACTTACGAAAACATCTACCCAATAGGGAAGCAGTGGCCTATAAACGCCGAAAACCCGGAAGGTACAGAGATTTTACACACCAAGACGTTTCCCCTGGGAAAGGCTAAGTTCGTTCCGGTTGTCTACGGACCTCCCGCTGAAGCGGTGGACGAAAAATACAATATGATCATGACTACTGGCAGAAATTACTTCCAGTATCATTCTGGCACAATGAGTAGAAGGTCAGACATCCTGGAGAGGGAGTCTCCAGAACCGTATGCAGAGATAAATGCAGTCGATGCAAAAAGGCTTGGAATCAGGAATTCACAAAACGTAACAATTGAATCAAGACATGGAACAATAAAGACTAAGGCGCGGATAACAGACAAGGTACCTCCAGGGATTGTATTTGTACCATTCCATTATGATGAGTCCAGAGTCAACAGGCTTGTGGGAAAGAATCTTGACCAGCTTTCAAAGATTCCGGAGTTCAAGGTAGTTGCAGTGAGGGTGTTAACTTGAACTATATACTGAGCAAAGAAGAAATGGGCAAAGTTTTCACTGCAATCTCTAAAGACTTTGAGGCATATGGAGCGGTTGAAAGAGAAGGGGAAGTTATTTTTGATAGGGCAAATAGTCTAGATGAAATTTCAGAGAAAAAATCAAGATATGCACCTAAAGAATTCCTCATCAAGAGGAATGAGAACGTTTTGTTCCTTGAGGAACAGGAAAAGAGGGCTGTGTTTGGCATCAAAAGCTGTGACCTCAAAGGATTCTATTTAATGGACAGGCAGGTACTCAACAAAGATCCATTCTATACTGAAAGACGAAAGAAAACACTCTTCGTCAATTTCGTCTGTAATACCCCCTGTGAGGGAGGATTCTGTTCGTCTTTTGGTGGACCTGTTCTTGACGAATACGATATTCAGGTACTAAGAGAGGGCGATCAGTACCACATAATGGTTTCTGACAAATACAACGGATACTTCAGTGATTACAGGAACGAGGATGGAACATACTTCACGGAGTTCAAGGATAGATTCAACTCAATGATGCCAGCTCTCAATGTAGACGGTTTGGAAAATAGGATCAAGTGGAATTCCCCACTCTGGAAGGAGTTTGCATCTAGATGCATTTCTTGCGGAGCCTGCAACTATTCCTGCCCCACTTGCTATTGCTTTGATCTCTATGACGATGGGGATGAAAGAAAAAGAGAATGGGATTCATGCATTCTCTCGGGATTCACTTCGTCATCAGCTGGAAACATCAGGAACGGTCTGGATGAGAGATTGAGGCAGAGATTTTATCACAAGTTTGTTTATTTCAAGAAATCCAAGGATGAGTTCCTATGCACTGGCTGCAACAGATGTGTTGAGGATTGCCCGGTTGATATAGATATAAAGGAGGTGATCACTCACGACTACTCTCTCGAATGAATATATTCCAAAGATGGTAAAAGTTTCGAGGCAATTTGATGAGGCCCCGGACATATATACACTGAAATTGGAGGCAAAAAATGAAGGGAAATCCGGTCAATTTTACATGCTATCTGTGCAGGGAGTTGGCGAGGCACCTATATCCGTCGCCTCAGGTTTTGGGAGAGATCTCGTTTTCACCATCAGGAGCATAGGGTCTGTGACTTCAAAGGCAAGAGGACAAACAAAAATTGGTGTCAGAGGCCCGTACGGGACGAACTGGCCGTGGAAGGAGTATGAGGAAATAGTTGCGGTAGCTGGAGGAATTGGAATACCGCCCATAAGGAGCCTTATAGAAGAGATGATTGACGCGAAAAGGGAGAGTGACATTGAGCTGATGTATGGCGCCAGATCACCGTCAGATCTTGTTTATAAGAAAGAGATAGAGGAATGGAAAAGATACGTTGACATACATCTGACGGTAGACAAAGGTGATGAAAACTGGAATGGCAATGTCGGATTTGTGCCTTCTATTATAAAGGATAGCCATTTCAGCAAAAAGGCTGCGATGTTTGTGATCGGTCCTCCACTAATGATGAAGAATACTATCAAGGAGGCAATCAGTCTGGGATATCGGGAAGACCGGATTTACCTTTCACTCGAGAGACGTATGGAATGTGGCATAGGCGTCTGCGGACACTGCAATGTGGGGCACTTTTATGCCTGTGAAGATGGCCCGATATTCAACTATTCCGTAGTGAAGGACGAAAAGGAACTCTTCCTCTAGACCTCTATACCCAGCTGTCTAAGTACATCATCACTTGGTCGTCCATCCTTTTCAATTCCAACTTCATCCAGATAATCCTTCACCAGTCTCTGGTAGTCGATTGAAACCCCGCCAGTAGGTCCCCCTTCCAATGGTGGGTTCCCTATTACTCTCCCCGGTGGAGTTACATTCCATGGGTTCACCCCCGCCTTGTAATTGAAAAGATACCTTGCCACTTGTATTCTCTTCCCCACTTCCATGAGTTCATCAGCAGTCATATCCCATCCCATGATTGCTTTCATTAGCTTCAGGTAAGGATAGCTGTTTGGCCACACCGCTGTGGAGAACTGGCACATTCCAGTGGCATTCATTACCTGCATACCATAGGAAGACAGCGACTGCATCTTCCCTTTCCCTTCGTAGTCATACCTTTCTATCTTAGTCCCGGAACCATTGTACTCGAATGGAAGAGTCAGAGTTCCCCCCTCATCAAACCCTATTCCACCTGCTGTATGCCTGCCTGGAGTAGGATCTGCTATGTAGGTAGTTGCAAGGCTAGGCATGAGCTTTGGATCGTGCATTGGAAGGTCCTGCCCGTGCATATTCATTGCAATCTTATCGCTGGATTTTCCAATCTTCTTGGATGCTATCTCTGTCCCCATGCCGAGTATACCGCCAATTCCTTCTCCTGACGCTATCAGCTTTACCATCCTTACCATTGCATCAGGGTCTCCAAATCCTATCTTGAACCCGATATCTTCCTCCTTGAGTATTCCCTTCTCGAAACACTCGTTTGCAAACGCTATAACTGCACCAGCAGATATAATGTCGAGTCCCTCCCTGTTGCATATTTCAAAGGCCATTGCCATGGCATCCAGATCAGAGTTCAGATTTAACCCGCCGAATGAGCCTGTTCCTTCATACTCCAGCCTGTGCCCTTCGATTGGGCCATATTTCGTGTTCCTTTTAACGTAACCACCGCAGGCAAGGGTACACTGTGCACAGCCGTAAGATCTAAGTTTATCCTTAGCGATCTCCTCACCACTGATCTTCTTAGCGTTCTCTTCACCATAGTCCCTGAGGCCATAGCCTGCCCAGTTCTTTATGGGCGTGTCACCGTTCAGGTGTGCAGATTCCGTTATGGAGGTTGTACCGAATAATTGCCACGGTCTTGCAAGATCAATATTCTTGTTGAACAATATCTGTATTTCCTTGTTGGTCTGAATCAGCATTTCTCTGTCAAACGGTGCAATTCTTGTTGTTCCCCTCACAATTATGCCTTTAATCTTCTTTGAACCCATTACGGCACCAAGACCTGATCTTCCCGCAGCCCTTCCATAATCGTTCATTATGGAGGAGATGAGCAGTTTTTTCTCACCCGGAACCCCAATGACGAGTGCCTGCCCCCTTGGTTCTATCTTCTTTAAATAGTCTTCTGTAGCATAAGCATTCTTTCCCCATATCTCAGCTGCGCTCTCCAGAGAGTACTTACCATCTACTATCTTCAGGTATACAGGTTCCTTTGACATGCCCCTGAAAAATACAGCATCGAATCCACTGTTCTTCAATTCAGGTCCAAATTTTCCACCGCAATTTGCGTCCCCCCAAGTGCCAGTAGCAGGTGATTTGGCAACGATCTCTAGTCTCCCTCCCAGAGGGACACCGTGGCTGTTGAATATACCACTCATCACGCCAAGTATGTTCTTTGGACCCAGAGGGTCTTCATTCCCAGACATCTCCCTGTTCAGAATGTATACGCCCAGGCCATATCCAGCTAGATATTTCCTGTAAATTTCCTCTGGGATCGCTTCTTCTTTAAAACTTCCATCGTCCAGATCTACCCATAATATCTTTCCATTAACTCCGTACACAAACTTCCAATAAATGATTCAATATATTTATTTGCCTGTTATGAGAGAGTTCTTCCCCTGGCAAATTGATTTACAGCCTGAAACTGTATAAATGTTATATAATACCAGAAAATTCTGTTTTATGGGAAGAAAATTAACTGCCGTAATTATCGTTGCCTTTCTTTTAATAGGAGTTGGAGTTGGTATAACTGTTGGTCATTCTCTTTATTCGTCTCCAGAAAAGAAAGCTTCTCCAGTGACAGTCTTTGCCGCAGGATCGTTGACGTATGTTCTTGGCGATCAGCTGTTTCCTAAGTTCGAGAATGCGACAGGAATAAAAGTAGTACCTACCTTTGGTGGTTCAGTCTCAGGCGCAAGCGAGATAGACGCTGGTACTCCGTTTGATATATTTATTTCTGCAGCTGCGGGCGTTATTCCTCAATACATGTTCCCTAACAAGACTGCTTCATGGATGGTGATTTTCGCGTCTAATGAGATGGCAATAACATGGTTAAACAACAGCTACGCCATTTCTACACCTTACTGGTTCGAGAATCTCACGGCACCCGGAGTGAAAGTAGGTGTTTCCAATGCAAGTCTTGATCCTAGTGGTTTCCAGGCAATTGAGATGGTGAAGCTAGCGGGAATACTCTATACTCAATACAATAATAGCACAATTCTTGGTAAAAGTGGGCACACAATAGGCTATTTCGTACATCAGGCCTGGGGTAACAATTCAAGCCTGTATGGGATGTACAATACTGCCTGGAACAGTTGGTTCGGGCAGAATGGAACGCTCTCCAAGGACAAATATGGGGGAGGGTATCCAGCAAATGATCCTATGGCTCTTTACGACCAGCTTTTTAACTATTCCTACAAGCACGGAAACCTGATAACAACTACAGAGGAATACGGACTGGATGCATATCTCACTTCTAAATCTGTGGATTATGCACTTACCTATAGATCTCAAGCCATAAATCAGCACCTCTACTACTATCAGAATGATAAGGGATCTAACGGTCTCTCACCCTGGATAAATCTTGGGAATCTGAGCAGCTCAGTAGTGACATTCTATGGAGCAGTAACGTCGCAGGGTCCAGGATACAGCAACATAGGGGACTTCCCGGGTGGGCCTATACTCTACTCGGCAACGATTTTGGGTTCCTCCAAAAATTCCTTCGAAGCACAGCAGGTGATCTATTACCTTGTCTCCGATCTTGGGTCAAGTCTACTCAGTTCTTCTGACTTTAACCCAATATCAACCCCATTCCTATACTCTGTGAATCAAACTGTCCCGTCCCTTATAAATGAAATAACACAACCCATTCCCAGCTATATTCCTACGTCATCCTATGAAGAGATATGAAGAGGGTAAACTCTCTCTATTACCTCTTCATTCCATTCTTTGCAATTTATATCATTTTTATTCTTACTCCAGTATTCAGGACACTTACATTCCAAAGCTTTTACAGTATTGTGAAGGCTAGCTCTAATGGAATTTTTCAGAGCTTGGAATATACATATCTGCTTGCGCTTCTTGTCGCCGTTCTATCGATCGCGTTCTCAATACCATATGTGTACTTTGTTTCCAGGAGTAAACACGTAGTTACGAAATCGTTAGACAGTTTAGTAGAGCTCCCGATCATGATTCCGCATACTGTTGTCGGGATCATGATGCTTATTACATTTGAACCGGACATGCCCATTGGGAAGTTGATTTCCAGGATTTACCCAGGCTATCAGTTCCTCGACACGTTCCTTGCAGTTATTGTGTCGCTGTTCTTTCTCTCTTCAGCCTATGCAATCAGAGCAGTCCAGATTTCGTACTCAAGAGACGTCATGAAGTACGAAGATATCGGTAGAACGCTCGGAATGACCCCGCTCAAAAGCTATTTCGTTATCGGAATTCCTTCCATGGGAAAGGCACTTCTTCGCGGGCTGATCCTCTCCTGGGCCAGGTCAGTGTCAGAGGTTGGAAGTCTCCTCATTGTAGCATTCTCCATTTTGCCTAGCGGAATCCATTTAGCTGGAGTGTTGATATACTATCAATTCCTGTCGGTTGGTTTGCCAACAGCCGTTGCTTCATCTTCCATTCTCATACTTACAGGACTGGTAGCTCTTCTGTTGATCAAGCTTCTGGAGCGTGAAAAATGATAAGATTGTCTAACTATTCCGTGACAAGGGGAGGTTTCACCTTATCCATTCAAGATGTTGAGCTGGAAGGTAAGAGAAATTTTGTCATAGGTAAGAATGGAGCTGGTAAGACAACACTCCTTCAGTCTCTGGCCGGACTGGTGGAAAGCTCAGGGGAATTCGAGCTGAATGGTAGGAACATAGGTTCATTGGAGCCTCAGAAAAGGAATATAGGGTACATCCCGCAGGATCTCCTACTCTTCGGTACAATGACAGTTGATGGCAACCTGCTCTCATCCATCAGATACGGGAACGGGGATATTGATGTTTATAGGGAGGTCTCTGATCGAATGGGTCTCACTCCGTTATTACAGAAAAGAACGAACGAGATTTCACTGGGACAGGCACAGAGGGTAGCAATTGCCAGAGCAATCATCTCTAGGCCATCAGTCCTGTTAATGGACGAACCGTTTTCCTTCCAGGACGAGATATCTCGTCTAGGTCTAATAAGTCTTATAGATGAGTTTTCAAAAACATATGACTTCGACTATATCTATGCAACGCACAATGCAAAGGACATGGAAATAGGATTTTCGTCACTTGTTTCAATAGATGAAGGGCAGGTAGTCGAGGTCGTCGATTCAGTCTCAAAAATTCAGCATTACAGGACTTTATCACTACTAGACTACAAGAATCTGGCCTCTTTGAACGGAAGGTACTATCTACTGACAGAGGAGTCCCTCGATTTTAATGACGTATCTGGAATACCGTATGAGATTGTAGGGACTGATGAAGACCCATATGTAAGATTTAACATAGAGGGCAGCTATTATTTCGCGTATGTACGGTCAATTCAAAAGGCAAGGTATCTGAGAGTTATGACTGATAAAGCAAAGGAGCTTGTTTTTTAGCAAACGTTTTAGGGGTGTAATAATTTTTTATTTATGGAGTTTAAAACTTTCATTTCCCTTGAAGATGCCATTTTGAAGGCTAAAAAATACGCACCCAGGATCAGCCATGAGAAGATTCCCGTTCTAAAGGCAGTCGGAAAGTACTCCATGGAAGAGGTGAAGTCACCCCACGATTTCCCCAAAAATGACAGAAGCGCGATGGACGGATACGCAATAGATTCCAACGAAACAATTTCCGCAAGCAAGACAAATCCAGCCACATTCACCATCAAAGGAGAACTGTTCCCTTCTTCGCGAATCTCAATCGCTGTTGGAAAGGGGGAGGCGGTCAGGATCATGACAGGTGCTCCTGTACCATCAGGCACTAATGCAGTTGTAATGATGGAGGATACAAAGCAAACAGGCGATTTACTTGAGGTATTTTCCCCTGTCAGGCCACTTCAGAACGTGAGTAGAAAGGGGGAGGATATGATGAAAGGCATTACAATAGTCAAGAGAGGGGAAAAGGTGAACCCATCGCACGTTGCCGCATTATATGAATGTGGAATAAAGGAAATCAGCGTATGTTCCCTATCCGTAGGCATCATTTCAACTGGAGATGAAATAGTTTCCGGAGACGTTGTAAATTCTACACAGCCATTGCTGATATCCTATTTTGAGAGAATGGGATTTAAGACAAAGGGGTATGGAGCAGTTCAAGATGACATTGAAAAGATCAAGCGAAAACTAGATAGCATAAAGGAGGACGTGATAATTGTTACAGGAGGGACAGGACCAGGAGAGAAGGATTATTTACCATATGTCGTGGAAAAGAATGGGAAGTATGTTTTCAGAGGCTTAAAAATACGGCCGGGAAGGACAACATCTTTCGCTATCGTGAACGGCAAACCAGTCTTCACGCTTTCTGGATTGCCTGTGGCGGCACTTGTGGCGTCAGAAAATCTGATCATAAGGGTGATAGAGAAATGGTTTGACCTGATCCCTGGGGCAAAGGAGATCAGGGAGGGGGTACTACAAAGAAGTGTGGTAAACGCCCTAGGTTTTAAGAGCTTCGTCAGGGTCAAGGTGGAGGATAGCGGGGGGAAAATGAAAGTTATACCTTCGAGAATCACTGGCTCTGGTGTAATTTACTCAGTGATAGATGCGGATGGCATCATGGTCATAGACGAAAATCTGGAGGGCGTGGAGGAAGGACAGTTAGTAAAGGTTGAAATGCTGAGGTGGTAAAATGTCCGCCAAAATATTCCATACACTTGTTGATCCCGAACGGGCAAGGCAGGTTCTAATAGAAAAATTTGAAAATTTGATTGAGTTGAGGACGATGCAAATCCAGAATGTTGGAGGCATGATAGCAGCTGAAGACGTATACTCCAAGGAGGACATACCACCATTCGACAGATCAGAAGTGGATGGGTTCGCGGTAGATCACCAGTCGGTCGTGGGGGCAGATGAAGATTCTCCCAAGAGCCTCGAGATCGTTGGGGACATAGAGATAGGAAAGCCATCAAATTTGGAAATAGGAAGTGGAGAGGCCGCTTATATCTCTACGGGCTCAGTTATTCCTAGAGGTGCAGACTCAGTGGTAATGGTAGAACACACGTCTAAGGAAAAGGAGATGGTCAAAATCTATAAGTCAGTAAATGCAGGCGAGAATATTGCCCATGCGGGATCAGATTTTTTCATGGGGGAAGTATTGGTCAGGAAAGGGAAGACTATAACACCTGAAATGATCGCGCTCCTGGCTTCCTCTGGAATTGAAAAGATAAGGGTGATGGACAGAATGAAGGTTGGAATTATTTCCACTGGTAACGAAATTATCAGTCCAGGGCGTCCTATTAAGGTTGGTCAGATTTATGACAGCAACTCATATTATTTTAAGACCGCACTTGAAGGAACAGGTCTAGCCAGTTGCTCTATTCTCGGGACAGTAAGAGATGATGAAAAATCAATGGAAGTTTTCATTAAAAGTAATCTGGACAAATTCAAAATACTGATTTCTTCTGGTTCAACATCTGCAGGTTTTCACGATTTGCTATACCGAGTCATAGAAAATCTTGGGGGTAAGATAGAGTTTCATGGTATATCCATAAAGCCAGGAAAACCGACTTTTCTCGCCTCGCTGGGCAGTGGGATTATCATAGGAATGCCAGGATTCCCCCTTTCTGCAGCATCTGTTTTAAGATATGTTGTTGTTCCATCGCTCAAGCAGGCATTTGGGCTACCAGACGAGCAAATGTCTTTGGTAAAATTGCCTTTCAGAATAAATTCTGAAAGGGGGAAGGATACCGTGTTGCCTGCAATAAGAGGGAGGAGTGGCAGAGCTTACCCCATTTTTGGTGAGTCTGGTTCAATCAGTCGCCTTGCATACGCCGACGGATTTATTGTTTTGAAGTCAGAAAGAAATTTCTACGACGAAAATGACGAGGTTCCATACTTTCCCCTGCACCACGGCGAAAGGGACCTCCTGTTCATTGGTTCAAACGATCCGCTGATAGAGAGGGTAATATTCGGTTCATCCAGTTCCCCTGTACTTATCAATGCAGGTTCGTGGGGTGGAGTGGAGGCAATGAAGATGGGGGAAGCGGACGTGAGCGGTATACATCTTTTACGAAGAGGTGAATACAATACATTTATCCTGAGGGATGACAAGAAAAGGAACTATGTTATGGTAAGGGGCTTTTCCAGGACACAGGGATTTGTGTCTCGGGATGGTATCTCTAATTTCTCTGATATAACAAAAAATGATTTGATATTTGTAAACAGAAACAAGGGATCAGGGACGAGGGACTTGATTGAGTCAGAGATCGATAGGGAGCTTGGTCAGAAATTCCAGAAGGAGAAAATTCGTGGGTACTTCTGGGAAGCAAAAAGCCACGCAGCAGTAGCGAAGGCAGTCCAGCAGGGCAGGGCGGATGCTGGCGTTTCCATAGAGTTCTATGCAAGAAAATTGAATCTGTCCTTCGCCAAGATAAGGGACGAAAACTATGACATTCTGATGGGAAAAGAATTTTATAAATCAGATAATGGCAAAAGGTTTCTGGAAATGCTTAAAAGGTCATCTAAATTCAAGAAGGATTTTCCAGGGTATAAATTCCCAGAAAACATTGGCGAAATTATGAATGGTTAATGAGGCGGATAATAACGCCTATTCTTTGTTCAGTTCGTGATATATGTGCCCCATTATAGAATTGATCAAAGAAAAGGCTATTGAGGTTGCGTCAGGAGATCCTGGAATGCAGTATACCTGCTTTCTATCCTTTATGAGTAATGTTGAATTGGAGAGGTAGGCAAATATCTCGTTTGATTCCTTTCTGAACAGTTCGCCAAACCCGACCATTTCCTTATCGGCGATCTTTCTGAGGCTTTGGACAGTCACATCTTTCCTGCTGGGTCCGGTTCCGCCAACAAAGATGAATATATCGTGGTCAGGATTGGATTCAAACGTCTCCCTTATCTCTACCTCATCGTCCTTACAGATCACCTTCTCAACCGAATGATTTCGGGCGAGGAATGCTTCCTTGAGTGCATCACCAGATACATCAGATTTCAAAGTCCTGGACGTTGATACGACCGCTATCAAAATATTGAATTTCCTGTCTGGTTCCGTTTTGTGTACCATTTAAATCAATCCCTCTGTTTTACCTTCTTTAGAACTTTTATGCCAGAAATTTCTGTATGCGCGTACTGCCCCTTCTCATCCTTCTCAAGGTACTTGACCATGTCCCATATAGTCAGAAGCATAGAGTTTACACAAGTTAGCGCCTCCATTTCAACTCCTGTTTTGTATCTCGCCTTTATTGTGCACGTTACTGTAACTCTGTCATTACGAACTTCTACCCCGGTGCTCACAGACTCCAGTGGAATCGGGTGGCAATGAGGTATTATCTGCGGTGTCATCTTTGCTCCTAAAACGCCTGCAATCTTCGATGCTTCCACAACGTTGCCCTTCTTTATATTTCCATTTTTGATTGCGTCGATAGTTGTCCTCTTGAGAATTATAGATCCCTCTGCTACAGCTTCTCTCTTAACATCTTCCTTTCCGCTGATATCTATCATTTGAAGCGACCACGTTGGGAATATCGTTTCTTACTAAACTTTTTGGTCCTTAGCAAGTCTGCGAAGCAGCTCGACCATCCCATTGTCGATGAGGCGTCTAGATACTGAATCAACTATGTCTCTCGCAGAACCTCTGTTCTCTGGTACATTGAACTTGTTCTTATCATTACATTCATCTCCCCCCCTGTTGCATATTGTTGCGGCTACTTCAATTCCCATTGTTCTGAGGTCTTCCTGAATCTGGCCTGCCTGGACAATGCTCAGTTCGTCACCTGTTGTTACCAGGAAAAACTTAGTGGAAAGTAACTGATTCCATACGTTGGTTGCGAGCATTCTCCATCGTTCCAGAAGGGTAAGCATCTTATCGGACCTAATAGAATCTCGCAACTTGAGGTAAATCTTCACGTCCCTGCTGAGATGGTCATAAAATTCCTTCTGAAGGAAAATGAGATGCATGGTTGAGGATGATGCAGCTGTGTCCCAAACAACATAGTCATATTTGTCAGAACTGTCAAGCTCCATAATATTGGAGATCATAAATTCTTCAGCTACACCAGGACTTTCAGCAACATGGTCAAGAATCCAGTCCTCAACCTCGAAAAGGTTGCTGAGTACTGTGACTACCTCGTCACCGTAAGTCTTCTTCCACTTTTCAGATACCTCCTTTTGGTTTAACTCAAATACATCTAGGTTTTCTGGATTTGATGGAAACAGGTATTTTAAAGACGGCATGAAATCGCTAGATACTAAGGTAGTTCTTCCAATTCTAGAAAGGTCTAACGCAGCTGCCGATGCAATCGTAGTTTTCCCAACCCCACCCTTTCCAATGAATGCAAATATCATTGCCCCAAAATCAATTTCTAGTATTTTCATATGTCTCCTTTCAGAATTACACTCATTTAGAGTGGATCGAGGCATTGCCTATACAGAAAGAGCCAGAAACACTATCTGTGACCAATTAAAGATCTGTACATAAATGCCGATTTGACCGTTTGGGTCACTATAATTTGCAAAGATTACTAAGCTAAATTAGACATCGTAAATCGCATATTTTGGCCTTTACTATTTAAGGTAAATTGTAGAACTGTGATAATGATTAAATAATAGTAGTTTCATAATCAACGCTGAGGTGTTCGTTTGACAATAGAAAAAACGTCAGTAGAAATCACCAAGGCAGCAGTTGAAGAAACTGCGGTGAAATCTGACAAGAAACTGAGGCGTGCGTTGTCAACCTGGGATCTATTGTTCCTCAGCCTAGGTGGAATAATTGGTTCTGGTTGGCTGTTTGCCGCCTCCGGTGCAGCGATACTGGCCGGTCCAGGAGCAATATTCGCGTGGATCATCGGAGGACTTATCGTGCTTTCGATCGCTGTTGTTTACGCGGAACTGGGCGGAATGCTCCCAAGGTCTGGTGCAATCGTAAGATATGGACAGTACTCACATGGCTCTTTTGCCGGCTACTTATTTGGATGGGCTTATTTTCTATCTGCTGTTTCAGTTCCGGCCATAGAAGCAGAGGCAGTAATAACATACGCAGGTACCTATATACCTGGTTTGGTCACACCGACGGCCGTATTATCGGGGCTGGGTATATTACTTGCGGCACTATTGATGATATTCTTCTTCTTCCTAAACTATCTGGGCGTCAGAATAATGGGGAAGACGAATTCTGGAATGACCTGGTGGAAACTTATAATACCACTGGGAACCGTTCTGCTCCTGTTTGCTGTGCACTTTAACATTGGGAATTTTGTTCTGCACAATGGACTGGTTCCATATGGTTGGGCAAACGTCTTTGCGGCCGTTTCCCTTTCAGGAATAGTATTCTCCTTCCTGGGATTCAGACAGGCCATTGATTACGGTGGAGAAGCCAAGACACCCCAGAGATCTATTCCCATTGCAACCATAGGATCCGTCCTGATAGGAATCGCCCTTTACGTCCTATTACAGGTTGTTTTCATTGGACAGGTCAACTGGGCATCCATCGGAATTAGTCCAGGAGCATGGAGTTCATTGTCAGGCGGAGTCGTAACTGCTCCATTTGCAACACTGGCTTCCTCTGCAGGACTTGTCTGGCTTACATACCTTCTCTTCGCAGATGCGTACGTTTCTCCATCCGGAACTCTGAACGTGTATCTAGGTACGTCACAGAGGACCCTTTACGGGCTGGGGACGCTAGGGTTCTTCCCTAAGAGAATGATCAAAATTAATGAAAAACATAGAATTCCCTTCCTTCCACTGCTCATTTCGCTTGTAATCGGATTCCTATTCTTCGCACCTTTCCCGAGCTGGTACAAGATGGTTGGCTTTATAACTAGTGCAACTGTGTTCACATACATAGTAGGTGGAAGCGCACTGATGACCTTCAGGAAACACGCTTCAGAATTCAAGAGACCATTTAGACTGGGCGCTGCGTCAATCCTCTCTCCAATCGCATTCATAGGTGCTTCAGAAATAGTCTACTGGAGCGGGTGGCCGCTAGTTGGCTACCTAGCTATAGCAATAGGTATCGGCCTGGTTGTATGGGGGGTTATGGTATACGGATTCAAAGCACCCGGTACATTCTCTGGCAAGGATCTGAAGGCTGGTGCATGGGTACCTGTCTACATAATTGCTTTAGTGATTCTGTCTTACATTGGCGGGACGACTTTTGGAGGTATAGGTATTCTGAAGTTCCCTATTGACCTGATAGTTGTGGCTGTCGTAGCTCTGATATTCTACTTCTGGTCCCTCATCAGTGGATACAGGACCGAGGACATTGAAGAGATCTCAACACTGGGAACTCAGTACGTATCACAGGAGGAATAGGTAGAATTCACGATGCGCACCCGTACCACAATTTCGTTATTCTTTTATTTATTCCTCATTTTTTGATTTTTTTAAAGTACAAATAGCTTAAGTTTTCCAGACCTGTTTATTGAAAGCAAATGACTCGGAATATTATTGATTCAAATATGCTAGGCACGTTAATCCAGCTAGCACTTCGATTAAGGAAATAAACAGCCAACCTAAAGAATTCTTGTCTGAATTCACGGAAAATAATAAGTAAGATTGTGCTCTTCTAAATGTAAAAATGACCGCTGGGGGAGGACGGAAGAAGATAGATTTCAAGAATTTTATAAATTCAAGCTATCTTGGTAAATGGGTAACTGTCGGCCTCCTTATAGGAATTGTAGCTGGTCTGGGAGCTGCGGCTTTCTATTACCTCATTCAATTCACTACAGACAATTTTCTTGGAAGAATAACGGGTTTCTACCCACCGAACCCAGCTGGAGAGATTACCGCTCCCCTCTCCGTTTCACCTCATTATTTCCTGATTCCGCTCTCCATGGCTCTGGGTGGACTAATTGTTGGTTTAATCATCTTCTTTTTTGCCCCAGAAGCTGAAGGCCATGGTACAGACGCTGCAATAGATGCGTTCCACAACAAAAATGGCGTCATCAGGAAGAGAGTTCCAGTCGTGAAGATGATTGCGTCTGCAATCACAATAGGTTCTGGCGGAAGCGGAGGTAGAGAGGGACCAACAGCACAAATCTCTGCTGGATTTGGTTCTTATGTCGCTACCGTATTCGGAATGTCAAATAGGGACAGGAGGATCGCGGTTGCAGCAGGCATTGGGGCAGGAATAGGTGCAATATTTAGATCCCCATTTGCAGGCGCCATATTGAGCGCTGAAATACTTTACAGTGGAGGAGATATGGAGGTCGAGGCACTTACACCAGCGTTTATAGCATCTCCAGTAGGCTATGTAATATTTGCTTCATTTACCAATTTCTCACCGATGTTTAGCCTATCATCTCCATATACTTTCGATCATCCTTTGAATCTTATCCTTTACGCTGTCCTTGGCATAATATGTGGTTTGGTGGGGAAATTCTACTCTTCGTTCTTCTATTGGGTTAAGAGACTTTTCTCGAAATTGAAAGTGAAGAAGTTTATCAAGCCCATGATAGGGGGTGCGGTAGCAGGCATCATTGCAATGTTTTTTCCCCAGACAATTGGAATGAGCTATGGGTACCTCCAGTACCTGATGGATGGTAACCTGAAATCTGCTGAACCTGTCTATTTCGTTGTTCCTATACTTCTAGCGCTTATCATAGTAGTGTTTGCGAAGATAATAGCCACTTCATTCACAATTTCGTCAGGTGGAAGCGCTGGCGTTTTCGCTCCCTCTCTGGTTATAGGTGGGTTTGTTGGTGCTGCAATGTGGACTGGAGTTCATATGGTTAACCCTACCCTGGTACTTTCTCCTGCTCCTTTCGTACTGGTAGGGATGATGGCGCTGTTCGCCGGAGTTGGAAGAACTCCCATAGCTGTAATTTTGATGGTGAGTGAAATGACCGGTAGTCTAGAGGTCATGATACCGTCTATGGTTGCTGTTGTAACATCGTACTATGTAGTGGGGTATAAATACTCAATTTACAGGAGCCAGGTTAGGAACAGATCAGAATCCCAGGCACACAGGGGTGAATACAACATACCTGTACTTTCATATCTCACTGCAAAAGAAGCAATGTCAAGAGACGTACCAACCGTTGATCCTGCAACCCCGGTCTCGATTGCAGTGCAACTAATGGAGGACAGAGGAGTAACTGGCATTCCCATAATTGAGAAAGGGAAGCTTGTTGGAATAGTAAGCAAATCAGACCTTATTCAAGTAAAGCTGATACATCAGGACATGGAGTCAGTTTCTCATGTGATGACCAGGAACGTGGTTTACGGTTACGAGGACGAAACGCTGCTAGAAATTATGAAGAAACTTTCTGTCAATAATATATCTCACGTTCCTATTGTGAGTAAAGATAATGGCCAGGTGATAGGCATGATGACCTGGAACGCCATATTTAAGGCACACCAAGAGTTCAGCTCAAAATTAAATCGTGATTCATAATCAGTAGAGGAAAGGCTCTCCCATCAGATCAGAGGTGTTCTTATATTTAGTGGAACAAGCGCATCTCTATTCTGAAAAAGTATTGACAGTGAATGCTCAATTAAGTGGATAATCTAATTATGATAAATGGTGATTCTATAATAAATGGAAGAGGTCGTCAAGAAACAAAATCGATTCCTGAGAAAGGTCGTTTCGTTATCCGCGGCTGGTGTATTTCTTGATGGCTACGACCTATTCATCATTTCCGTAGCACTGATATATGTAGAGTCCCAGAACTGGTTGGCGCCAAAAACACTGGGAGCAGTGCAACTGGGCTTTCTGCAATCATCTGCACTTATAGGAATGTTCTTTGGAGCCCTCTTCCTGGGCAGATATGCGGATAGGGTTGGAAGAAGGACGCTCTACATAATAGATCTGATTTTCTTCATATTTTTTGGCTTCCTGACCTCCTTGGCAACTAATATAAATGAACTCATAATCTTCAGGTTCTTGCTTGGAATAGGTATAGGTGCAGACTATCCCATTTCTTCTACATATGTTGCTGAATTTTCTCCTAAGCAGATGAGAGGAAAGCTGGTAACGAGGACCTTCATGTTCTGGGGTATTGGGTCGCTACTTGCTGCAGTTGTTGGATTCAGCGTTGGAAGATTCGACTTCCTGAATATATTCGGAATGCAGATCGCTACGTGGAGGATAATGCTTGCTTCTGGTGTGATACCTGCAGTTGTGGTTCTCTTACTCAGGCGAACCATGCCCGAATCCCCAAGGTGGCTGCTCACAAACAACAGGGGCAGTGAAGCAAAGAAGGTGATAGAGCAAATAAAGGAGAAGTATCAAATAGACTATAGCAAGGACCTTGCCAGCGTTGAACCTGAGCGTAGGGGAAGAGTCTCTGAATTATTCAGCAGTACTTACAGGAAAAGAACGATGTTTGCGTGGATTCCGTGGTTCTTCATGGATATAGGTGTTTATGGGGTTGGTATATCCATTCCATTAATACTGGAGAAGGTTGGTTTTGGAGGTACCACGATTCTAGACAAGGTACATGCCATCATCGGAACCATGATACTTGACATAATTGTGCTGGTCGGCTTCGTAGTTGCACTCTTGGTAATTGAGAGACTTGGCAGGTTGAGGCTTCAGGAAATAGGATTTCTGGGGATGGCAGTCGCTGCACTTCTATTTGCACTGACCTTTGGCCACGGGATTTATATCATGATTCTGGTACTAGCTGCCTACCAATTCTTTGAAAACGTTGGACCAAACTTAACGACGTGGATAGTTCCAACTGAAATATTCCCAACCAGGTTAAGGGCTACTGCTCAGGGGACGGCTTCAGCCTTTAGCAGGCTAGGTGCAGTCTTCGGGACACTGATGTTCCCGATATTCGAACTCTACTATGGATGGAACAATCTTTTCTTGCTTGTTTTTGCTTTCATGCTTGTCGGAGCCTTATTTACCTGGATGCTAGGAACTGAAGCCAAAGGACTTTCTCTGGAAGAATCTTCAATAGTGTTTCTCGAGTTTTCAAAGTACCTCCAGAAACTCGGAGAGAAGGTAAAGGAAGGTGCTTCAGAACTGGCTGAAATGACGACCAATTATGACAATCTTCAAGAAAGGGCTGATCGTATTCGACGTATAGAACACGAGGCAGATGGCATAGTTCACGAAATATATACAAAAGTTAACCACATGAAAAAGCCACTGGAATCTGTTGACGTCGGGAATCTCGCAACAAAGTATGATGATATTCTTGACTTCATCAATGCCGTCGCTAAGAGGATTTCACTCTTCAAAGTAGAGAAGACAAGGTTCATGGACGTGTTTAGCAACATTATACTAGAGTCCGTCACTGAAGTGAATAAGGCACTCAATCTCCTTGGCAATTTCAGCAGTGACGATATGACCGATATAATGGCAGAGACGGTAAAAATCAACGAACTCGAAAATGAGGCAGATGACGTACTTGAAGAATCATACAGGGAGATATTTAAGATGACAGATGCGATAAAGCTGCTAAAACTCAAGGAGATTTATGAATACCTTGAAACAGTCACTGACAAATGCGAAGATGTTTCTGACATATTCATGGACCTTGTGATAAAGTACAGCTGATTGTCAAGTTTATCTATCAAAAAAATATCTGCAGGTATGGTGGAACTTAGGATCACCGTAACTTTCAAGAAAACAGTCGAAGATTCTGAAGGGAATTCCGTTCTCAAGGCACTGAAGTTGTTGGGATATGATAATGTCAAGGACGTAAGAACTGGAAAAGTTTATTTTATTACCTTGTCGAAAGGAAACAAGAAAACGGGCAAGGAATTCTGCGAAAAGTTGCTTGCAAACCCTGTGATCAACGAGTGTGTAGTTGATGAGTGAATCAGGAACTGCATCAGAAATCCCCGTAATCGGGATGTCGAAAGACCAGTTGGACGCTGTTTCAAAAGACATGAACCTTGGGCTCTCTTCAGATGAGATGTCTAGGATCAAGACTTATTTTGAAACTGAAGGAAGGAATCCTACCGATGTAGAAATGCAGGCAGTAGCACAGGCATGGAGTGAACATTGCAGCTATAAAAGTTCAAAGATTCATCTAAAGAAATACATCTTTGGAATTGGGAAGGAGAAGATTGTTGCTGAGGGGGATGCAGGTCTAGTTTCACTTGATTATGATACTGCAGTTGCATTCAAAATTGAAAGCCACAACCATCCGTCGGCCATAGAACCATATGGTGGAGCTGCTACAGGAGTGGGTGGCATTCTGAGAGATATACTGAGCATGGGTGCGCAGCCGATAGCGGTGACGGATGTACTATACTTTGGCACAAAGAAAAAAGAAGGCTTCCCGTCACCCAGATTCATTGAAACGGGTGTAATTTCAGGAATCAGGGACTATGGAAACCGTGTAGGAATACCGACTGTTTCAGGTGGCATTGTTTATTCAGATTTCTTTTCTCCAAATGTACTGGTGAATGTAGGCTGCGTGGGTCTTGTGAAGAAAGACAAGATAAGGTCCTCAGCCATTTCAGAGCCAGGGATTCAATTGATACTTGCTGGAGGTAAAACAGGAAGGGACGGGATCCACGGAGTCAACATGGCGTCAGCTGAGATGAAAAAGGGGCAAGAGGACATAACAACAGTTCAGCTTGGGAGCCCGATCACGAAGGAACCCCTCATCCACGCTGTTCTGGAAGCTAATGAGAGAGGACTGATTTATGCACTCAAGGACCTTGGAGGCGGCGGGCTTAGCAGCGTGGTTGGTGAAATGCTTGAATCGGGTGGTATGGGAGGAGTTGTATATCTTGACAAGGTTCCATTGAAGGAATCAAGCATGAGACCTTGGGAAATATGGATCTCAGAGAGCCAGGAGAGAATGCTCCTTGCTGTTGGAAAGGAAAATGTGAATGAAGTCCTTCGGATAATGGAAGGATGGGATATCACTTCTTCATTGATAGGAGAAAGTCAGAATGGGAAAAGATTGAAAATTTTCTTTAAAGACAAGATGGTACTTGATCTCAAGACAGAGTTTATGACCTCTCCAATGTTATATGAAAGGCCTTCGTCAAAGGTCGAAATGCACATCGTGCAAGTTCTTCCTAAACAACCAACTGATTACGACAAAATTCTGTTGAATATGCTTTCAGACAAGAACGTTAGAACTAAGGAATATGCCGTTAGGCAGTACGACCATACGGTGAGAGGTAGCACTGTGATTGGACCATTCAGTGGCATAGTAGGCAGGGAAGGCCCAACCGATGCATCTGTTATAAGGTCAGATTGGAACAGGGAAGTGGGAGTGGCCATAACTCACGGTTCCAATCCGTTCTATTCGCACATAGACCCATACCGTGGCGCAATGGCATCAGTTGATGAAACTGTTAGAAACTTGATATCGGTAGGTGCGGATCCACTTGGATTTTCAGACTGCTTAAACGCTGGAAACCCAGAAAAACCTGAGATAATGGGTGAATTCATATCAATGGTCCAGGGACTTCACGACTCTGCATTCTCCTTGAATATTCCATTTGTTTCAGGAAATGTATCTTTCTACAATGAGACAGGGAAGAGGAGAATCCCGACTTTTCCTACATTATTAGGAGTTGGGAAGGTAGAAGATATACAGAAATCAATTACTCCGGATTTCAAGCAAACTGGAAGTTCGATCTACCTTGTAGGGGCACCAACGACTGACCTCGGAGGCTCCCTTTACTTCAGGCAGTTGAAAAAGGCAGGAGGGAGGGTCCCCTATTCTGATCCAAGGATACTAAAGCAGAGAGGCTGGAATCTTCTAAAGGCTATTGGGCTCCAGACCGTAGGTGCAATACATGATGTTTCAGATGGTGGAATGGCTACAACCATATCAGAAATGACCATAGGATCGTCAATTGGTGCTTCTATCGATCTCTCTCCCTTGGGGCTGAGAACAGATTTTGCCCTCTTTTCGGAACCACAATCTAGCTGGATTGTTGAGGTAAAGATGGGAAAAGAGGAAAAGTTCTTGGAGATCATGAGAGATGATGCCATACATATCGGCTACACCCAGGAATCTTCGCTCTCCGTTAAGACAGGAGAAGAGAGAGTAATGGATATCAGTATTGACAGAATACTCAGAAAATGGAAGAAGGGATACCAATGACCCGAGATATCAGGGTTGCGGTACTTACGATGGAGGGGACAAACAACGAGGAGGAGGCGTTCCTTTCATTCAAGCATTCTGGTACCTCCCCGGAAATAGTGCACCTTAAGAAGCTTGAAAACGGGAGCAAGAAATTCGGCGACTATGATATTCTATTCTTTCCAGGAGGTTTCTCTGCAGGAGATTATGTCAGAGCAGGGGCAATTATGGCTGCAAGATTAAAGTCTGGGCTTATGAATGATCTGGAAGAATTTGTAGAGAGCGGTAGGCCCGTAATGGGATCCTGCAACGGTTTCCAGGTACTGGTGGAACTAGGGCTAATACCAAACATTGAAGGAAAATATGGTATAGAAGCAGCGCTCGCACCGAATATGTCAAACAGGTTTGAGGCGCGAACTGTCTATTTAAAGGTGAGGAGTGGTAACTGCCTGTTTTTGAGGGAGTTTAATGAGGGAGAAGTGGTGAAACTTCCAATAGCTCATTCTGAAGGAAGGTTTGTAACAAGAGACTTGGATATTCTCAAAGGAATAATAAAGAACGGCATGAATGTTATTACTTACGTTGACGACAGGGGAAAACCAAGTGATTATCCGTGGAATCCAAACGGATCAGATCACAATATTGCTGGGTTATGCAATAAGGAAGGGAACGTCCTGGGGATAATGCCTCACCCTGAAAGGGTCTTTTATAACGTCACTGAATCTGATTGGACAAGGGGGGAAAAGAGAGAAGGAATGGGAAGTCGCTTCTTTTCAAGTGCAGTAAGATTCGTAATAGAAAAATTTTAATTGAGTTAGCCATACCCTTTCCAGTGAACAGACGGTTCTTCGCCATAATGGTCATTGTTCTTCTGGCTGCCGTTATCGTGATTAATGGCCAGAGCGATGCGCAATCTACTGTAAATTATCCAACTGTAACCTACCATACTTTTCAGGGTTACATAATAACTATACTGAGCAGTAACTGGAACAGTACGGTATATCCAGTGATTTTCAGCAAAAACTTTTCAACTTATAACTGGAGAGATAGCCCGCTTCGCAACTACATTCTCTTCGATTACGGCATGACAGGTCTCAACCCTTATGGTGCTGAATTCATAGAAGCAATGGAGGCAACAGGAAATTTCACGGAAAAGAACGTAACAATTGCGTTTGAGAAAATTGCCCCACTTGATGCGACTAACTCGGGATACACGAATCAGGAGAAACT
Source organism: Thermoplasmata archaeon (assembly GCA_049965815.1). Classification (GTDB taxonomy): domain Archaea; phylum Thermoplasmatota; class Thermoplasmata; order Thermoplasmatales. Next base: position 41,888 of record JBMFVV010000002.1, on the reverse strand, counting down.
GAACGCAGGAGCTCTCCCAGGTTTCTCGAATTCAACTCCCACGAGCTTCAATAATCCCAGTGTAAGATCCCTTTATGGGTGGATATTCACCGGGGGAGTTGTAGTATCAATAGTCGCCCTGTACTTCTTCTTCAACAGGAAGAAAGATGAATGAGCTGTCAGGAAGAGTCGTCCAGGACCTCTTTAAGAAATACTACGCTACTGTTGATTCATTTGACATAAGAAGAATAAGCAATAGAGAACTCGCCTTCACAGCTTTTGGCAAACAGGGTATGGTAAGGCACACTTCATTTCCAGATATGCGTGCACTTGTTGATTACGTAAGGAACAATACTCCAATGCATTTCTATTATTCCAGCGCCTATTATCAGAATCCCGAGGCATCTATGGACAACAAGAGGTGGACAGGAGCAGATCTAGTTTTCGACATAGACGGTGACCACATCGAAGGTGCAGAGAAAATGGGTTACTCTGAGATGCTTACTGCCGTTAAAGAAGAACTCAAAAAACTGTTGGTCTTGCTAACTGACGACCTGAGCGTAGACGGAAAGAACCTTGAGATCGTTTTCTCGGGCAGCAGAGGTTATCATGTTCATGTTTATTCGATATTCGAGGGACTCGAATCACAGGAGAGGAGGGAAATTGTTGACTATATCTCTGGAAGGTGCATTTCCTCGGGTTTCAAATCCACTACAAAGACAAGATGGGATGAGAGGATAAACCAGGTAAAGGAATTTCTAATGGAAATCCTGGACTCACAGGACAGGAAGTGGCGACAGAAAATTGAAAAAGCTACCGGAGAGACAACCGGTAGTCTTGGAAAGAGGGAAATAAAAAAGGGTGACTACATTGACAGGAATGCCAGGCTGATAGCTGTAAAGAGATTCTCGTCGAGGATAGATGAACCTGTGACTATAGATATCCATCGATTAATACGAACTCCGGGAAGCCTTCACGGGAAGTCGGGTTTGATGGTAAAGGTTATACCATCTGAAAAACTGGAAGCATTCAATCCTTTGACTGATGCCATTCCACAGACATTTCAAGACAGTTATGAAATAGTTGTAACCAAGAAGTTTTCCATAGAATTTAATGATGAAAAGAGGGAGCTTCAAGAAGGGAAGTACGAACTTCCGGCCTATTCTGCTTTGTTCGCTGTATTGAAAGGATCTGCTGAATTCACTGAATCGTCCAAATGAAATATTTAATTAGTTTGTGAATATATCGAGAGCAATGGGAGCCATTAGGCCAACATTAGTGAAAACAGTTGCGAGACAGATATACGACGAATATGAACAGTACCTTGGGAAGGATTTTGAACACAATAAGGAGATAGTGGAGAAGGTGATTCCAGATGCCTCGAAGAAACTGAGGAATCTGGTGGCTGGCTATGTTACCACCTATTGGAAGACAAAGAAGATACCAAAAAAGAGAAAGGAAACTGAAGTAGAAGATCTCTCTATTTGATTATATACCTAATTTTTCACGTAACGTAAATACAAACAGAGCGGATTTTTCTTCCTTGATTACGTTATTCATTACGTACCCATTTTCTTCAAGAAGCATTATTGCCCTTCTCAGTGTCACTCTCCAACTCTTTGCAAGCTCAAGATCGTTGCTTCCTAGTTCCCCTGGCACTTCGATTGCTACAGATTCCCCTTTTATTTTGAAGTTTTGCCAGGGTTTGGGGAAATCGGTTATTCGTGCCAGAATTTCAAAATTTGGAGTTACAATCTTCTCTCTGTCTAGAAACTTATGTGCTTCGATTCTGTCAGACTCTACTCCCTGGTTTTCCTTTGAGCCCATGATTCCATAGTAATTTATCTTGTAATCGTACGCGTACGCACCTAGTTTGTTCACGTTGAAGAATGCATTCCTTGCTTTCATAGGATCAAACGTCCATCTGACCTCGGTATACCCCATCTTCCGAGCCTGTTCAAACTGGTGCATTTTTATATTGTAGCCAACATTCTTGTTCCGATATTCCTGTAACACACCTGCCATATGTGAATAGAGGTACCTATAATTTCCATTGGAACCTGGAAATGCGAGGCTGAAACCTATTATCTTATTCCCCTCCTTCGCAATTTCAACCAAACCGCCATTCGAGTTAATGGCCACCAGGATCGGCAAAGGAACGGGTGGCTCGTCGATCATTCCCCAGATATCCCTCTGGATATTCTCCACAACCTTATACTCCTCTACCGTTTTTGCCCGCCTTATTTCCACCCTCTGAAAATGCAACCTTGCATAAATTCTTAACTAGCATCGTCAGATTTCAATCTATTTTTTACAGCTATTCCCTTATTGAAGTCAATCATCTCTTCTCTGTTGAGGATGGCCCTGCCATATGATAACAGGTTATCATCCCGATCAACGATTATCACCTCATCGTGAGGACGTATTGAAGAGTCTGCGTCTTCAACAAATTTTGCAAAAATATTCTTGCCTTCCCTGATAAATTCGCTGACTTCTTTATCTACGATTACCCTGTGTTGAGGATACGTGAAATTTGAATGAATCAGAGCAGCGCCAACGTAATTCAAACTGAATAACCCATCTGAAGCCCTGAGCGCAAGAATTTGTTTTCCATCGTAAAAAATGTTCCTGATTTTCCCCGTATTCTTGCTTCTCTGAAGAGTGATCTTCCCCCTATCCAGAAAAGAATAGAGTTTCTTGCCGAATTGGTACTCGAATATGTGGTCGACCTTGTTGATTAGGAATTCCTTCCATTCTGGTTTCTCAAACTTCGTAATGTCCTTTGAACTTTCGTAATATTCTCCTGGAAACAGGGACTGAGCAACTGGATAAGTCTCGTCCAAAAAGAGTGAGATAGCTCCAAACTGGCTTAGAGCAAAGATGTCGGGTGAATCGGAATAATATGAGTACGGTTTCTTGTCTATTTTCATTCCGGGCTTATCCTCGACTGCCTTAGAGATAAATCTCTTTACGTCAGGTCGGTTAAATGTCTCCTCACCTGTATAAAATACGGGCGTTCGCCTAGACAGTGGTTCGAAACGCTCAGTGTAATCGTAAAAATCATGAAATTTTCTCAGTGCTTCAAGCAGTAGTGGATGGGAATGAGCCCTATACTCCGCGTAGTTCCACATATTTTCTGACCTAATCTGTTGTCTTATTTTCTCCAATTCTTTAACGGAAATATATAGGTTGTGCATACCTATGATGGTAGTCCTCTCGTCCTGTGAGAGAGACTCCATTTCCTTAGCATTGAATTTGTCAAGATAAGGTGACGCGGGAAGTTCTTCCGTGAATGAACTGAGATCTACTGTGCCCGTTTCAGTCAATATTCTGTTGTCCCTTGCGTACTTAATGTATGCTGAAGAATCGATCACGTCAACCCCAGCCAAGAACAACAGGGGAAAGAACATGGGATGACCCGCCCCGAACGCGTGAATTACGGCAGAACTCTTAAGGTTCATTTTGGCGTTTAAAATGGATTCGATCACGAGAGAATACATATACCTCTCCATGAACGGTACGATACCACCAATCGGAAAATATTCACTTTCAAGAGACCCCATCAACTTAGCACTTTCCTGTCTGAGATCCCTATAAATCCCTCCCTGTATCGGTAACGCCACATATTTCCCTGTTTCTGAAATAGCTTCTTTCCCTCTCCTGTAGTTCTCTGAGATATCTTCCTTTATTTTCTCTTTCGAGTGGTCCATCTCCGAAAAAATATCCCTGATTGTTATAATATCTGAGTTGATACTTTCTTGATATTTTACCATCTCCAGATTGCTGGCGTTCAAATCTCCGTACATATGCTCCTGAAAGGTTCCGGAGTCAGTCATCACGATACCATTGAAGCCCAGGAGATCATGAATATCTCTTCCTTCCTGAAATCCTCCCTTCTTAAGAATATATGAATTTGTAATTACTCCATCCATTTTCATTTGCTTAACAACGGATATCCAAGGATCAATCTTGAACGGATGAAGAACAGGTAAAAGGACCGGAGTCAATATTTTTTTGTTGTTAATTTCCAGCTCTCCTATCCTGGCAAGCCCATCCCTGTGGAGAATCTGGAACATTTAATTTTTAAAATTAAAAAATTAATTGTAGGTGGTAAATCACCTACTTCTTTAAGACAATCTCTATTGAGGAAACGTTGCTCTCTCCATCTTCCCTCTGCACTTTTTCCGTAGCAATTTTTATGTCCTGGTATTTAACTTGGGTTTTCATCATAGATTCCATTCGGTTCCTGACGATTTCAGCAACGTCTACCGCTCTTTTTATTGCCATCCCCCTGGCCTTAATTGAGACTTCGCTTGCTCCGTTTGTAAAGAGCATTATCGTACTAAAAACGTAGTTTTCCGTAGGCTTTTTCCCGATGAATATTGTGTTATTATCAGCCACGTTCATCACCAGAATTGTCCAAGTATCAAATAATATATAATTCTTTCCTAGAGCCTTTTAAAGAACGCGATGTATGGTCCTTACCACCTCCGCATTATTGATGCCACTCCCAAGATCATAAATTTCTAGTCTATTGCGATGCCCAGAGCAAAATGCATGTCATGATCCGTGTTTCCAAGAGATGTCAATTTGTGCTCAAAGTAGATCAGAGGCCTATTACCAGAGGACTTTGTCGACGAAGATTTTGATAGGAAAAATTTCCAGAATGCCCATTTTTCAGGACGTCGTAGGTAGAGATTGAAGTTGTTTTAGATGTGTGGAAAATATCAAAAGCCGGTACAACATAAAATAAAAGGTACTATGCAACCTTATAGAGAGCAAATGTTGGACAGTTTCATACCTTGACTCTTTGAAGAGATGCCAGTCTTGATAATTAGAATGTATAATATTACAATTGCCAGTATTTAAATGATATAATTAAGGTAAATTATAAATAGCTTATTTTTCTACTTATTTATGGTGACAGATAAGAAGTATACCACCGTCTCACTGCCTACCCCGCTTTTTGACAAAATTCAAGAAAAAATCAAAGGGACAGGTTTCACTTCAGTAAGCGATTACGTAACATTCGTTCTTAGGGAGATTCTTACTCATGGAAGTGAACAAGAAGCTTTCAATGCCGAAGATGAGAAAAAGGTGAAGGACAGACTCAAATCTCTTGGTTATCTGGATTAAGTGCTTATCATGAAAGTAGCTGTAATTGGCCTTGACTGTGCTGCACCTGACATAATTTTCAACAAACTAAAGGACGATCTCCCAGTTTTATCCAAGATGGCATCACAAGGTATCTCAGGAAAATTGAGGAGTTCAGACCCACCTATAACAGTTCCTGCATGGATGGTCATGTCAACAGGTAGATCACCTGGGGAGCTTGGACTGTACGGTTTCAGGGCAAGAGTTCCCAACTCCTACAATGAAATAAAGATACCGACATCACTTGATATAAAGTTCGATACTGTTTGGGACATATTAGGCAAGAGAAATAAGAAGAGCATAATCATAGCCGTTCCACCATCATATCCACCTAGACCCGTTCCTGGATTGATGGTCTCAGACTTTCTTACCCCGGACAAAGATAAGGAGTTCACCTACCCCCCTGGTCTAAAGAATGAAATTCTAAGGGATTTCCCAGATTACCAGTTTGATGTAAAGTTCAGAAAACCAGAAAAGAAACAGATCATCGATGAAATATACAGGATGACAGACACAAGATTCAGAATGGCAGAGAAGATGATAAAGGAAAAGGAGTGGGATTTCTTCTTTATGGTGGAGATCGGAATCGATAGGATACATCACGCCTTCTGGAGATATATCGACAAAGAGAGCCACTTATACGAGGATGACAAAGAGATGAGGGATAAGTTCATCTCATATTTCAAAATGGTAGATTCTCACATTGGAAAGATGCTTGAGGAATTTGATGATGATACTGTTGTACTTGTAGTTTCAGATCACGGTGCAAAGAGTATGAAAGGTGCCTTTGCAATAAACCAGTGGCTTATAAAGGAAGGTTACCTGAAGTTGAGATCAGAGATACTAAAACCTGGCGTTTCTTTGGATGACATTGACGTTGACTGGGCTCACTCGAAGGCATGGGCATGGGGGGGATATTATGCTAGGGTCTTTTTGAATATCAAGGGAAGGGAACCAGAGGGACTAATAGAAAAAGAAGACGTTAGGTCTGAGCTCGAAACTCTGAAAAAGAAATTGAAGTCGATAAAGGGACCAAAGGGAGAGGCGTGGAATACAAAGGTGTTCGAACCAGAGGAAGTTTATTCGGTAGTGAATGGCGACAGGTCTGATCTATTTGTATATCTTGATGACCTTAATTGGAGAGCAGCTGGTACCCTCGGGTATGACACGGACTACCTGCTTGAGAATGATACTGGACCAGATGATGCCGTTCACGACTACGATGGAATCTACATCATGTACAGAAAAAATAGGAACATAGGCAAAGTGATTGACTCTAGCATATATCGCATAACTCCTACGATTCTAAAGCTCTACAAAGTAAGAAAGAAATATGGCATTCAGGGGGAACCCCTAGAGGGGACGGACTATGTCGAGTGAGCCCGGATACGTGCTTTGGTTCACGGGACCACCGGGAGCAGGTAAAACTACTCTTGCCGAGCGATTAAAGACGATACTAACCAAGGCGGGCAGGAACGTGGAAATTCTGGACGGCGACGAAATTAGAAAGGGCTTGTCCAAGGACCTAGGGTTCTCAAAAGAAGACAGGGAGAAGCACAACGAGAGAGTCATATTCGTTGCAAAACTTCTTTCTAGGAACCAAGTAGTAACACTGGTCCCGCTTATCTCTCCTTATAGAGAGGTTAGAGAGAAGGCAAGAAGCGAAATTTCAAACTTCATTGAAATTTTTGTTCGCTGCCCTCTGGAAGTACTAATTAAGAGAGACCCAAAGGGGCTCTACAAGAAGGCACTAGCGGGGGAGATAACAAACCTGACTGGGTTACAAGACCCCTATGAGGAGCCTCTATCACCGGAGATAATCCTGAATACCGATACCCAGACAGTCGAGGAAAGCGTGAATACGATTCTGGAATACCTCAAATCCAGAGGGTTCTACAAAGATTAACGCAACTGGTTAATAATCAATATACAACGCTCAAATATTTGTAGACAGTTGTTAACAGACAACTTGGGCTACAACTACACAACCATTTTAGATTACTTTCCCTCCGGTAGCCTTCCTGATCCTGTTCATTATTGCAAGACCTATCCCTTTCTCTTCGAACCCCTCGATTATTCCCTTAGGGTACTTGCTTCTGTCCAGTTCCCTGAAGGACGGAAATAGATTTCTTGCAACCTCGTAAAGATCTTTCCTTGAGCCCAGCATGATGGATTCTGAATTCACCCTCTTTGCCATTTCGGAGCTACCGATGAATAAGACATCGCCAGCTTCACACTCCTTTATTATCTTATCTTCATCTAACCCCAGTACCAGTTCCTTCTCTGGAGCATAATGCCTGTACTTCATACCTGGTGAGATTGGGGCATCTGGTACTTCTCCTGAAATTGAAACTTTGAGATTGAATAGTCTCTTGATATCCTCTGCAGAGAATGCTCCAGGTCTAAGGATAACCACTTCGTCATTCCTGAACAATATTACTGTTGATTCAACTCCAAATGATGCGGGGCCTCCGTCGAGTATCATATCCACCTTATTATCCAAGTCCTCAGCAACTTCAGATGCAAATACTGGACTGGGACGACCTGACTTGTTTGCACTGGGAGCCGCAATAGGAAATCCGCTTCTTTTAATAAGTTCTTGAGGAATTCTGTGAGCAGGCATCCTGATCGCAACGCTATCTAGTCCGGCAGTAGGAACTGAGCCAATGTTCTTTTTAGCCAGCACTACTGTAAGCGGACCAGGCCAGACTATTTCAAATGCTTCTCTGATTCTTCCGGAGAGGCCTTGCGACACGTAATCAAGTTGATCAAAGTCACTTATGTGAACAATTATGGGGTTGTCTTGCTCTCTACCTTTGATCTTGAATATTTTCCTGCAGGCCTCATCATCCAAAGCATTCGCCCCAAGCCCATAAACTGTTTCCGTTGGGAACGCTACAGTTCCTCCTTTGACAATTATGTTAGCTGCTTCATTGATTATGTCTGTGTCTGGATTTACCGGGTCGACTTTTCTAACGTTATCCACTGAACCCTCATGAGATGCCCTGTTATAAAAATAAAGCTAAAAGTGGGCCCCTTTCCTAATGAACAACCTGAGGAAGAGGTACGAGATCAGTGCATCTAGTACAATTGTGATCGCATATCCTTTAACGTAATATGAAATGTTAAAGTTTATAATGTACTTGGCAAACGCAAACACAAGCGCATTTAGTACTATTATGGGTAGACCGATGATGAATGTCTTCATGAATATCCACCTCCCCCCTATGCCTTCTTGAGATAGTGTATAGACTTCATTCGGAATGGCGTTTACAAGATATGTTCCGCCTGCAAACAGTACTGCTGTGAGTATAAGAGCGAAGAACGGGTAATTGTATAGCATATACGAGATCATTCCCCTGTTGACAATTGCAATGATACCGACAAGAGCACCGTAATAAACCAACCCGATAACGAAGATGCTGAGGAGCTTTGAGAAAAAGAACTGGCGCCTGGTGATTGGTAATGCTGAAAGATGCCATGCGGCCTTTCCCTCAAGGCCGATCATGAGTACAAAATCTATGAGGAAGACTAATGAAATGTACGGTACGTAGAATACTGACTCAAAAGTTCCTGAAGAGACAGTTAGCAAGGTAGGAATTATCGGAATGATGAAAGTTACCGGTATAACCATAATCATGATTGCCCCCCTCCTACGAAGTATCACCTTGAAGTCCTTGTCTATCAGGGACGTTATGGGTTTCCTTATTCTGAGTGATATGTTTCTCCTGCGATCCCCTGGTATATCTGCAAAAGTTTCCATCTTTTCCGTGAAACTTTTTCTCTGTATGTATAAATATGAGGGATATACAATAGCAAATACCGCAGCGAATGCAGCAAACGGGTAAATGGAAAGAGAATAGAGATACTGCGAAGCAACGGGAATAAAGTAATAAAGAAACGACGGGATCTTAACATACCCCTGAAAAGATGGGTTTGCAGCTATCTCTATTGCGAGTATGAAAATGACGAATATAATCACCTGGAAAACTTGGCCCAGGTAAAGCCTTTTTGTTCTCCTGTTCGTATTTGTTTTGACAAATGTCACTCCAAGGAGCAGTGAGACGAGTCTCGCAACATAGATGAACAGAACTGTAAAGAGGGAAAAGACCACTAATGGTATAGGATTTCTCATTCCAACTGATATCACCATACCTGCTGGAATTGTGACAAATGGAAGATAAAATTCATTGTAAAGGAAAAGTGATAATGGTACAACTCTCTTTTCGACCTTCAATGGGAGCTGTGTGAGAGGGGTCAGCAGTTTCATGTCCCAAATCCCTCGATAAAACTGCGTGTCACTCATTATTGCAAGTATCAGCAGAAGAAGAAACAGAATGAAGCTATTGCTAGAAACCTTTGATTCAGTAGATATTGCCCCAAATGAGATGGAAATTATTGCGTAGATCATTGTATTGACATATAGAGATGATCTGACCGTACTTGTCAAATACTTCTTAGAGCTTGCAACCGATTGTTTATCAGTTTTTTGAAACCTGGGGGTATTTTTAAGGTACTGGTACTTGAGTTCAGTGTTCAAGACCTTAGCAAGGAATAAATCATTCCGAAGACTCATCCAGTACCTCACTCAACACTCTTCTCTTTCTCCTGCCAAACTCTATTGCTGATGAGTTCACCTGTGCTGTTCCAGAATCTTCTCTGAACTTTTTCAGGAGCAGTACTTCTTTTCCATCTGGATCAATTACTCTACTTCCGCCCCAGAACACTTGATTCCTTTGGAGTCCAGCAGTGTTCACGTATACTACGTAAGACTGTGCCTCAATTGCCCGCGCTGGAAGCATTTTTTCGAAGAAAGGATAAGAGGTGAATGGGGAAGCAGAAATGTTGATTAGGACGTCTATTCCATTTTCCACAGAATCAGCAAAAAATAGATCATAGCATATCTCAATTCCAACTTTCAGTCCTTTGAACTCAACGGTTAGAGGTTGTCTGCCACGCTGAAAATATCTCATCTCTTCAAATGGACCGAAGTTTGGAAGGTGTCTCTTCCTGTAGATCTTTACCGACTCACCTGTGACCACGAATGCTGTGTTGTAAAGGTATCCCTCCTTTAGCGGTGCCCCAAAAATTAGCATTCTACCACCAATTCTTTTTTGCAACGTACGAACAAAATCCTGGTTCACAGTTAAAAGATTCAGTTCATCTCTTAGCAAATAACCGGAATAGAACATCTCTGGAAACACTGCTATGTCAAATTTCTCAGTCAGTGTTTCATTGATCAACCTTTCGTTAGTTTCTATACCGTTTATCGGATTCAGCTGTTTTAGAAGGATTTCTAAGGATGCCATTTAGATTGTAATAAGAATTGTCGATATCTATTTTCCTTCACTAAAGACGTTTAGAGAAATATACGAAAAAGGGGGGAGAATGGAAAAAAGAAATTAATGAGGCTTTGATATTTCTGTCTCTATTGGATCTATCTCCAGATCTAATGTTAGGACCTCCTCGTTTAGTACTTCTTCCAGTGTTTCTTCTATTATGCGATCAAATGAATCACTGTACTTTCCGTAGAGGGTATCATAAAGTTTCAGCTGATTATCGATTGTTGAATCCACTTCCTCTTTGATCCTCTTGTTTATTTCCCCTATTGACTCAAATTCATTGTTATCGTATATCTCGAGGTGATCCGTTTCTTTCCTGAGCTGGGCAATTGCTAGGTCAGCTACCTCTTTCCTCTTATCTTCAAATTCGAAAGGCCTCACAGCAAACACTTTGAAGGGTGTATTCTCCATTTTCAGGAGTTTAACAATTTCAACTACTCCGCCTGAACCAGTTCCTCCACCCAGGGCCGCAACAACAAGAACTAGGTCGGCTCTCCTGAGCACCTGAACATCGATCATAGCGGAATCTTCCTTGAACGCCTTTTTGGCAACTTCCACGTACCCGCCGGAATCCCTGTTATCAAGAATGTAATCAGCCCCTATATTTACAGAGGTAACATCGCTACGCTTTGCATTAGAAAGAGCATCAGTGTTGAGGCAGTACAAGTTTACCTCCCTTCTCTTGTTACTAAGTTCTGATACTATATTGCAACCCCCTCCACCGATGCCTACGCATACAATGGAAGGTTCCATGAATTTTCTCCCACTCTTAAGGCCGTTCCTCACTTTGTAAATAAGACCAGTCCTATTTTCATTTATCACGTTTTTCACCCTTCTGTCGCTCCTCACCCTTTTCTTCGAATTGAAGGTCTTCGAAATTCAAAAGGTTCCTGTCGTCAAGGTATCCCCTGACGAGCTTGTTAAGCCACATGGGCAGGAAGTGCTCCTCATTGACCTTCCTTATGACGAATTCAATTGCATCATACCTATCTTTGAAGAGACCCTTCATGACCATCTGATCCAAAGTGTTTAGAGTTGCTTTAGAAAGTTTCATCTCGGAAGTCTCTGTGGGCGCTTGTTGTACCTGTGGATGTTGGATGTATGCGTAGACTGCAGCTCGTATTAATTCAGACTTTGTCTTGAATCTAAGTGAGGTGCTGAGAAAGTCATTGATTTCATCATCCTCTTGTGGTGTCAGACGAAGGGCAATTCTCCTGGTACTACTAGAATCCACTTTGGATCAATCCTCTTGAGTATGACATAAACTTAACTGTATTTAAATATTTCTAATCATGGCGTACAATCAATTTAGTAGTTACCTAAAATAAATCTTGTTGAAATAAAATAAATCTTCGCAATTATATGGGGTTATTATAACAAATCTCATAAAATTGTCCAGAAGTTTGTTTGACACGTCTTTTTTCAAATGTCGAACAGATGTTGTCATGCGGTGCAATCATGTTAGTCAATTGTCAAATGTTGTCATTCAATGTGCTAAATTTAGCATACTTGTAAAAATTCTTTAAGAAGGTTCCAATGTCTTAGAGTGGAAGAAAGAGATTATTCAGAGATGCTTAAGAAGGTGAAATCCTCTGTTCAAAAGAGAGAGGAAAAGAAGAGATTTCAGATTCCAAAACCTGAAATTATAACGGAGGGGAAACTCACTATAATAAAGAATTTCAAGGAAATTGTAGATGTAATAAACAGGGATGAGTCGCATGTTTACAAATTCCTGATAAAGCAATTTGGTCTTTCTGGGGATATTTCTGATGGAAGACTCATATTCAAGGGAAAGCCTCCAGAAGGGAGCATCGAAAAAGCTTTCCAAGAATATCTGAGAACGTATGTACAGTGCTACGAATGCGGAAATTATGATACAGAATTGATAAGGGAATTCAGGAACGAAGTGATACGATGCAAGGCCTGTGGAGCCGAAAGACCGGTTCATGCCCACAAAGATATAAAGTATTCTGAAGAGAAGATTGAAGAGAGAAAGACGTATGATCTAGAAGTTACGGACGTTAACAGGGATGGGGATGGAATTTCAATTAAGGGGGATATAACGGTGATAATCCCAGGAGCCAAGAAGGGACAGAAGGTGACAGTCAGAATAGATAGAATCCGAAAGAACTATGCTCTAGGCATATTGGTGAAAAAGAATTGATTATCCTGGACACTAATGCCCTCATTTATTCAATAAAGGAGAAAATTCCCCTGGAAAGATTTATTGCTGAGGAAATAGGGATTCCAACCTCCGCTGTGGAGGAACTCAAGAAGTTGTCGGTGAAGAATGCCAATGCGAGGATCGCGTTGAAGACGATCAGCAGGTACAAGACACTGAAAGTAGAATCTAGCGGCGATGACGGAATCATTGAGGCCGCCCAGAAATACGGTGGAACGGTAGTAACAAATGACAGAGCACTATCAGCCACTTTGAGGGACATGAATTTCAGAGTCACATCTGTTTCAAGAGGAGTGGTAAGAAGGCTATGAAAGCAGTGATTCTTGATTTCCTCAAAACGATAGCGCTCAATCACAGAGGAGGCAAGAAGATACTGAATACTTCAGAAATTGCAAGGGGACTTGGCATTTCCCAACAGTCTGTTTCCAGATACCTGATCACTCTTGAAAGAGAAGGCTACATCGTCAGACGAAGAGTAGCTCGAGGGGAAGAGGTTACGCTAACACAGAAGACCTTTGACGAACTTAAGGACCAACTTAACACAATTCGGTATATACTGAGTTCATCGAGTGATGTTGTTGTAGAAGGTACCCTGTTCACAGGACTGGGGGAAGGGTCCTACTACATTTCTAGGGATGGCTATGTCAATAACATCAAGGAATACCTCAACTTCAAGCCTTTCCCTGGAACCTTAAATTTACGACTCACAGAGGATTATTCCACATTCAGTACAATTATCAACAACATTCCTGGATTTGAAGTGAAACCATTTGAACAGGATGGAAGAAAGTTTGGGGCTATCAAACTCCTCAAGGCTAAAATGTTTGACGCACCAGTAGGGATAGTACTCCCAGAAAGGACGCACTATGACAGGGTGCTCGAGATAATTTCTCCAAACAATCTAAGAATGAAATATGGCCTCAGGGATGGCGACAAAATAGAGGTCACCATCCATAAGGAAGAATAATACCCCACTTTCTAAAGGATGTTCTCGACGATCTCGTCTGCTTCCATCTCCCTTTCACAGTAGTGGCACTTTATAGTAAGCGGATTTTTTGAAATCAAGGTGAACGATGGGATAATGCTGCCTTCCATGTTAGAAACGCACTTTAGGTTGCTGCATTTGAGTATTCCTGTGATTATATTAGGAAGTTTGACAACGAACTTTTTTATCACTCCGTAGTCCTCTACAATAGTAATTGTTGCACCATCTGCTATAAGAGCAATCTTGTTAAGTTCCGATGAATCCAGTATCCTGTCTTCTATCTTTACCACATCCTTCAGTCCCATCTTTTTGCTTTTCACATGGATTGCAATGGCTACGGTTACTCCAGGGTCACTGGAAATATTAAGTATCTTTAGGACCTTTAACGCTCTCCCCACTGGAATGTGGTCAATCACAGTCCCGCGTCTTATCTTCTCAACCTTTAACATCTTCTCTTCGGTCATTTACTCACCTCTCAATATGAGATCAAGAATTGCCATCCTGACAGGTACTCCGTAAGAAGCCTGTTTAAAGTATCTGGCCTGAGGGAGGTTGTCAATTTCGGGTGGTATCTCGTCAACCCTCGGTAACGGATGCATTATGATCAGGTTCTTCTTACCCCTCGATATGAGTGAAGGTCTTATGACATATATTCCCGCAACCTTCTTGTATTCTTCAATATCCGGAAATCTCTCCTTCTGAATTCTTGTAACGTAGAGCACGTCAAGTTCCTCTATGACATCTTCCAGGTTTTTAGTTTCCTTTACCGGGACCCTCTTTTCAATGTCCTTCTTGATGTGCTTTGGAATCCGGAGTTCTTCAGGTGAAATAAAGTAGAGAGAAACGTCGAACATTGAGAGTGCTTTGCTCAGGGAGTGAACAGTCCTTCCGTACTTCAGATCACCAACGAAGCCTATGCTTTTGCCATTCACGGGACCTGACTCCTTCCAGACTGTAAAGATGTCGAGCAGTGCTTGAGTAGGATGCTGCCCAGCGCCATCTCCAGCATTGATTACAGGCACGTCAGCGAATTCAGATGCGAGTCTAGCAGCTCCCTCAGCTGGGTGGCGGAGTACTATCGCATCGGAATAACTGTTGACTATTCTTATAGTGTCAGACAGCGTTTCACCCTTGGAAACAGAGCTCCCTTCAAGTGAGCCAAATCCAAGTACCTTTGCGTCCATTCTCATTGCGGCTGATTCAAAGCTTAGCCGCGTCCTTGTACTTGGTTCGTAAAATAGCGTAGCGACTATCTTGCCGGAAAGGGGTCTTTCAGGATGACCAGAGCTCGCATATGGGATCATCTTGTTTGCTTTATCAATTATTTCCATTATCTCGTCAACGCTGAAGTCACCAATAGAAACGATGTCACGATTTAACCACATCAATTATTGAACAACGCGCGTAATAAATATTTATCCTTGACGCATTTAGTCCCATGAGACAGATCATTCTTCATGGCGGAGTTGGAAGCAGTGATGAGCTGAGCGGTTTGCTTGATAAATATGCTTCATATGCAATCAACTACAAAGATCCACTGGATGCTGCCGTTGCGGCCGTGAAATACATGGAAGATGACGTGAATTTCAATGCCGGTACTGGTTCAGTGATGAGGCTTGATGGAAGCATCCAGATGGATGCATCGGTGATGGTTGACGGCAATTTTGGGTCCGTGATCAATATAGAATTCGTGAAGAATCCTGTGCAGGTTGCGAGGGAAGTAATGGAGAGCAGCCCACACGTTATACTATGCGCTGACGGGGCTACGAAGTTTGCACGCGAGAAGGGTCACCCTATCTACGACCCAACAACAGAGAAGGCAAGGAAGCGATTGGAAGAGGCCAAGATAACAGCATCCAAGGATCCTAGATTTTTGTACCCTGAGGCAAAGTCAGTGGACACAGTAGGCGCAGTCGCAAACTTCAACGGGAAGATTGCAGCGGCACTTTCAACGGGTGGTTCCAGTCCAATGATGAGGGGGAGAGTGGGGGATACACCTATTCCTGGTTCTGGAATTTTGGTAAAGAATGGGTTTGGTATTGCTGCAACTGGAGTTGGGGAAGAGATTATTAGGAGACAATTGTCCTATGACCTCTACTGCAACAGAGAAAATCTTGAAAAAGAGTGGGAATCTATCGCAGGCAATTCAGAATATTCCCTTGGTGCTGTTGGATTTAACAGAGAGAAATCATTCGTTCTCGCAAACAAATCTATGGCTCATGGCTATGCAAAGAGGGATGACTGACCTCCTGAAGGTTATGCCTCACAGTTCCATGATCTGTGAGGAATGACTTCGACATGCAGCATCACATATAAATATCGAGATAATTTGTCAAAGTGGTAGTTAGTATGCCTGACAATGAAACATTTCAAGACACCGACGCTGAGTTAATAGAAGTTTTGAAGAGCTTGAAAACAAGCATCAAAATTTTCGGATGCGGCGGGTCAGGATCAAACACGATCAGCAGAATTATGGAGGAAGGAATCCAGGGCGCAGACATTATAGCTGCAAACACTGACGCGCAACACCTCCTGCTCACCCAGGCTTCTAAGAAGATATTGCTTGGAAGGAGGACTACTAGAGGACTAGGCGCTGGAGCAATACCGCAAATAGGCGAGATGTCTGCAAGGGAAGCAGAGGTTGATATCAATGAAGCAGTCGAAGGGGCCGATATCGTATTTGTAACTGCTGGCATGGGGGGAGGAACAGGTACTGGCTCAGCGCCAGTAGTTGCAGAAATAGCAAAGAAAGCAGGTGCCCTGGTCATTTCAGTTGTAACTACCCCATTCACCTCAGAAGGCGCGATGAGGAAAGAAAATGCGTTGTGGGGTCTTGAGAAATTAAAGGAAAAATCAGATACTATAGTAATTATACCAAATGATAAGCTCCTCGAGATAGTTCCGAGACTGCCGCTGAATGAAGCATTCAGGTTCGCAGATGAAACACTTATGAAATCTATAAAAGGGTTGACGGAACTTGTAACTAAACCAGGATTAGTAAACCTCGATTTCAACGACCTGAAGACTGTTATGAAAGATGGGGGAACTGCCATGATAGGTATGGGGCAATCTGGTTCCCAGGAAAGGGCACTGGAAGCGGCAAAAAAGGCGCTTACTTCTCCACTACTAGACCTGGAGATATCAACGGCCACTTCGGCGATAGTATCAGTGACCGGAAGTTCAAACATGTCTGTGGAAGAAGCGCACACGGTTCTCGATGAGATAAAGGAGAAAATAAACCCTAACGCCAGAATCATTTGGGGAGCAAGAATCGATGAGAGTATGAAAAATGATATAAAGGTATTAGCCATATTGGTGGGAGCCAAAAATAAGTACGTTTAGAGGTAGCCCTATATGGTTGAAATGGATGATAGGATAGAGGATCTAGAGGATTCTATTACAGAGCGAGTAAAGAGGATAGGTAGAGGAAAGTATTCCAGAATACTCAAAATGGCGAAGAAGCCAACAAGAGATGAGTTTGGGAAGTCCTCTCTGATAACAGGAATTGGAATTATAATTATAGGGGGGGTTGGATTCATTATATACCTCCTGATGAACGTGCTGTTCAAGGTGCCATAGATGGTTAAATGGAGCTGTGATGGCAAGGATTCTGAGGTGGGTACGAACAAGAAGGTACTTTTCAACCTGATTATTGAAAATGAAGACGCAGTAGATAAAGAAGGGTATCTTGAACTCTCCCTCGACATTCACGAGCAGAAGGAAGAGATTGAGTGGTTTCTCATAGAGGAGCAGAAGAGGGGTAAGCAGGTAGCTATATCCCCAAAAAATCAGGACGTGCTGAAGGTTCAATACAAGCTTAAACCTAAATCAACTGTGATTCACGCTCTTTCTGTTGAAACACCAAAGGGAGGAGAGATAGGAGACTATGCAACGGTTGTTCTGAGATCAGAAGGAAATTCCAGTAATCTATTCTCTATAAAAGTGAAGCAGACCATAATCGTTGTGAAGACGACAATTGGCCAGGAAATAAAAATCGCTAGGGACATTGGCCTGAAGGCAAAAATAGAAAAACAGGAATACATATTTTCAATCCTTGTTCCGCCTGATGTAAAGGGATATATATTTATAGAGACACTCTACCCGGACAGAACTATGGGATTGTTAAAGACCGTTAGAGGGGCAAGGAACATGATAGCAGGAGAGGTTCAGTTATCTGAAATAGAGAATTACCTCGTATCCAAACCAGCGGTCGAATCCCTTGGAGTTGGAAATTATGTTGAGGTAACGGAAGGGCCATTCAAGGGAGAAAAGGCAAGAATTACTCACGTGGATAGCCAAAAGGATGAAATAACGCTTGAACTCCAGAATGCCATAGTACCTATCCCGCTCACAGTGAAAGCCGATTCAGTTAAATTATTGGAAAAAGAGGTGTAAAGTATGCCGCAAGAAATATCTGTAATGGTTGAAGGTGGTAATGCAACTGCCGGACCACCGCTAGGACCTGCACTCGGACCCATGGGTGTAAACATTGGTCTGGTGCTGAAAGAAATAAACGACAAGACAAAACTGTTCTCTGGTATGCAGGTACCTGTTAAGGTAATAGTAGACCCAGAGACAAAAAAATTCGAAATAACCGTAGGAAAACCGCCTGTATCCGCTCTCCTAAAGAAGGAGTTGGGGATTGAGACAGCTACCGGGGCCTCAAAGACGAAAACATCCGGGGACCTCAAGATAGACCAAATAAAGAAGGTGGCTGAAATGAAAATGGATAACATGACTGCTAGCTCCATAAAATCGGCTGTGATGGAAGTTCTGGGGACTTGCGTCTCAATGGGAATCACAGTAGATGGCAAGGATCCAAGGGAGACACAAAAACTTATTAAAGACGGGTCAATCGCCATTTAGAGTAGAAGAGCGTAAAGCTCGCGTGACTACTCTGGTGTATACTAATGGAAAGTGAATCTTTAAAGAAGAGTCTAGAGGAGGCAATAAATAAGTCTCCGAAGAGGAATTTTGGGGAGACGATTGATATTGCAATAAATCTGAAGGATGTCGATCTGTCAAATCCTAAAAACAGAATTAATGAAGAAATTGTACTCCCCAATGGACGTGGGAGAAAGATAAAGGTCGGACTTATCTCCGGGAATGAAATGGCATCTAAAGCTAAAGGTTCAGTTGATAAATTCATTTCCGCTGAAGAACTCGACAAGATGAACGAAAACAAGAGGGCAACAAAGAAAATGGTCAACGATACCGATTTCTTCCTGGCAGAAGTTGCGCTCATGCCAAGGGTCGGTAAGATACTGGGTGGCATAATGGGCCCCAGAGGGAAGATGCCCAGGCCAATTCCAGCAACGGTAGATCCGGTCCCCATAATAAACAATCTGAGGAGAACAGTCAAGGCAAGGAGCAAGGAGAAGCCAGTTGTTCACATTCCAATTGGCACCAAAGACATGGAAATTGAAAAAATAGTTGAGAATGGTCTCGAAGTGATCAAGAGAATTGAATCCAAACTAGAAAAGGGGGAGGACAATATCAGGACTGTTTATGTCAAGACAACAATGGGACCCGCAGTCAAGGTCGAGGTGAAGTAGATGAAGGAAAACAGGTTCTCCGAGTTTAAGGATCATGTCATAAAGTCACTTTCAGACGACATTAGAAATTCAAAGTCAATAGCCCTTGTCGGTATCGAGAGGGTACCGGGTAAACAGTTCCAGGAAATCAGAAGGACCCTCAGGGGAAAGGCGAAGATAAAGGTTGTAAAGAAGACATTCCTCAAAAGGGCATTTGAAGAGATGAATATCAAGGAAATCAAAGGAATGGAAAACTACATGGATGGACCAGTGGCTGCAATTTTCTCAAAGGAGAATCCTTTCAAACTTTTCAGAGAGATTGAAAGCAGCAGAACTAAGGCTCCAGCTAAAGGTGGAGAGATAGCTCCAGAAGACATAATCCTTGAAGCGAAACCCACCAGCTTGAAACCGGGACCGGTGGTTGGAGAACTCCAGAAAGCAGGAATACCAGCTTCAATAGATCAGGGAAAGGTTGTCATCAGGAAAGAAACTGTACTTGTAAAAAAGGGAGACAAGATATCAAGGGAAAAAGCCATTGCTATGGCTAAACTCGAGATCATGCCCCTTGAGATAGGACTGGATTTCAGAGCTGCGTATGAGGAAGGGATAGTCTTTGATAAGAGCATATTGGGCTCATCTACGCAGGATTTTGTACAGAAACTAGTCACAGGACATTCCTCGGCCATAGCGCTATCAATACACATCAACTATTACAATGCAGAAACAACTCCGATCTTCATATCCAAAGCCTACAGAAATGCAATGGCAGTCAGCATAGCTGCGTCATATCCTACAAAGGATAATATAAAGCTGCTCTTGGCCAAGGGTAACTCCATTGCAAAGTCTCTTGAGAGCAAAGTTCCAAAGGGGGCTTAGAAAATGTTTAAGACGCTTAGTTTATTATCTTGGAGTAATTAGGGGTGAAAAGTATGGAATACATATACAGCGCACTGATACTGAACTCTGTCGGAAAACCGATCACCGAAGATGGTATTACGGGGATACTCAAAGCCGCAGGAGTCACGCCAGACCCTGCTAGAGTGAAAAGCCTTGTTGCTTCCCTAGAGGGAGTCAACATAGAAGAGGCAATAAAATCATCCATGGTGGCAGCACAACCAGTGGCACAGGCAGAGCCTCAGAAGAAGGAAGAAAAGAAGGAAGAGAAAAAAGAGGAAAAGAAAGACGAAAAGAGCGAAGAAGAAGCAGTCGCTGGACTCGGTGCATTGTTCGGGTAGATTGCTGAATGAGCCCGAGATCGTTTATTCTATTTCTTCTATTTTATATCTTACCCTTGGGTATATTCGGATACGGCATATATTCCAACCAGATAGTTCTTGATTTGATTGGAATTATGTGGTTGATATCCGCATTTACGCTAAACCTGATGAAAGACTGATATCTAATCATCGCAAGTTTATTCAAATGGCAATGAACGATCTCTTCTATTCTCGCTCGACTTTCTTGATACAAATACGATTATTCCGACAAGAGCTGGAACTACTGCCAGCCCCCATATTTCAAAAGGACTGACAAGATAGGATAGCAGGAATGACCCGTAACTTGGGCCCATGCCGCGTCCAAGTGACATGAAGAAATTGTATACTCCCATGTGAGCCCCCAGTGATTTTCCATTCGATATCTTTGAAACCATTGCGCTTCCTGTTGGGGTGACAGAGTTCTCCCCCATGGTCACAATGAGCATGGATACCATGAACTGCCATAGACTGTGGTCTAAGGCCATCGAGAAATATCCAATTATGTAAAGAACAGATCCTATGATCATTCCATTCCATAATCCAATCCTCCTGACCAACCGATAAACTGGCAGTTGCAGGGCAGCTACTGAAATGCCGTTGACAAAATAAATGAGACCTATCGCGCTCGTGCTAAGTCCCACGAAATTATTGGCGTAGATAGATAGGGTGACTGAAAACTGTGATACTACGACAAAGAGGAAAACTATGCCTATTCCAAATAGGTACAATTCCTTGTTAACTTTATGGAACGAAAATCTCTCTATTTCCTTTCCTTCCACCTTGCTTTCCCGAAGGAGGAAATACAGGGGGAATGTACCTATTGCAGTAATAGCTGCAATAAAATAAATATACGGATATCCAATTGTATCAGCTATCACCCCTGCAAGTGCGGGACCGAATGCCCAGCCTAGGTTAGATGCTACCCTCATATATGAGAAGCCTGCAAGCGGAACATCGCTGCTAACGGATAATAAAGCACTCAGAGAAGGAGTGACTAGGCTTCCCACTGCTTGATTCAAGACAAAGAGAAGAACAAATATCAGAGGAATTGGAAATATTAAGGCACTTGAAAAGAGCAGAAGGAGCGTTACAATGTACAGGCCGGCAAATGTCAATATGATCCTCTTAAAACCATACTTGTCACCTAGGTGCCCAGCATAAATCTGGACCAAGCCCCCGAAGACTGCATTGATTGCGAATATTGATCCTATCAACAACAGGGAGATCTGCAGGTCATTTTTCATGAAGAGAGGGGTGAAACTCCAGACTCCCCCTGTCCCAAACGTCCTTATGGATGAGCCAATTGAAATGATGAAAACGTTCCTCTTGTCCGTACTATTTTACTCCCTTACTAAATGAGCGGCTTACCGTCAATATCCTCTGGAATCTTGCAGCCAAATAGTTTTAGAATAGTAGGTGCTAAATCATAGATACTTGCATTGACTTCCTTAGAAGGAATACCAGGTCCAACCATCCCGAATATGCCCTTAATACGGTGGTGGGCAACTTGTCTTGTCCTGTAAGCCATTCTCTTCTCTGGTATGTCAGTAGCCCACAGATACCCTGACAGCTGGAATCTTTGGTGATAAATTTCGTTTGTTATCGCAACCAAATCCGGCGCTTCAGAGACGTACGGACCCCAGTAAACATCCTTTCCGCGAAGAATATTCTTGAACACCTGTTTCCCAGTTTTTGACTTTACTCTTCCCAGTCGTTCCGAAAGATCTTGAAGTATTTCCTCCTTCATGTCTGAAAACATGGGATTTACATAGAAAAGACCCTCATCAAGCGCCAGTACCTTTGACTCTCTCCAATCTATAAGGTCTTCGACATCGAATTCAAAATTACTATCCAGTTCCTTGACCTTTCTTACGATCTTTTCCTGTACGCCTTCTGGAAGATTCCTCGCTAGTTTATACAGCCCCACCTTCTTACCGAAGTTAACAACGCCCTCCCTTGAGATGACCTTCCTCTTTCCCTCTGTCTTCACGAGAAGCCCCTCCTTGGCGAGAAATTCGTTAGCATAAAACTCATCCTCTATTGGACCATTCCCGTGATCACTCATGAGAAGGGTGTAACCATCCTTATTCTTTGACAGAATTCTGGAAATGCCCTCATCGTTCGCCTTGAGGTTCCTAAACATGATGTGTTCCCTGTCCCACATGAAATGAGAGACGTGGTCGTTCATAGTGACTGAAACGTGAACAAGATCGTTATCCCAAAGCCTTTCGGCCATTTCGAATCTGGAACGGATGTCCTTTTCTATTCCATCCATTGTGACCTCTGGGTCTTCATTCTTCGTAAAGAGGTGAACCTGCTCCTTCATGTAATCTGCTGGTATTTCTCTTTCAAACTCTGGTGGAAATGTCCATGTTCCCTCGCCATGCGGGAAGCCACTAATCATTACTCCATTTACCTTCTTGGGAGGAAAGGTTGATGGCATATCTATGACAGCCACCCTCTTCCCCATATCAGAAAGCACATCCCAATAGTCCTGGCCGTGGAAACCCAATGAGCTGATATTCCTTAATTTGAAATTCTTCCAATCTATCTTCGACCACCAATAGACGCCCATTTTTCCTGGGTTGAGGCCTGTAGAATACGCCTTCCAACCTGGCTGTGTTATATAAGGGATGGTGGATATCAGTGGACCATGGAGTCCTTCATTCCAGAATTTTCCGTAACCGGGTAACATCCCATTCTTTACATAAGGGACAACTGGATCCCAGGTGGCTCCATCTATTCCGATCACTACAACTTTCATTCACCTCGAATAAACACCCGCTATAAAAGAGATTTCAACTTCTCAATATAGCATCTACTAATGCTACGGGTTTGAGCAGTGTCTCAACAATGAAAAAGGGGTGAGCAATCCTTCCTTTGGAGGATCTGCTAATTCCAGAAGAAAGCGATCTATTCTTTATGTACGTCTTCGCAGTTGCCCTAAGATAAGAATACCTTTTTCTTACAAGCTTCCAATAAGAATTGACGCCTGATTGATCGTGGTAGAGGTACGCACTACCCACTAACAGACCTCTGTAACCCAGTCTGCCTGCTTTCAAGTTGATATCGTAATCCTCCCCTCCACCTGCTATTGTAAGATCAAATCCTCCAACTTTGTCGAATATCTCCTTCTTCCAAGCAGAGTTTCCCATGGGAAGGTACGCAATGTTCTGAGGGACTAGAGTACCATATATATAATCCTCTATTTCGTTCAGATACCTCTCTGGGCCAGATCTGGGTGGGTAATGCCTGGTTGGACCTCCGGTGAAATCGGCCTTCCCCTCTTCTATAGGGGCCACAAGGTCTCTAAGCCAGGTCTCAGGTGCAACTTCATCCGTATCTATAAAAGCTACTATTCCCTCGCCAATTAACTTGATAGCCTTGCTCCTTGTTTCAACTACATTCCCGGGAAGAATTTCAAACCAGACAGGGAATTTGCCACATATTTCCCTTATCTCTTCATCTGATCCACCATCAGCAACCAGTATCTCATCAGGTCTTTTGGTCTGCTTCTGTAAAGATTCCAGAGTCAGGGAGATTCTTTTGTCGTTGAATGAAGTTATAAGAACTGTAATCTTAGCCAAAATCAACCCTCTTTCTAGACATTGAAAATTCCTTATTAACCATTTACCATTTAAAAGTCAGTGATGAGGAATATGAAATGGAGAAGCTGCTGACATCCTCTCCTCCCTAAAGGATCGGAGGTTCCTGATTCAACGACACGTAGCTGATACCTTCACGATTCAGGTATCCCGCCAGAGGTATCTCCACAGGCGTGGATTCGGGAATGTCCTTCCCTACTTTAATTAAACCTATATTGCGAATATTGATTGCTGCGTTCATGTCTCTGTCTATTGTCAGACCACACACATCGCAGCGATATATCCTATCAGAGAGTTTCAGGTTATGTTTTATGTTTCCGCAGTTAGAGCACATCTTCGATGATGGATCGAATCTCCCTATCTCTATTAGTTCTGCATTTCTCCATTCCAGCTTGTATTCCAGCATTTTCTTGAATTGATACCATCCCTGGTCTGTTATGCTCTTAGCAAGGTGACTGTTCCTCTGCATGCCTTGTACGTTCAGGTCCTCAATCACAACGGTACCATACTGCTTGGCTATCGCAGTGGATACCTTGTGGCTGAAATCTGTCCTCGCATCCTTTATCTTCTGATATGTTTTTTCAAGTTTCCTGATTTGCCTTGCCCTGTTCTTCGATCTTCTCTTCTTTCTCGACAACCTCCTATGCTCCCTCTTTAATTTATTCTCATATTTTCTATAGACGTCAATGGGTTCTATTGCTATGCCATTGGACGTTGTCAAGAAATGTTTTATTCCCATGTCTATGCCAACAACACCTTCTCCATTCTTCGGTTGTTCAGATGATTCATATTGAATTGAAGCGTAGTATCTATCAACGTCCTTAGTTATCACGATCTGTTTTATGTTATTAGGAATTGAGGATTTATCCCTATACTTTATGCCCCCTGTGAATTTAGGAACGATGAGCCTATTACCTTTTACCTTAAATCCAGAAGGAATTATGAAATACTGTTTATCCTTCTTGGATTTGAATGTGGGATAGGAAGCATTATGCTTGAAGAACAGTTTGAACGCTTTATCCAATTCCACGAGAGAATGCTGGAGGCTCTGGGAATTGATTTCATTCAACCATGTTATTTCCTTCTTCAAAGCTGTTAGCTTTTTCATTGTATCAAATGCTGTTAAACCCTTTTTCTTATCGTTTTTGTGTTCTGCATAATATTTATTCCTTGTTTCAAGGAAATGATTCCATACAAATCTGCAAGACCCAAAGTGCTTTTCAAGAAGAACCTTCTGCTCTTCATTTGGATACAGTCGCACCTTGAGTGTCTTGATCATTGCTTACAGAATATGAATAATTCCAATAAGATTTTCGCAATTCATCTCCTCCCTAAAGGTCGGAGCTTTCTTGCTCATTTTTCCGTAAAAAGAAAAAATATCAACTAACTTTAGAAAATGGAGAGCACGCAAGGTCTGTGTTCAGGCACGCTGAACCGGTCCTATTATCCTCCACTATTGAATTCCCGAAATCAGAGACTTTGAATCACAGCAACTTCTCAAGTTTCTGGTTTGCCTCGTTCCAGTTGACAATGTGCCACCAGGCACCAACGTAGTCCGCCCTCTTGTTCTTGTACTGGAGATAATAAGCATGCTCAAACTCGTCCAGAATCAGAACTATTGGCATCTCCGCAAGATGGTTCATGAAATGATTTTCTACTGTCATGATGTTCAGGTTGCTGTTTTCCTTGTCGTAGGTAAGGACTGCCCATCCAGTACCGGGATTTGAGTTTGCAGCTTCGGTAAATAATTTCTTGAACTTATCATAACTCCCATACTGCTGTTCTATAAGGTCTCCGAGCTTTCCTCCTGGTTTGTCACCGCCCTTCCCTTCTGGTGCCATGTTGTTCCAGTAAAGAGTATGGAGCTTGTCACCGTTGATGTTGAATGTTAGATTTCTCAAGACCCCATGGATATCATAGCTCTTTACTTCCTCTTTTACAATGCCGTTAAGCCTGTCTATCAGAGTGTTTGCCATATTAACGTAGCCCTTATGGTGCCCGTTGTAGTGAACATCCACTATGTCCTTGCTGATATGGGGTTCTAGTCCATCGATCCTGTATGGCAGTTGTGGTAGCTCATACTTCTTTAATCCCTTGTATTCCACCATTAAATCACCGTGATAAGATATGAAAGTTCGTTTTAATACTTTTGTCAGGAAATATGGAAATTCCACTGGAATTTCTTGCCATAACTGGAAATACGTGATTAACATATTTTTGAAAGTATTGAGTTCCAGAAGTGCACAGAGAGTGAGGGTGCCAAGCCAAAATTTTCTGTATTTGGTTATTTAATAGGTCTATCTCTTAAGAAGCGCCTTCCCTATGACTATCTTTCTGATCTCTGTTGTCCCCGCTCCAATTTCATACAGTATTGCGTCACGCAAGTATCGTTCCAGGGGATAATCCTCCGTATACCCATATCCTCCAAATATCTGCAGAGCCTCTTTTGCTATCTGTGTTGCCGTTTCAGAGGACATCATAATGGACGCTGCCGCATATGAAGGGTCAGATATCTTCTCTGTTACTAGCGAAGCGGCCTTGTATGCGAGAAGCCTGGATGCCTCCAGTCTTGTGAACATGTAAGCCAGTTTCTCCTGAATCAGCTCAAATTCCCCTATCTTCTTGCCAAACTGTTCCCTCTGGTTGCTGTAGGCTATTGCCTCATCCAGTGCCCTTCTTGCAATGCCAAGTGGTCCGAAGGCAAGAACAGCCCTTTCTGCATTCAGGCCGTTGTATATTATGTTGCGTGCATCCCCTTCCCTTTTCAGGATCCTTTCCACTCCAACATGCACATTCCTGAAGACCACCTCTCCCGTAGGAGATCCCCTCATCCCAAGCTTCTTGATCTTTCTTGGAGTTTCCACCCCGTCATCTCTCTCCAGAATGAATGCGGAATAAGATTTCCCATTTCGGGCGTAAACGAGAAATACATCAGCGAGGGGTGCATTGGTGATGAAAGTCTTGGAACCGTTTATCTCATATCCTTCTCCCTTAGATTCATAAACAGTCTTCATCCCCCCAAGAGCATCTGATCCTGAACCTGGTTCTGTCAGGCACAGTGAACCTATCTTCTCACCCGAGACCAGACCTGGAAGATACTTCTCCTTCTGTTCGTTGTTTGCATTCCTGTATATGTTATCGACCACCAGGTTATTGTGTGCTCCATAAGAGAGACCAAATGATCCTGAGTAGTAGGATATCTCCTCAAGCGCAACCCCCTCTGTTAGATAATCCAGTCCAGCGCCCCCATACTCCTCAGCTATAGTGAGACCGAGCAATCCCAGTTTCCCCATCTCCCTGAATATTTGAACTGGAAACTCATCCTCTCGATCTATCTTCGCTGCAATCGGGTCTATCTTTTTCTGTGAAAACTCTCTCACCAAATCCCTAATTGCCTTTGTATTCTCAGGGAGGTTAAAATCCATATCTCTTCACCTCATTATCTGTATTGAAATTAAAATATTTCCCTGCCAAACACCAAAGGTTATTAGCATTCAAACTGCATATCGTAATCGAATGGAAATAGTATTTCCAGACGTGCCAGAATATCATTTCATTCTCAGGGGATTGTGCTCTGACAGGTTCCCTTCTTACCCGAAGTTTCATTGTGAAGCGCTGACGGAATTTGAAGGGCATTTACAGGCGGAAATAGCGTTTGTCCCCGCACCAGTTGCAATTCTGAACTCTGACAACTATATACTGCTCAGAGCAGGCAACATTTTTTCCTATTTCTCAGGGCCTCAGATATTCTCGTCTCAGGAGGATGCCGATGAACTATTTGTTAGTGAGCATGATTTCGTTTCACAGTACTATGCGAAGATATTGCTAGGAGAAGTCAACATCAAAAAAGGGAAGGGTTCACCTGTAATTATGGAACCCAGAATAGCAATGATGAGTGTGCGTGACGCCACTGAGAAATTTGACCTATACAACAAATGGGCAAAAGTAGCAGACGATCTTCCCTTCCCACTGTATTCAGGCATTATAAAGAAGTCGGCAAGGAACTTGAAGGAGATGGTCGAGAATGCTATTGGAGTTTCGGTGAAATATGCGCTTAACAACGCATCTGACATAATAAAGGACATAGCTATAGTTCATGGTATTGAAAACTTCGGGATGCTGAAGAGAGTTATATTTCATTTCGTCAACAAGAACACCCTTTCCATAACAGAAGAAGAAATGGAATCTCTCAGGGCACTCGGTCGCGAGATGGAAAACAAGGGATTCCACGTTTCCTACCCGAAATTTTAAAGACTGTAGCCAGAACCCAAGGCATACTTATTAATATCGTGAAATTTCATGTTGAACAATGGAATTCATCGAGGAAATTACATCACTGAAGGATCAGATTTCATTTCAGGAAGAAATAGATGTGCCAGATGGTATTGAAAAGATAGTTATTGCGGGGATGGGAGGTTCCGGAATTGCAGGGAAGATTTTCAAAGATATTTATACGATTAAACCAGTGACCCTGGTTAATTCGTACGATATACCCGCATTTGTTGACCCCAAGACCCTGTTTGTTGCTGTAAGCTATTCTGGTAATACGGAAGAGACCCTCAACGCAGTCAAGAAAGCAAGGGAAAAGGGAGCAGTGATCAGGGGCATCACATCTGGAGGAAAACTGGCAGAACTTGTAGACGACCCTGTAATCGTACCTAAAGGCTATCAACCAAGGTCAGCAGTTGGGTATCTCACCATTCCTCTTTTAAGAGCATTTGATCTATATGATGAATCTGAAGTGGACGCTACCAATGGACTTCTGAAAAAAATTGACGGTGATCTTGAACCATTTCAGAAATTTGCCGACGAAATATTTTCCTCGAGCAAGATTCCTGTAATATTTGGTACTCCGAAATTGGAGGGAATTGCTTACAGGTGGAAGACCCAATTTAATGAAAATGCCAAGGTTTTAGCATATTCTGCATCATTCCCTGAATTGAACCATAACGATACTATGGCACTGGAAAACACATACAGGAAAGAAGAATTCTACTTCTTCGTACTCACTCACAGATCGCTGGAAAGGCAAATAACAGAAAGGATAAGAATCACATCAAAGCTTTGTAGGGTAGAAATGCATGAAATAAGTGGAGATGGAACCACCATTTTTTCTAGCGTATTCTCCCTCATACATAAGGGGGACTACGTATCATACTTCCTTGCACGAAAGAGAGGTGTTGACCCTAGAAACGTATCAATTATAGAGAATCTCAAGAGAGAATTAGAGGGCAACGGATGACGGACTTTCTGCACTATCTGTCATATCTGGAGAGAAAACAGGCCAATAGATTGACGAAATTATAAATATGCTGTCCATTTAAACCATGAAATCGAGATGACGGTGATCAAAAGGGAAGAGCTGGTTACTGCCCTAAATGTTATATTCAAACCGTCCGGAATGAACCAAAAGGAAATAGAGGAACTTGCGGACTACGTACTCAGCTTCTTCGGTTTTGAAGATACACTGGTAGACAATATCCTCTCCCAACAGGACAGAGATGTTTTCTACACTCTCGAAGAAACCGGAATTCTTTCCACCAGCAGCGAAGACATCACTCTGATGAAGGGTAAAACCTGGAGAATTCACTACTGGCACATCAACGATCTGAAGATTAAGAATATATTGAGTACTCACAAAGAGGATGAAGAAAACATCTACGACAAGATATTCAGAGAAGAACTCAAGTAAAGCTGTCAGCTGCTTTACAATGGCATAAAAGCGAAGAAATGCATCAACCTATTTATACGAATTAGACTTTCTCTAATCAATGGAAAACAAGGTTCTCGGCCTGCTGAGGAAGGGCAGAACCATGGTCATTTCTACCACAGGGGAGAATCTCTGGTCTGCAAAGGTTTTCTATGCTCTTGAGGGGGGTATCATCTTCCTCGTTGAGAAGGGAAGTCTCACATTAAAGAATATTCAGAAGAATAATTCGGTTGTTTTCACAATTGATTTTGACACACCTGATCTGTTCATCCAGGGGATAGGAAAGGTAACCATTCTTGGAGAGCCAAAGGAGTTTCACAGGGAGAGGGGTACACTGCTGTACAAGGTTCCTGAGGATACTTTATTCGTGAAATCTGGCCACGTACTGCTTGCCAAGCTTATGCCAGAAAACGTCAGATTCAGCGATTTCAGGGCTCAACCCACGAAGACTGACAACAAATTCCGCCCGGAAGAACTGACGGAGAAGAAAACATTTCGGTATTGGAGGGCTCTCCGCCCTTGGTCATTTCAGCAGAGCGTTACATCGTTAATTTTTGGAGCTCTGATAGCATTCCAAATCAGTTTTTCAGTTAGAACTAATCTGTACCTTTTGTTGCTATCGGTAGCAGCCCTGATACTTGTTCATGGGGCGTTCAATGCATACAGCGATTATTTCGATTTTGCACTGAAAACAGATAAACCTGAAGGGATGGGGTCCGCTGGAGCCAGAGTCTTAATAGACCGTATAATACCGACCGGCAGGTTCCTATATTTCACAACGCTGGTATTTTTGGTCGGTCTTGCCATAGGAATCTATCTCATCATCCTTAGACCCGTCATTATCCCTTACGTGATCATTGGACTTATAGCAGGCCTCATCTATGGCCTTCCAAAGTTTGGCTGGAAGAGAATTGCACTTGGCGACCTGGCCGTTTTCCTGGCATTTGGTCCTGGTATATTTCTAGGTTCCCTGGTACTGCAGGGGGGGCACGTTGGAATACCCCAGCTCCTTATTTCATTCTCCCTAGGAATGATAATAGTAGCAATCCTTCACGGGAATAACTGGAGAGACATGAAGGAGGATAAGGAGGCGGGGGTGAAGACTGTTGCCCTATATCTTGGAGACAAAGGTTCTCTAATTTACTACGTGTTCCTCATTTGGGCATCTTATCCTCTGTTTATTGCAGCTGTTCTGACTGAGCCCAGGCTATTCCCAATACTTGGCGCTCTTCTGACCATTCCTTGGGCCGTAAGGCTGACGAAAATAGCTGGAAATGCAAAGAACATGAAGAGGAATCTGCTGGACATGCTTACTGCCAGTTTCACAACTCTTCACATATACTTCTCTGTCGTATTTCTGGCAGCATTCCTCGCGATAATCTACTACATCCCCTCTATTCACTTCCCCTAGCTTTCACTTTGGACGATTGTGGTTTTTTGTCCCCTGACTTCGCTGATAAGATTCTTCAGTAGCTCTGTCATGAACTTCTCAGAATTCTCATCTTGAAATTCGCCCTTCTCATTGATCTTCTTGTCTACAAAATTTATTATTACTTCTGGTTTGTTGATGATTCTCGAATCCAAAAAGACGAAGGACTGTCTTAGGTGATACTGCGCTCTGCTACCACCCATCATTCCAGTGGATGAGCTCATGATAGCCCCAATTTTCTTCGCAAAAACGTTGTTAGGTACGGATGCCCAGTCTATTGCATTCTTCAAGAATCCTGGGACAGAATAATTGTATTCAGGCGTAACTATGAGAAAACCATCTGATTCATCGATCAACTTCTTGAACTCCACGATAGATTTATCAGGTTCTTTTACGAAATCTGAATTGAACATTGGTATCCTCGATAAATCTGCAATTACTAATTTTGAGCCCTCAGGCATCAGTTTTGCCGCTTTCTCCAGCACCTTCCTGCTGAATGATCCCTTCCTGAGACTTCCGCCAATGCCGGCAATTACTACTTGACTTTCCTTGTTCACATAAGGCTCATCAGTGCTTGATAGTTAAGTTTCACCTAAATATTACAGAAGTAACGTTTATGCAGCATAATATCCCCATCTTCTATTCAGTGCTGAAATATCTCTTATCAGTCGCTTCCAGTGCTAGAAACTGCCTGCATGAGAATTGTGGGTAGGCCATGAAGCTGGCACCAGCAGGACAGATGTGAGACTTCCAAAATTGAAACTAATTCAATAGAGGGCGAATTAGGCGTTATGATGCCAGGCGCTTCCAGGATGTCGACGGAAATTCTATATTACTGGTGACTAATCAGCTACTTAAGTTCTACTTTTTTGATCTTAGATTTGACCTCAGGCTTTACTACTATGGACTTCCCCGCCTTCATTATCTCTTCTGATGCTTTCAGGAAATGATCCAGTGCGCTTCCAATTCCGTGGCTCATCGAAGGGACAGATATCTTGATCTCTATTGTTATCTTGTCTTCTTTCTCTTCTTCAACCATGCTAATTCATCTCTATATCAAGAACCCCGTTATTAAATTCTGCTTTAACAGGATTTTTGTCAGAGTAAACAGTCGGGAGATAGAATACTCTCTTCCAGTTTCCAAGTTTTATTATTAGTTCCCCACCTTTGTTAAATATCTCTAGGTCTTTCTTGTCAGCAAAGGGTAGTTTCAATTTTATCAGGTATTTGCCATCTTCCTTTACGAATTGAATGCTCTTGTCATTTGAGAATATGTCAAGAGGATTAAAATCTGAATAAACGAGATCCGACATTTTCTCCAGCCTCTCTATACCTATCGGTTCCTCCTTGAGCATTGGAACCTTGAATATTCTTAGATCTGAGAATGATTCGTGGACGTCCTTGATTATCTCCCCCTGATTCGACCTCCATCCTTTGAAGAATGACCCGGTACTATCGTCATAAATCTTGTTGACGAAAACTGAATCAACAGGATATCCGTAAAGGAGAAGATATGTATACGCTCTCTTCGTCTCACTCAGAGACATCTTGTCAGGGTTCATGACAAGCCTTATGGTAGAAATCGTTGGATCTGTTAATATCTCCCTGACTCTCTTTAGGTAGTCATAAAGACTCTCAACGCTCTTGAAAACCTCATCATCCGGAATTGATAATGTAGAAACGGTATTCCAGACAGGTCTTACTAGTTTAGCGGCCAATCTCCCCATCGGAAATATCTTGTCCATGTACCATGTCATCGCCTCCGGAAAGGACAGAAGTTTCAGTGATTCTCCCGTGGGTGCGCTATCGATGACAATTGCATCATATTTCTTTTCGTCATAATACTGTCTCAAGTATAAAAGCTGGGAGGCTTCGTCAAATCCAGGAAGCGTTGCAATTTCTTCTGCTGAAACTGGATCAAGCCCCTCAGTTTGAAAGAGCCCTGTGAGGTATCCTTTCAGTTGGCTCCAATGGGTGTTTATAGCCTCATTTACACTAATTTCCTGGGCATATAGATGATCGCCCATCTTCTTTGGTTTGGGCCCTATTTCTTCCCCGAAGGCATCCCCTAGGCTGTGAGCCGGATCTGTAGAGATGACCAATGTTTTCTTATTGCTCCTTGCAAGAGAACAAGCTGTAGATGCTGCTATGCTAGTCTTACCAACGCCACCCTTTCCCGTGTATAACAGGATTCTCGGACCCATAGGAGGGAATTGCATTTACCTAAATTTAATCTTCTGAAGGATAAGCGCTCAATACGTTAAGTTTAAAAAGTACGCAGAGCGGTGGACAATGCCTATGGCTAATTCAAGCCTTTCAGAAGAAATTAAAGAAACTGATTACTCCCTTGGAAAAGGCAATGAAATGGTCTTTTGTTGCGAGGGCGAAGTACCTTGCCGAAATGCCAGTCATATACCAGGCTCCTATGGCTACTATCAGGAATGAAATAATAAGTAAAAAAAACGTTAGATTACCAGTCGAGTTTCTCATTATCCCCTACTTCTCCATATTTTCTTAAGTATTAATCCTTGTTTAAAAAAATGATCTTCTGCCATCACATCACCTACTTGCTCTCTCTGATCTCTTTAAGGGCCTCCCTGTCCCTGCAGTATAGGTAAGGTGCCAAGTCAAGGGAAGGCGGTGATTTTTCAAGGGTATTCCTGTATACGAGTCTCAGGTTCTTGTCCACTTCAGTGCAATAACCTTTCCATGTAACTCCCTTTGATTCCACATACTTCTTCTCTATTCCTGTAGCGATTTCATGAGCGTGAGGGTATTCGTATCCAAGATCAGACAACCACTTTTCCGGCAGTTCATGATGTAGTCCTATGCTTTCTTCAGTGCTTATTTCCTTGCCTTCGACCTTCAGAATTTTTGGAAAGTGCTCGTCCAGGTACACCGTCTTCCCGTCAAGGGAATAACCACCGGTGTACTTGATATCATAATTGGTGCTCACCTTCACCTGGCTTGAGTCTCTCCTGTCCACAACAGTTCCTATTTCCTTCTCCCCAAAATAGGCCTTATTACCGCTCACAGCTATGTTGGTATATGCCTTAGGCTCTTCGTTCGCAAGAACTCTGATGAACTTCGGGTCCTTGAAATCAATTGCAGCTATAAGGAAGCCTTTGCCGTTCTTGTCAGGAACGTGTTCAACTATCTCGAAATATTCCATATCGATTTATCAAGCAAATTCTGCAGATAAACTTGCCGCAATTTTCCATATGTGTATATTCCATTCTTCCCGTATATGACGGATTATTATGGCTACAGTCCTTAACTGGAGGAAGCCAAGATATATCCCAAACGAGGACATAGAGGGGATGACTTAAGTTTGGGCGGAGATAGAAGATGAAACTGAAAGGAAATACTATCTTGATTACGGGTGGTGCAACCGGCATAGGGTTTGCATTTGCTGATCGCCTGGCAAAGCTAGGAAATACCGTTTTAGTCTGCGGTAGAAGGAAAGATAAGCTTGAAGAAGCGAAGACGAAATCACCCTCGCTCCTGACGTTCGTTGCAGATATTTCAAATGAAAGTGATAGGAAGAAGCTCCTGAATTACACTGTAAAGGAGCTTCCAACATTGAATGTTCTGATCAACAATGCAGGAATACAGAGGAGGATAGACCTGACATCGGGAGAGAACGGTCTTAAAGAGGCAGATGTTGAAATGGAGATCAATCTTCGATCTCAGATTCACATGGTAGGTCTCTTCCTTCCCATCCTGATGAAACAACAGAGTTCTGCAATCGTCAATGTTACTTCTGGACTTGGGATCGTACCTCTTTCTTACTTCCCAATATACTCCGCAACAAAGGCAGCCATGCACTCTTACTCTCTCTCCCTGAGACATCAGCTCAAATCAACGAACGTCAAGGTTTTTGAAGTAATTCCTCCGACGGTGCATGACACAGAACTAAAGGGTAAGTCCATTGAGAAGACCGACTATTCCATATCAACTGCTGAGATGGCTGAGGAATTCATCGACGGTTTCCAGAGGGATATCCAAGAAATTTCAACAGGTCAGGCAAAAAAGTGGCTCAGTGCTTCCCCGGAAGAGGTGGAGCGGATATTCTATGGCATGAATCACTAAATCTTTGGGAATCCTGGAACCATAATGCTTGACTTAGGCTTGCCTTGAGATGCAATATGCGCCGTTTCTATAGAAGTTCATGCAACACTAAATTGGAGCCGAAGAAGACACAGTTGCAACTTAAGTTCAAGAAGATAAGCACGTACTAAATTTTCTGACATTGGCAGACTGGTTGTATTGCAATTTCCAAGACCTTCAGATATGTTCATCAACGCGTCCCATTCGGTAAAGTTAAAAACTTCAGCCTAGCATAATAGTAAACGTCAAATTGTAATTCCATCAAACTGATCTAGTAATACAACAAGCGGTTCCTCACGCCTCACTAAATCCCCTGAAATTACCGAAATGAGCGAATAAAAACTTACCATAAATATAGGGAGACATATCAGGTCAATCTTCCCCAAATTTAAACCTCCATGACTCAACAGGGTCAATAAATAAGTTCAAGATATCCATCCCACTAGGGAATTTGAATGAAGTCCAGTCTGATTTCCCTAGCTCCTGAGATAAGAAGTTAGAAGAACTTCACGAAACTATTGTTCGTTGGGACATAATAAAAATCTGAAAGGTTCATCTGTCTATTAATAAATTCACTTTTCTGGTTCAGACCCCGCCCACCCTGAACCTTGGGAATCTATCAAGGAACCTACTTATTCTTTTACGGATGATAGAAGTAATCTCATTGTATTCCTCCTGTGTATATACTCTGCCGAAGTAGTACTTGAAGACTGTTGAGGAAGCCTGACTCATAGTCCAGTGCATATTGTAGTAACAGTCTTGTGGATCAAGAGCAATGAAGCAGTAAGCGATGGATTTCTGTTCCTGGACCTCAAGGGCCTTCTCCAGTTGCGCTATAAATTCGCAGGGGAGAGCCATGAATTTGCATGAGTGCATATATATAAATCATTTTTGTAAGGATAGTGGCCAAACTTTGCCCTGTTACATCACCTGTATAATCCATTAAGGCTCAGGATATGAGTCTTTGAGTTCGTGAATGGGATGTGTCACTTGAGAATACGTGGCCACGAGGGAGCTTCGATCCTAGCATGTATCAGCTCTCAAAACTTTTATGCCTTGATAGCTTCAAAGGATGTGTTGGTAATTC
Source organism: Thermoplasmata archaeon (assembly GCA_049965815.1). GTDB lineage: Archaea > Thermoplasmatota > Thermoplasmata > Thermoplasmatales. The sequence goes on along the minus strand of JBMFVV010000002.1, from coordinate 5,515 downwards.
TGAAAGAAGGTCAAACCATAGAGACTGATTTCTTTTCTGCAAGGATGTATCAGGATTTTCTTTTTCTCAAGGCCAAGGACACGAAGTGTATCAGTAACGCAGTATTTAACGGCGGAATCAAGAAATGTTCTTCCTTAATAAACTACTCCCTTTACGGCAAGGGGGATTGCGGCGGAAAGCCGGTGGCGTACATCTCTAACATATTACGAGGCATAGATGCTGATCCAGAAGAAACGGTGGGACTTCTGACCGCAGTAAGGCCTGATACGTTTGCCTACGTCAATGAGGGCCACACGCATTGTTTCGTCTCCCTTGGACTGGATAACGCGGCATCCCCCCTTGACGGCTTGTCGTACTCTGGCAGGGGGATAAACGGAACGATTAACATCATCGTCCTCACGGACCTTAAACTCACGGATGGAGCTCTTGTAGACGCATACAAGACATCAGTTGAGGCCAAATCTTATTCCCTGCTGGAAAAGAACATAAGAAGCAAGTACTCAAGTCGTGCAGCTACAGGTACCATTACCGATGTAACTGCGATTGTAAGCTCAATGAGCGGTGAGGAGTATAGATTTGCAGGCACAGGTACTGATATAGGTTCCGAAATTTCAAGGCTCATTAATTCTGCGATGTCATCACTGATAGAAGAGTTTAATTGGGCCGATTAATGACTGTTGAATTTTGGATAGGAGAAGCACCCATTCTTCTACTGACTGCTTGTCAATGCTACAATTGACCACGAAAACAGTGGGTTTAGTGGATGGAATAAGTTACAAATACTCCCTGACATTAAAAATTCATAAATATACAAACGTACAGATAGCTGCTGGCTGCACTTCAAGATGCCTGACGCAATTGAATGGGAAGTAAAGTAGAGCTGAAAGTGGCAATACGTCAAAATTTAGGATTGAAGAATGTGGTGGAATGAGGGAAGGAACTGAATAGACCCTCCCTGACTAACCTGGAAGGCTAACAAAGCTATTGGTCCTGTCTTACCCAAAAGTTTCATAGAATGCATCTACCTTCAGATGCGACAGTGGTAATAGCAGGTGTTTCATGACTATCCATGAAACTGTCAAGCAACTTCACGACAGTAGCTGGGAAGAGCGTCCATTATTTTGATAGCAGAATAGCGGAACCACGAGACACCTTGTTGCTTCTCCACGGGAAATCATTCAAGGCTGAGACCTGGTCATCTATCGGAACTGCAGAAAAAATAAATGAGATTGGGATGAATTACGTGGCAGTTGATTACCCTGGATGGGGGGAGAGCGAGAAGAATGGCGAATACTACCCTCCAACAAGGAAGTATTCGAATGCTGCAGTATTCATAGAAAAATTCGCTGGGAATTTGGGACTGAAGAAGTTTTCCCTCCTGGGGGCATCTTTCTCAGGTCCTTTCGTCACTTCATATGCATCGAAGCATCCTGAATCCGTGAACAAGCTTATGCTAGTCGGACCCGTGTGGAGCGACGAACTGTCGCAGGAAGCATCCATGATCAGAATTCCAGTCCTGATAATGTACGGGGAACATGACGACGTGATCCCAAAAGAATCGTTTGTGAAATATGGCAATTCAATCAAGGGATCAAAGCTCATCCCAGTACGGAATGCTGGCCATGCACTCTACCTGGACAACAGGGAAGTATTCTTTAAGGAACTCAAGGAGTTCCTACTTTCCTAAAAGCAAATCTGACGGTAACGGAAGGGTTATTTCTAATCATTTAAGTTCCCTTGAGGAACGTGTTATAGCCTGCTTCATTTTGTTGCCACCCGTGATATCCCCGACCAGATTGTCCTAATATTCTGCGCATTTCCATATTTCTCAATTCCCTCTGAAATGGAAATATATATTGGGCCGACGTGGCATTGATCAAGATGCCTGTTTAAAACCCACTGTATTTAGGTTGAGGAATGCTGCCTTTTCGAGTTTCAGTGGCACGACGGAAATGAATATAATGCCTTCACTATTGCAGTTGTGGCAATCATTGCTCCTGCAATCACTTTCCCGTACCATCAGCACTGGAATAACAGGGGACGTTTTAACTACGGTGGCATATTTCGGGTAAAGGACAAACCTCCAAGGGAATGTGGAGAGATCAAAAATGTTGCAGAAGAGGGTAACACTTTAGGAAACAGAGACCAGAAAGATTTCAAGAGATAACGAGTGGACTTGCGTACTCGGAAGGGTAGAGAAGGGGAAATGTAAACACAATGGACATCAGCTTCCAAAGAGTTCCTAATAAAGGACAGGTTGTAGAGATGCTTGTGATGTCTCTGCACCTCTTCAACAGGCTCGGCCAGGGTATACTCTGATTCTTTGCTCCTCATTGACTGAACTATTTTTGATGCATCTTTTTTCCAGAAACTGCACTCCTCAAGACAGTCCACTGTCGATTGCTATATCCTGCAATATCTGCAAATTCTCATTGAGGGCCTTCAATCCTTTCTTCTCCTGTTTATGATAACCTTCGAACCATTGCTTTTTGTAATGAATGGTTTGATCGTTCATATTCAACTACACATAAATGCGGGGGAGGGGATTTGAACCCCCGAATCCCTACGGAACCAGATCTTAAGTCTGGTACCTTTAACCTGGCTCGGCAACCCCCGCCTTTTGCCAAATGTTTCCTCAGAATTTAACTTCTTTCGCCTTTATGATTCCATGCACTTTGAACCGAAGTTTGGGTTTCAGGGGTAAAAAATTTTGGATAAAGTTAATATAATTCATTGAAACACCAATATATTCCGTGTATTTCTTTAGTGTAATTAGGAGATTTAAGGTGCATTTATGCACCTACACGTGCACGATATAAAATAATTGACTATGTAATTATTTAATGGCGGTTAAATTGCATAACAAATCGGTTGGCAACATCATCGTAACAGTGATAGTAGTGTTGATAGCAGCAGGTGGGTTGGCAACTGGACTATTCGCAAGTCATCTTTCATCAAATACCCCGGTAGAGCAGACTCAGGGAAAGGTAGGTACCGGTACTTCTGTTCCTTTCCAACTGATCCTTGTAATAACTACGAACAATTTCTATAACGCATCAGTAGGATATCAACCCGCATTTTTCGTACTTCAAAATGGGACGTTACAGTCTTCTGCAAACATAACAATTCCAGCAAATCAGAAGGTCGAAATGACTGTGATAAATTATGATGACGGAAATGGAACAATATCCCCAATATATGCCAATGTCACTGGAACATTAAATGGTAAGGAGACAATTGTAAATAACACGAATGTGAACTCAACCACTGGAAGCAGCCAGATCAATGTCAGATCAATGTCAATAGAGGCGTAGAGGTTTCATCTGTTTCAGTCAATAACATAGCTCATACATTCACAATACAAAACGGAAGCAGTATAGTCCTTAACATACCGATAGAACCATCTAGTGTTGTTCAGGCCACTTTCGAGCGAGGTCCAGGTGTTTACACGTGGCAGTGCGAGGTTTCGTGTGGTTCCGGTCCAACAGGATGGGGTGGAGCAATGGAATCCCCAGGCTGGATGAGAGGAACTCTCACTGCAGATTGAGCCTAAAAGAGAAGCCATGCGGCACGATTGGTCCCACTGGAAATGAGTATAGAAAGGGCATAGTCGCAACCCATATAGAGATCTAAAACCTCAAAAGCGGGACCTTCATTTTTATGATAATTCTACCAAAAGTCGTTCCAAAATAATGACTGATGGGTCTAGAGTTAAAATATTTAGAAAGGATCACTTCTGGATTAAGATGGACTTTGGCAGCACAGAAGAAGATAAGCTCATAAGAGATAATGCGAGAGAATTTGTCCAAAAATACGTCATCCCCAAGAGAGACAGTATTTCCTATGCGAAAAAGATTCCTGAAGAAATTATACAAAGAGCAGCTGATGCGGGTTTCATAGGTTTCACAGTATCTGAAAAGTATGGAGGGGCAGGAGGAACAATTTCACAAATGGCGGCAATTGTTGAAGAACTGGCTAGGGGAGATGTATCTATGGCTCTCCCTGTCTACATACTTCTTCTAAATGGTTGGCCCTCTATGCTGGAGAAGTACGGCTCTGAAGAGGCCAAACAGGAAATTTTACCATCCATAGTCAAAGGCAGAACCTACTTTGGAATTGGATCCACCGAGCCATCCGGGGGATCAGATGTAATGAATGAAAAATCAAACGCAACAAGGAAGGGGGGAGGGTGGTCAGTATCAGGGGAAAAGGTGTACATAAGCGGTGTAAGGGAAGCACTTGATCTACCGGGGGGAGGAGGGTTTTTGACACTCCTTAGAACAGGTGATAAGAGTCTCGCATCTAAGGCATTCACATCATTTGCTTTCATGATTAAAGGTACTGATGGAAAACTAAGGAAAGAAATATCGACAACGCTCTTTAACAATATAGCAAGGGAGGGTCTGTCGACAGGAGGATTTTCTTTCAACGATCTAGATCTAGAAGACATTTACAGGGTTGGAGATGTCGGCCAAGGATTCCATGTAATAATGGAAGGATTCAACATAGCTAGAATTTATGTTGCAGCTGCCTGCAATGGGGCTGCTCTTGAGGCTCTAGACATGGGAAGGGAACACCTGAGGACCAGAATTCTCTTCGATCAGCCCCTCGGGAAACAGGAAGGACTGCAGTTTGAACTTTCTGAGCTATACGGTAAACTTGAATCTTCAAGGTTACTTACCCAAAAGGCAGCGTGGACACTTGATAGGGTTTACAAGAGCAAAGAACGAGTGCCTCTGTCAGAGCAAAATCTTGCTGTTTCTCTTGCGAAGATGACAGGCCCACCGACGGCTCACGAGATAATAACGAAAGTTATGATATGGCATGGAGCTATGGCCTACACTAAGGACCTCCCACTGGGGGCTGCACAAGGTGGTGTGATGTCTTATTATATCGGAGCAGAGGGAGGAATAAATATAATGAAATTGATAATTGCCAGAGAACTGTTAGGCAAGGAGTTTCTCAACTACAAGTCTGGATAAATTTTTATTTACAAGGAAATAGAGTAATCGAAGCCCCGTGGTGTAGTGGACAAGCATTTCGGACTTTGAATCCGACGACGGCAGTTCGAATCTGCCCGGGGCTATTGTGATTTCGCAGAGCCGTATTTTTCACGATAGTGAAGCATCACAAGACGAAACAAATAAGATTCTATTAAAAAATTGAGAAAATCCTATTTAAAAGGAAATGTCTGAGAATGTTCCAAAAAATCATAGATAGGAGTAAGTGTTAAGTGCCACTGTGAGCATCCTGATAGACGATATCATACCTTTCTGGATTAGCTTCGTCTACTATTTCGTTGCTGCGGCGATGATCTCCTCACTCGTGGGGAGCGTCTTCACGTATTCAAGGCATAGGGGTGGTAGGATAGCGGGAAGCAGAAGGAGACAGCCAACCTGGAAACTTGTCCTTGGTTATTTTCTGAGCACTGTGACTTTGACAGTGATCTCATACCTCCTCTACCCCGTGATGACTCCCTACCTTTACGCAGGCCTGAAATACACCATTTCCATTG
>JBMFVV010000001.1:175651-235448 GCA_049965815.1 Thermoplasmata archaeon | reverse complement strand
TACCTGAATCGTGAAGGTATCAGCTACGTGTCGTTGAATCAGGAACCTCCGATCCTTTAGGGAGGAGAGGATGTCAGAGACGCTACAGCTTCATTGATATTCAAATTTTATTCTGGCCGTATAGAAAAGAGATCACCTGCCCTCCAGGAAATGTATAAACAAAAAAATTGCGTGAGTGTGGTTCTATTATGGTTCGTGAAAGGTACAAAATTAAGCACAATCCTGCAGCTATGGGGTCAGTAAAAATGAACTTAAACTCACTGCCCGATAGGAGGGGCCAAGGGGCAGTGAGCAATTGACTAACTGAATTTGATATATCTATATTTCTACGTCTATGGATGTGGGACGCTTTTCTACGACCTACCAATATTGAACAGATTATGCCAGACTCCGGTGCAGAATAGAGCATTATCAATACGATCATCCCTCCTCTGAGCTATGTTCCACCCGAGCATCTTCTTGTCTGCTGCAAATCCCGATTCCGAGTTGCTCATCTTGTGATACTGTTCCAGGTATGGCATCGTGTTGTAGAGAAATTCTTTCATAGTAACTTTCCACTTCTGTGACCCGTTGAGCGTAGCGTTCTTCTTCGGTATTATGAATACCTTTGTCTTCCCCAATTTATCCACGTAAGAAGGGGAAGAATAATAGCGATCCAGTCTCATTGAACCCAGTTCTATCCCAAGAGAGGAAAGCAGCCCGATAGCCCTGTCATAGGCTTCCCTCTCTGATCTCATGCTTGAACCGAATGATATGTACATCCTCGTTTTAAGGTCCATGATGGCAAAGGAGTATGCAAACAACCTCTTCCTGTGGTTACCTGATTTCCTTGCAGCATTCTCTGAACTCGCATTCTCCTTTGCATTGTCCTTCAATCTCTGTGCATATGTCCCATAATTCTTCTTTATAGTAAGGGAGTATCCTGTACCGTCACCCGTGGCATCCGATCTTTCCACACCCTTCTTCCTGAGGATGAGGATGTGAAGGTTGTGTATGGCAAGAACAACCTCTTCGCCAGAATACAACCTTTCAACTGCCTTATAAGAAATGTCTATCCCTGATAGCATGGAGAATATCACGAGCATGTTAGAGAACATCCTGTTGGATTCCCCTACAAGCTGCTTTATCAGGAGGAGTTGCACCCTCTGTTCAAGCGTCAGGGAATGAGGGTGTCCTGGGCCATGGACAACGTGAAGAGTGGAAACAGCTTCACGTATCAATGGATCAAGTTCCTTCATCGCCGTTTTTATTCTCAGCGCAAACTGTTGTTCGTAAGTCCTCCAGTCCCTCTCCTCAAGCTTGAGCTTTATGTCCTCATCGAAGACCTTTGGCACTGGCAATATATATCATGGATGTTATTAACAACAGTTGAGCAGGAAGATATTCGTGTTGAACAACTCCTTGACTCTCAAGGACGATGAGATAGAGGGCATTCTGGAAAGAACTGTAACTCCCATAGGAATGTCAGGGAAGGCTGACATTCCTAAGAGATACATCGGCAGAAGGGTTTACGTGATAATCACAAGGAACGAAGGAACATTCAGGAAGGACAAGATAGAATAATTACGTCCCACATTCTACGTCTATTGAGTTAATTGTCCTTTTCCCCCTAACGTTTCATTTTACTACTTGCTTCTTGAAATATTAACCTCCGCAGCTGCAACGTAAGGCGACCTGGTGTGCATTGTTTCATCCCACCATTTTACCTTCTTTGTCTCTCTACTTATACCTTCTATGTTCTTGTATATGTTAATCAGGGAATCTGAAATCCTGATTCCTCCCCAGCTCTCCTTTATCTCTCCATTCTCAATGTAGAATATTCCATCACGGGGTATGGTGGAGAATATACCTTCCCTGTAATCCTGGAACCTGGTGTACCAGGTGTTGTTGATGAACAAACCCTTCTTTGTCGACGCAATCATGTCGTCTAGGTCCTCGTTTCCTGGCTCCACAGAAATCTGCCACGGGGCTGGACTGACGATCCCTGCATTCCCTGTCGTTTCCACGTGATACCTATTGGCAGTGGAAAAGTTGTGGAGAAGACTCTTTACAACCCCCTTCTCTATGACGGGTGTCTTCTTCGTCGGGCTTCCCTCATCGTCCAGGACCCTTGAATTGAACATAGAATCGTCTGATGGGTCATCGTATACGGTGAATGCACTGCTACCTACTTTCTCACCCATTCTTCCCGCAAACATCGACATTCCAGAGTCCACTTGGAAAGCAGAAGCCATAGGAACGGTATAAGATACAAGAGAGGCAAAACATAGAGGGCTGAAAATAACGTTGTATTTTCCCTCTCTACCCTCCTTTATTCCATTCACCTTTCTTACAAGGTCCAGTATCTCTTCCCCCTGTTTCGTCAGGCCAGAGAGGTCGTCATCAGATGAGGTGGTAAACGATGTCTGCACGGGGTAGTCTTTATCATCGAATGCCCTTGCAATGAACTCTATCCCAAACTGTTTTTCGGAACCTTCGTTGAATGGAGTTTTTACTTCTTCCTCTGTTTCCTTTTTGTAAAATACGCCTCCAACCCTCTTTACGAAAGGTTTCACTTCATCTATAAAATTATTCACTAACTCCTGCCCTTCTATTTCCCGCAACTTTCCATCATTCATCCTCTTTTTCCTGAATGTGTTTTTCTTATCATTTAGGCTTACGAAGTCCGTATTCTTCTCTATCTTTTCAATGGCTGACACTGACCGGGACAGAATTTTCTCCAGGTCTCCTTCATTCTTCAGATCGAACATGAAGGTTCTACCGTTCTTTGCAAGGAAAACAGATGCCATCTCTTCATTCCACTCATTGCTTATGTCTATGACGTTGTTGGAGAATCGTACCTGGGTGACTCTTGACCTCGACAGGTTCACTGAAGCCTGATCAGAGACCTTTTCTACTTTTCTAAATATTTCTTCTATTTCCATCAACCTTCACCTCACGTTGAGATTCCTGACACGTATGTGGGGACCACCCATCCATACATCAACGCCCTGCATGGGATCGCCCTTTCCGCAGGTGCCAGCCGAAAATTCAAGATCCTTGCCTACTGCATCTATCGAGGAGTAAAAATTCACCGTAGTTGTTTCTATCACAGGTCTCCTGATCGTCTCCTTTATTTCTCCGTTCTTAATGTGATATGCCTCCCTTCCCACGTACTTCTCGTTGAACCTTATGTCGTCTATGTTCCATTCTGTAAAGCTCTTCATGTATATCCCTTCCTTGACGCCCTCCAAAAGCTCTTCCAAACTGTGATCTCTGGGCTCAATAAACGTGGTGCTCATACGGACCAGGGGCTCCTTGTCCCACTCGGATGATCTCGAGGCACCATTGCTCTTCTCGCCAAGTCTCCCTGCACTCTCCCTGTTGCTGAGGAATTCGTTTATCAGACCTGCCTTATACAGATATCTTTTTCTCGCCCTCACTCCATCCCTGTCGTAGATGTAGAACCCGTAACTGTGTTCTATGGTGGGGTCGTCTACAAGATTCACTATATCTGAGCCTACTCTCTTCCCTCTGTCGTCCTTTTTGATGAATGATTCTCCGGCCTGTGCCATCTCTCTTCCAAGTATCCTGTCTGATTCCGTTGGATGGCCCGCGCTTTCGTGTGCAACGATGCCTGAAATTTCTGGGCCAGCTACCAGGTCATATGTTCCATCGCTCAATTTCTTTGCTTTTGAAGCCATTTTGAGTACATCGGATTCGTGCTTCAATCTATCATTAAGATTCCAGCTATCAAATGCTTCATACCCACCTGAATAACCAACCTCCACTGTCCCCTGCTCAAAGCTTCCGTTCTCCATATATCCGATCATTGCAAACAGGCCGACCTTGGGTAGTCTGGATCTTATTGCCATACCCTCAGAATTCGTGTTGAATTCCTCCTCTATATTGTCCCCCAGAGACAGAATTCTCATGGCAATATTTTCGTCAGCCAGTATCCCATCCAACTCCTTTAACCGATTTACCCTTTCTTCAAAGGGGAGGTCTTCAATCTTCTTTCTCTGACTCACGCTCCATGCATCCTTAACAGGCGTTTCACTTGAAAACTTGTCCCTTCCAGGATGTTCCGACATTCTCACTGCCCTGTCAATTTCCTCCTTGATCCTGTTCCAGTTGTTGATGTTTATTGATGAAAATGCCATGGACTTGTTCAGAATCCTGATCGCCAGTCCTGAGTCCACCGAATAACCAGATGCAGAAATTGCACCATTCTTCATCAGGACGGAATTCCTGGTAGAAGAGCAGAACCTGATCTCCGCGTATTTCGACCTCTTGGATGCATATTCAAGCGCCTTATCTACGAATTCCTCCATTATCCTCTTTCCTCCGTCATTTTATAGGTCTTGTTCTTCTGGACCATCGTTTCGAACTGATCCATCAGTTGCTTTACGGCCCTGAAGATGTTCCAGTCCCAGCTTCTCGAGAAGAAAGTTTTGGATTCCGTGACCATTTTCCCCCTGATGGAATACTTTGTCTCCTTTCCCGTCAGGCTGTATTCCTCTATGTGGATATTGATCAGCATAGGCCTCATCCTCTTCAACTTGGCAATAGAGCTGGCGGATTTCTCTATAAGCGAATATATCTTATCATAAACCTCAGGATCATCAAACCTTGCCCCAGATAGATTGACCAGTACCGATCGGCCAGATGACCCCTTGACTATTTCCCCAAGAATGTCACTCTGGCTTATTATTCCCTCGGGGACCATATTATCGTTCACTACTGCGCATACTCTTGCTTCAGAACCTGCCATTGCGTTCATGCAGGATGAGACACTTTTTTCCAGTCCAATTGTCAGGGGCGTTACCATTACGTCCTTCACAGAAGGCTTCGACTTGTTTCTGTAGTACTCACCCTGTCTCATCTTTCCCCGTCCTCTCCAGAGCTCCCTGCTGATGTCGTTTATGTTAACCATTCCTGTTACCCTACCCTCCTTGTTGACAACGGGGATGCTAGCTTCATCTATGTCCCTCATCTTCTTCAGAGCCTCAAGTAGGTCGTCATCCTCCGTTACTGTGATCGGGTCTCCTGACATAATTTCGGCAGCCCTGAGATCGGCCACTTCTGGGATTGAGTTGATGGAATGAACTATGTCAGTCGATGTGACTATCCCCTTCAGCTTGTTCTTCTCTAGAACTGGTAGCGCCTTGAGCCCGCTATCAAGCATGAGTCTTGCAGCGTCGGCAATAGATACGCCTGGGGAAATAGACGGAGTCCTTTCCATCACAGTTTTGATCTTTGTAGTTACCGGGATCGATTCTCTCTTGTACAGAATGTTGTAGTCCAGCATCCCAACGTAGTTTCCCTTGTCATCTACGATGGGAATGTGGTGCATTTTGTTGTCGCTCATTTTTGCTATTGCAGTAGAGATTAAATCGTCCGTGGTCAGGGTAATCAATTTTGTTGTCATTATTTCTCCAACGGACACCATGATTACCAATCGATAGCTTGATTATGAATTTTATTTCCTGCCAGAGGTCAAAACACTGGGAATTTGGTCAACAAGTTCAGATGTAAGATATCCGTCTCCCATCTTTCCGAATGCGTTAAGCCCGGCTTGACCAACAATGTAAGATGCCAGGAAAGCTGCATGCAGAGGATCAACCTTCCTAGATAAAAGCCCAGCTACAGCTCCAGTGACGACATCACCCGTCCCCCCTCTCGTCATGCTCTTGTGATGGTACGATATGTTTCTCTTCACCGTTTCTCCGTCAGTAACTATGTCTATCTCTCCCTTTACAAGTATAACAACATTTACCTTCCTTGCCATCCTCTTCACGTTCTCTTCATCTGGATCTATCCCGAAGACTGATTTGAATTCCCCCCTGTGAGGGGTAAGAACAGCTAATCCTTTGAAGTCCCCCATATTCATGGAAGCCTGAAGGGCATCCGCATCTATTACCATGTTTTTATTCAGGGAGAGTGTGAAATCAATTATTTTTGCCGCTTCGTCCAGCGCTCTTTCGTCCTTGGAGATCCCCGGGCCTATTGCAAGCGAGTCAGCCTTTTCCTTCAACATCTTCATCAGTTCGTAGTTGAATTCAATCTCTGTGATTCCAGATTTTCTGAGGATTACCCCCTGGCAGTTCGAAGCTATGTACTCATGGATGCTGGTTGGGGCAAACAGGTTAACAAGGTCAGGTCCCATCCTCAGAGCTGCTTCAGCCATGTACAGCGGAGCACCGAAGTATTTCTCGCTCCCTCCCACCATCACACAAATGCCATTTTCCCCCTTATGTGAACTTTTGAGTGAAGCTGGAAATGATAACATGTCACCAGGACCAATCATCCCAATGACTTCCTTGGGAAATCCAACATCTGCCACGATCAGCTTGCCGCAGTTGGATTTTGTCATGCCTTCCTTCTTGAACTGCATCGTGACCGTGTAATCGGGTTTGACCTGCAGGGAAGTTGGAAATCCTGATGGAACATCTACTGATACAATTTTACTTTTTGATTGATTTATCAGATTTATGGCGGATGCGTAAGGCTCCCTTGGAGGACCAGATATCCCGACTCCTAGGAGTGCATCTATAATCACATCATATCTCCCTTCCTTAATGAAATGAACAATTTCCCCCTTATTCTTCAAGAATGCAGCATATTTTTTCTTGGACAGTTCTGTCGCTGGAATAGAAACAGGGTAGCAGCTGACTGAAATTCCTTCCTTCAAGAGGGCAGAGGCGGCAACGCATCCATCCCCGCCGTTGTTCCCGCTTCCGCAGGCTACCAACACCCTCTTGGGTTTAAGTGACATCACAAGCTTTGCAACTGCTTTCCCGGCATTGTTCATCAGCTCTTCCATATTGACCCCGGAAGCTTCAGCGTTAACGTCCAAAATCCTGGAGTCTAGAATGGTATACATATGGGATAATCAAAGACCGATATTTTATGTGCATGCTCCATTATCGTAGGCATGGGACAAAATTCCATTGAGATAGAATTTAGGATATAATGAATAAGCATTGATTTTTATTAGCTCACTCTCAAAAAAGAGTTTATATTCCTATTGCATATTAGACAGTGTGATGACAAGAGGGTCAGCTGAGCTAAGGCTGTGATGACCCCTATGAGTGCTGACAGGTGATAAAAAATGAAGAACATAGAGGAGCTTGCAGAAACTGCAAGACAGTTAAAACAGAAGGGGATGAACGATAAGGATATAGCAACAGAGATGCATCTTTCTCTAAATACAATAATATGGTTGCTCAGCGGTGAATCAAAGATAGAAAAAGCACCGGGAGACGTCAAGATAGGATGGAGGAGTATAGGAGTCTATTCAAACAGGATATACAATGTGGCAGAAATAATGGCAGATATCATTGAGGAGGAGGTCCACAGGGCAGAAAAGGAAATAGATACGGTAGTCGGCATAACGATCAACGGGATTCCATACGCGACATTCATATCAGACATTCTTGGGACGGAACTAGGGATTTACAGGTCCATCACTACCAAGGGTGAGGGCACATTCTCCAGCAACTATGCAAACATATCGGGGAAGAATGTGGTCCTAGTCGACGACGTCATTAGCACTGGAGAAACCATATCCAAAGCCTTGAGTGCAGTGAAAAAGGAGAAGGGAAATCCCATACTGGTTGTCGTTCTAACCAACAAGACTAACAAGGACGAAATTGATGGAGTTCCTCTCAGGGCATTAATCAGGGCAAGACTGCTCAAGTGATGCCGTTCATAATTCACTTTATGATTAAGGGAAGGGGGGATCAATGCGGTCTGTGAATTTCATAGAGGGGTGATTAAATCTCAACAATAGACAAGGCAAAAATTGAAAGCATCAGCGTACTGCGGAAAGAGGGGATTGAACCATACCCCTATTCATACAACGTGACACACCACGCCCAAGAAATAAAAGATAATTTTTCCCAAATGGAGGGGAAGGAGGTCAGCATTGCTGGCCGGGCCATGCAGATGAGACAGATGGGGGGGATAACGTTCATTGATCTTCAGGACAGGTCCGGGAAGATCCAAGGGCTCATAAGGAACAACGATCTGGACACGAAATCACTCCTGGTCTTAACACACACCTCAATAGGAGACAACCTTGGGATCAGGGGAACTGTCATGAAGAGCAAGAGGGGTGAAATCAGCGTAGGGGCTAAAGAAATCACCATGCTGTCGAAGACGCTGAGGACACTGCCGAATAAGTGGCATGGACTGACAGACACAGAGGCCAGATATAGATACAGGCACCTGGATTTGATGATGAATCAGGAGGTCCTCAGGACCTTTGAGACGAGATCAAAGTTCCTGCGCCACGTCAGGGATGTTCTGGATTCCAGAGGGGCTATTGAAGTGGAGACTCCGATACTTCAGGATGTCTATGGGGGAGCCAAGGCAAAGCCATTCACCACAGTATACCACACACTTGACGACAAACAGATGTTTTTGAGAATATCTGACGAACTCTACCTTAAGAGGCTCATCATTGGAGGCGCAGAGAGGGTGTATGAGGTCTCCAAGGACTTCAGAAACGAAGACGCTGACACAACTCACAATCCAGAATTCACTCAGGTAGAATACTACGAAGCCTACAGCGATTATGAGGCATTCATGAAAATGATGGAAGAGATGCTTTCGTCTTTCGCGCTTAAGACATTCGGAAGGATGAAGATAGATTATCAGGGGGAGACAATAGATTTCACACCACCGTACGCACGCATGTACTGGGTTGATGAACTGAAGAAGATAGCGGGAGTAGACGTTTCCTCAACGTCGGATGAAGAGGCTGAAAAAATTAACGATAGCGAGAAACTTGGGCTGAAACATCCAGACCCTTATCACGTTGCCGACTCATTATTTGACAAATACCTGAAGGGTAAAACACTTCAACCCACATTCGTACTAGATTTTCCCGCATACATGTGCCCCCTGACAAAGGTCAAAAGGGGAAATCCTCTACTCGCTGAGCGTTTCGAGCTGTATGTTGGAAGAATGGAAGTAGCCAATTCGTACTCTGAACTCACCGACCCTATTTACCAGAGGAAAATGTTTGAGGATCAGGAGAAGGAGAGGAAAAAGGGAGATGATGAAGCTCCTCCTTTCGACGAAGATTTCCTGGATGCTATAGAATATGGCATGCCCCCAACAGCGGGCATCGGCATATCGATAGACCGTCCCGTAATGGTTTTCACAAATCAAACATCGATAAAGGAAGTCATCCTGTTCCCCCCAATGAAATCTATACCTCAAAACGAAGATTCTGGTGAAGGGAATCAGTAAGATATCAGGAACTTACTGAACCTTCTCCAGTATTCTTATCCCCATCACCTTTTCTATTTTTCTCGCAGTTTGCTTATCTGGCTTAATTTCCTCCCTTTCTATCTTTGCAACAACATTCTTCTTCTCCTGAAGCTTGTTAGCTAGCTCCTCTTGAGAGAGACCCATCTCCTCCCTCTTCTTCTTTATAACTTTTCCAAAATCTATGATGGGTTCATCCAAGTCATCAACGTTATCAGATGTTCTCCTTCTGGCTGGAGGTGGTGGAGATACATGCACAAAATTTCTGGTCTGGATGGGTTGAGGGGGTTGTTCCCTCTGGACTGTGACTGGTTTTCTCTTTACTTCCTTACCATACTTCGCGCAGTCGTGACAGACCTTCATTGTGACACCGTCAATAATAACCTCGTAGTAGCGATCTATCACCTTTCCGCACAATTCACAATTCATGTTTGTAGAAGAAACAATTAGTAGATAATTTTAATGGACGTTCAAATTCAAAGGGAATTGAATAATTAATGGAATGATCATATAATAGGACTGGTCACTATTTTGTGGAAAGGAATATTAACTGAGTGAAAATGAGGTCGGAAGGGGCTGTGGGGTAGCTTGGTATCCTACGGGCTTTGGGAGCCTGAGACCCCGGTCCAAATCCGGGCAGCCCCATATTTACCACGAAACAATCTTTGGCTTGGATCGTTCATAATTTTCATCTTTGTGAAAACTTTAAGATTATCTGCGTACCCACAATACCTGTCTAATCAATATTTTTTCTTCCAAAGTGCTTCCATTTAAGATGCAGCTAGTGGATATCGGAAGGAATAGCACCTACTGCCATACAACGCCCTAAATCTCAAACAGTGAATGATAAGAACACCTATTTAGCTTCGAGCGTACTTACGGGATATGGCAAGGAATGTATCTGAAGTATTGAAGGTCGCAGATCAAATGAATGCAGTCTCCTTCTCTGATCTAATGACTGATGACGTGAAATTCATGTTTTCAAACGGAAATCTTTCAACAGGCAGGGATGCTGTTGTAACAGGGCTCAATTATCTCTTTTCCAAAATCAGTGCTCTTAGACACGACGTTACAGGAATTTTCGAGAACAAGGAAGGATATGCAGTGGAGGCAGTAGCAAACTATACGATGAAGGATGGTAATGTGATATCGCTACCTGTGGTGAGCGTAATGAAGTATAGGGGAAGCAAGATTTACGACTATAGGATATACATGGATATATCTCCAATCATGACCTACCAGAATGGTGGTCAAACCTCTATTAAATCTATTTAAAATTGAAGTTCATATTAGGCAGTGACGGTTTCCATTTCCCTTGTAATAGGAATCATTCTTGCTTCTGCCGTAATAATTCTGATAATAAGTTTCGTCCTTGAGAGGAGAATACTGAAACTTAAGCTCACCATGGAACACGAGAAACTGAGCATTCAAAAAATGGCCGAAGAAACAGCCAAGTCACTTTTCAACCAGTGGACTGAGTCAAGCATAAACACCATAAGGACTCAGATCAATGACACGCTCAAAAAGGATTACCAGGTACAGCTCGAATCCTGGAAAAAGCAGGAAGAAAAGAAGATCAGGGAAGATGCAATTCAGAAGTCAATCAACACTCTCCTGGGGAAGATAGGCGAAGAGTTCTCGCCCGTTCTGCTCTCAAACAAGTATGGTGTAAATCTCAAGGACTTCAGGCATCTTGGAACACCAGTTGATTTTGTTGCATTCAAGGGACTGAGTGACGGATCCAGCGAGGTGGAAGTTCTCTTCCTCGAGATAAAGAGTGGAAAATCATCAGGTCTTGTAGAAAGGGAAAGAATGGTAAGGGACGCAGTTAAGAATAAGCGGGTCAGCTATGAGATCGTTAATCTTGGTGAATTGATCGGAGGTCTCAAAGACGAACTGAACGGCGATAGCCAAACTAAATTATAGAGGGAACGGTCAGTCTACCTGCCTGTAACCAGCAGTTTGGTTACTGTAATAGGTGAGGCTCCAAGTTGAAGGGGCATCTATGGAAAATGGAAGCATGTAGCTGCTGTTCAGTGGCACAAGGCTAGAAATGCTGGATCCGTAGGATATATTGAACATTGACCCGTTGAATCTATAGTCATTAAGCTGAGAGCCATTCATGGACGAAGTTTCTATCTGGGTATAAGCCGCATAGAACTCAGTGCCTATGTATGGTATGCTCACATTCCAGTACCTGTACTGGTTGCTCACGCTGTAGTCAATTACCTGAAATGATATCATTCCTTTCGAAGGAATGTCCTGGATTGTAAGACCAAGAACCGTCCCATTGGGTGTTGGAAAACCTGGCATGAAGTCGGGGCTTTGATGATTCTTGAAATATATCGCAATTGCCCTATTGTTCCCAACGTACCAGGGAGCTATCTTTCCGTTTGGATCAAGATCAACTCCAAGCTGAAAGAAACCATTGGCCGTCTGGTTTTCAGCACCGTTGTAGTTCATGGCATTTATCTGGAAACTTAGAGTTGAATACCTTGTCACTGACCAGTTGTAAAGTACGAAATTTGCATGCAAGATCGTGAAAGGTTTCAGGAGACTTACAAGGGCTCCGGACCCTTGTCCGTACCCCTCCATGTTGTTGTACCCAGGTAGGTAAACAGCCATCCTGTAGCTGGTGAATATTATATTCGTAAAGAATACGGTCCCACTCGAAGAAAGAATCTCAATGCCAGCATAGGAATACCCCCCAGGGGTGGATATGTTTGCAAAAACGGATGTGGTATTGTCGACGAACACCTGGAGTCTCCACGAAGATTCATTCCCGATGGTATATTTGAACAGGTTTCCGCTTACTAGTATCCATCCGTTGGAATTTGAGTTCATTGTGATATTTCCAATGAAGGGAGAGCTCATCCCAGGTGAGTTGACGGAAACAGTGTTCCAGTCAGCGCTAATTGATGCGATATCCTCACCTGTTGAGTTTGTTATCAAGAATGTCCCATTGCCATCAGCAGCGTTGACCGCAAATTGAAATGATAGGGACTTATCCCCCCGGACTATACCTTTTTGGGAATACAGGGCAGTGCCTGCTGTCAGTGCTATTGAAGGCTCACCATAGTAATTAGTGGATTTCACTATGACTGGAGATGAACTTCCGCTAATCATAGACCATCCATAGTCAGAAAAGTTCCCACCGCTGGTGAATTCTGACAGGAACGCAAATGCTCCTTCTGGTGCGGCCAGCGATATAGGGTTCAGCTGAACCGCATTTGTCACTGTGGACTCTCTCATTGCAGTACTGACAACAGTTGCTGAAGAAAGTATGACTACTGTCAATACAGCTATGGCAATTACTTTCTTAGGCAACATATATGTGATTAAAAATATCTTAAAATAAATCTTTCGCTAAAATAATTTTAGTAAAAAGTAACCATGAATGTCTGTAAAGCAATAACAACTTTAGTCATTCTACACGTATTTCGATTTCCTTCTTCTCGTCCTTTACTACCTTTATGGTTCCCTTATAACCGCAGTTGTTGCAGACAAATGGAACCTTTATGAAACATTTATAAGTTATCGCCGCTGGCTCCATCACTGTGAAATCCTTCGATCCGCATCTTGGACAGGAGACCAGCAGCGTTTGCATAATAAACACAATAAAAATTTAGGCTCTAGCTTTCGCGAAATCTACCAGATGGCCGCCGATTGCAGTGCTTCCTATGACCAGTGCGAGTATCGCAACGCCAATGAATGCTATTGCCACTAGAACAGCCACTACCTTGACTGCCTTGCTGTTTGGTAGTACGACCAATGGTGCTGTGAGCATTCCACCGATACCAGCGCCCAGATATAGGAGGAGTATGTACAGCGGGGAAGACATCCCAAGGATGTATCCCTGTATTGCGTATATGACTCCGAGCACTCCACCGAAGAAAGTGAATATTCCCGCAAAGGCGAGCGACACTTTCTTGTTTATCAGGACTCCTATAAGTATCGAGGCAACACCGAGTATCACCATTGGGTCGCCAAAGAGCTCTCCGTCTGCTACAGTGAAAGGTGTAGGTACAATGACGCTGTAGAGAACTCCGTAAGACAACGCGTAGATACCTGTTGCTATCAGTAGGTAGGCGAACCCTGAGTTTATTTCCGGTTTGTTCCTGTTTAGGAAGAACCTATAGATTGCGTACGATCCAAATGAAGCAAACATTATTCCTACAACGAATAGGTTTGCTGCCAGTGGATCTGTAAATAACCATGCCATTTTTAGGTCACCGCTCCAGAATTGCAAGAATCTATATCATTTATCAGGTGCTATATTTCACATTCTTGTGCAGGTGAACACATTTATACTCACTGGTATTAACAAGGTAGGATGGCAAGGTTAAACGTATCCCTTACCAATGAAATGGCTAAAAAGATCCAGGACTCGGCTGAAGAAGATGGAAAGACAATAAGCTCCATAATAACGGAATCTGTTGACCTGTACCTTCACTTGAAGACAATGGGCCTCTCCAGGAGCCAGCTGATGAAACTGATGAAATTCTTAGAAGTGTCGAAAGCTGTTGACGCTGTACCAGTACCGAGCCTTCTTCTCGATACAACACTCAATCTGGCTATATCGAATTCAGCTGATAAGGTCATGGATATATGGTGCGAAAGCGGTAGAATAGCGGGAGAACTGATAAAAAGCATAGTTCCAGACGTACGGCAACTGTCTCAGGAATTCAAGGAATACGCCCTCTTCACTCCACTTACAAAGATGGAACTGAAGACTGATGACAAGGAGGTTGAACTCATACTGATGGGGACCGGTTACAGCATGGCATCAGCGAGGGTTACTTCAGGTGCAATCAAGTGTTTCCTCGAGGTGTTCGGTGTCAATAACATGAGCGAGTCTATCTCTGAGGGTTTCGTAAAGGTCAAGGGTTCAATAGCTGATGATCAAAATATCACTGAAGAATAATGAAATCATTTTGGCGTGACAAAAGTCATTTATCCGATATTAGGAATATTAATTTCTTACTAGTGTAATATGACAGAAGTAAAGAAACAGCCGATGGACAACCTGGTATTCGACCAGGAAGGTTTCAGGATGAGCACTCCGCAGGCAATTGCGAAGTACAAGGCTGAAAGGTTGAAATCGAGGGCTATTGTAGACCTGGGAGCAGGCATCGGTATCCAGGCACTGCATTTTGCGATATTTTCAGAAAGGGTAATCGCGGTGGATAACGACCCAAACAGACTGGGCTACCTCAGAAAGAATGTTGAGACGATGGGTCTACACAATCTAGAAGTGATAGAAGGAGATGCTCTGGATCCCAAGACAGTGAATATGGTATCAGAAGTAGAAACAGTCCATTCTGACCCTTCGAGGAGGAGAGCAAAAGAGACATGGACATTCGAAGACCTTTCACCAAATCCTGTTGAAATCTTGAGGATGTATAAGGGAGGCAAGTTCTCTTTTGATCTTCCGCCACTCTTTCCAAGAAGCTTGCTTAAAAAAGATTGGGAGGTGGAGTATATCTCCCTTTCTGGGGAGCTAAAGAGGATGAGCGTATATGTGGACGGGGCCAAAAAGTTTGGAAGGAATGCTCTCTCTCTTCCTGCAGGTGAACGAATTGTCGAGGACCAGAACATGGAACGAGAGATAAGGAGAAGAAACAAGCCACAGAATTGGATATACGATATAGATGAGTCACTCTTCTACTCAGACCTTATACCAGAATTTCTCAAGATGAATCCAGACCTGAGCCTTCTTCATGAGGACAGGCAGAAGACCCTGGTCACGTCTAACAAGTTCATTGAAGGCCCATTCCTCACCAAATCATATTCGGTGCTGGAATCTGCCAAAAGCATCTACGATGCTAAAAAAAAGCTGGCAGAGATGAAGGTGGGGAAAGTGATCATAAGGTTCTCCATGGACCCGACAAAATATTATGAAGAAAGGAGAAATCTGGAAAGGGAATTGGATGGGGAGAAAACTGCGTATCTGTTCAAGTTTGGAGGCATACTGTACTTGGCAGAAAGAGTGAATGAAGATATAGGCCTTGAAAAGATTAAATGATATGTCAGGCTAACCATGTATGATACCAAGGGACTTACCGATAGATAAAATGATAGATAAGCTGAAGGAGGAGCACAGGGCCATACCGGACCTCATTGATGATGCTGTCATCACATACAAAACTGGCAACCTCAGCGGTGCCTTCCCAGTAATTGCTGAGGTGAGGGATACACTCTCTCAACACACGATAGATGAGGAAGCAGTTTTGCTGAAGTTGCTGATTGATAAGCTGGGGAAGGAGGCTTCAGAGCCGTACATCAAGATTCTCCAGGATCATATAAAGATCATGAAGCTTGTGGAGCAGTCTGTGGAATCCACATATACCGGATGGACTGAAACTGAGAACAATCTCAATCTTCTAAAGGAAACACTGGCACAACACCACAAGCAGGAAGAAGAGGAACTGTTTCCAAAAGTCCTTTCTCTGCTCTGACAGCAGCTGTTCCCGGAAATATTGGGAACTGTCAAACTTAGTCTGAAAATATTGTAGTCCTTGGACATACGATCATGTCCTGACACAACCTGATAGGCACATTTTTATATGCCTTTACCATCTTGAAAGGCGCCTTGAGGTGAATAAATTGCCTAACGGACTAATGGGTGGAAAACAGGTTAGAGTTAATAGAGACAAACTGCGATGGTCTGATAGAGACTACAAGAGAAGAGTACTGAGGTTAAAGATTAAAAGTGACCCCCTGGAGGGTGCACCTCAGGCAAGAGGAATCGTTATAGAGAAAGTTGGGATAGAGGCCAAACAGCCCAATTCTGCAATAAGGAAGTGTGTCAAGATACAGCTTATAAAGAACGGAAGACAGCTTACTGCATTTGCACCGGGCGATGGGGCCATAAACTTCATTGATGAACACGACGAGGTCATGGTGGAAGGGATTGGTGGAAGAATGGGAAGATCAAAGGGCGATATCCCGGGTGTAAGATACAAGGTCATAAAGGTCAACAACGTTTCCCTCAAAGAGCTCGTGAAGGGAAGAAAGGAGAAGCCAGTGAGGTAAGCAATATGGCGACTATTCTCGTTTTTGAAAAGTGGGACACTGCGGGTATTTCAGTAGTTGATCCTGGGCTCACCAAGTACATCTCCCTAAAGCCAACCGCAACACTTCACAGTGACGGCAGACACGCAAACAAGTTCATGGGTAAGGCAGGGATGAACGTCGTCGAGCGACTTATAAATAATCTGATGAGAACTATAAGGTGGACCGGGAAGAAACAGAGTGCCTACCGGACAGTCAAGATAGCCTTTGAGATAATAGAGAAGAAGACAAAGGAAAATCCCGTTCAGGTGTATGTCAATGCTATACAGAACGCTGGACCGAGAGAAGAAATTACGAGATTGAAATACGGTGGTATTGCGGTCCCGAAGTCGGTGGATACAAGCTCCTCAAGGAGACTTGACCTGGCAATAAGGAACATTTCGTTCGGTGCAAGGCAGACGGCAAAGAAAACGAAGAAGAATATGAGTGATGCACTTGCAGACGAGATAATACTTGCAGCCAAGAACGATCCAAACTGCTACTCAATAAAGGAGAAGGACGATAAAGAAAGACAAGCGGCCTCAGCAAGGTGATTTTAAATGGGAAGAAAAGAGGACAATATCCAGAAAGCTTCTGAAATAATGAAGGATATAACAAGGATTAGGAACATAGGAATAGCTGCGCATATAGATCATGGCAAGACGACACTTTCCGACAACCTGATAGCTGGAGCAGGAATGATGAGCGAGGAACTCGCCGGAAAGCAGCTTGTGCTTGATTATGACGAACAGGAGCAGGCGAGGGGGATCACGATCAACGCAGCTTCTGCGTCCATGGTTCATGAGGTTGAGGGAACAACGTATCTGGTAAACCTCATAGATACGCCTGGACACGTTGATTTCGGTGGCGACGTTACAAGGGCAATGAGGGCAGTGGATGGCGCAGTCATCGTCGTTGACTCCGTAGAGGGTCCAATGCCTCAAACAGAGACAGTTATAAGGCAGGCACTCAGGGAAAGAGTGAAACCAATACTGTTCATAAATAAGGTCGACAGGCTGATTAACGAACTGAAGCTCGGCCCGGAAGACATGATGAAGAAATTCGTGAAGATAATAACTGAAGTCAACAGGCTTCTTAAGAGGTATGCTCCAGATGAGTTCAAGGATGCCTGGCAGGTCAATGTGGAGAACGGATCGGTTATATTTGGCTCTGCATTCAACAACTGGGCAGTTTCAACAAAGTACACACCAAAGTCATCAGTCGGTTTCAAGGAAGTTTACCAGTACCTCGCATCTGGTGACCAGAAAACATTGGCGAAGAAATCACCTCTGCACAAGGTTCTGCTTGATGCAGTTGTACATCACCTACCCTCTCCAAAGGTTGCGCAGGTATACAGGATTCCCCAGATATGGAGGGGTGACATAACGTCAGAAGTTGGAAAGGCAATGACGACCTGCGATTCAAACGGGCCGGTAATGATGATGGTCACCAAGATCATAGTAGACGAACACGCAGGAGAAGTGGCTGTTGGCAGATTGTTCAGCGGCAAGCTTGTGAAAGGTATTGAACTATACATATCCGGCGCAGGTGACAAGAAGTACAAGGTCCAACAACTTGCCATGATGGTTGGCCCTGACAGGATTCCAATAGACGAGATGGATGCGGGTAACATACCTGCAGTAGTTGGGCTGAAGGATGCTATTGCCGGCTCAACCGTTTCCAGCTTAGCCACTGTGGACGTTTTTGAACCAATGGTCCACTATTCTGAACCCGTCGTTACAGTAGCTATAGAGGCAAAGCACACAAAGGATCTACCAAGGCTCATAGAAGTTCTCAGAACAATTGCAAAGGCGGACCCGAGTATTGAAGTAGAAATAAACCAGGAAACTGGAGAACACCTGATGTCTGGAATGGGTGAACTCCATCTTGATGTCACTCTCTACAGGATAAAGAACGAACACAAGGTAGAGGTGGAGACATCCGACCCCATAGTAGTTTACAGGGAAACTGTCCAGGGGAAGGGTGGTCCGTTTGAAGGCAAATCACCAAACAAGCACAACAGGTTCTTTATAGAGGTAGAGCCCCTGGAGAAGCCCATAGTGGAGGCAATACTGAAGGGGGATATTGCACAGGCAGATAGGATAAAAGACAAGAAAGCCGTCATAGCAATGCTACAGGAACTTGGTCTTGACAGGGATGAAGCTAAGGGTATAGAAGCTGTTCATGGCCCAAACATCCTGCTGGATATGACGAAGGGTATCCAGTACCTGAATGAAACCATGGAACTGGTCAAGGAGGCATTTGGAGAGGCGATGGACAGAGGACCTCTTGCCAATGAGAGGGTCTACGGTGTAAAGGTCATGCTCGTGGATGCAAAACTCCACGAAGACAGCATCCACAGAGGCCCAGCTCAGGTCATACCAGCAGTAAGGAATGCAATCTATGGAGCAATGTGTCTCGCTAACAGGGTGTTGCTTGAACCAGTCCAGAAAGTCTTTGTAGATACCCCACTGGAGGAATCCGGCTCTGTGACGAGGGAATTCCAGCAGAGAAGGGGGGTAATAACGGAGATGGATCAGGAAGGGGAACAGTCGAAAATATCTGCAATGGTGCCAGTTCCAGAAATGTTTGGCTTTGCATCTGCAATCAGAGGTGCGACAGGTGGTAGAGTTCTTTGGTCTACTGAGAATCATGGCCACCAGATCGTTCCCAAGGACCTCCAGGCATCAGTGGTCGCAAAGATCAGGGAGAGAAAGGGACTTAAGCCAGAACCCTACGATGCGAAATACTACGCAGATCTCTGAAATACTCTTGACTGTGACTGGGAGATTTTACTCCTAGTCAATTTTTACTTTAAAACATTTCAATGCATTCTTGACAGACTGTTTATAACAGACGAATGATCAAGGCTGAATGTACTCTCCGCTGGTATTCGTTGCGATCGCAATAGTTGTCGCCTCGCTTCACATGGTTGCACCGGATCACTGGCTGCCGCTTATCGCTCTCTCAATGAAGAGAGGGTACAATAAAGGGAGAGTTTTGTTAATCTCGACAGTGCTGGGATTCCTGCACGGTTCAACTTCTGTGATACTTTCGCTTGCAGCACTGTTCATAGGCGTTGCTGTTTTTGGCCTGAATGCACTGAAAGGGATATCAATAGTCATATTGATTGCCGTAGCCATTTACATGCTAATTCAAACAGTTAGGGAGAGCAGGGGTTCTGAAAATGTAGAGAACACCTCCCTGTTGGTGAGCATACTTCCAGACCCAGTTCTGCTGCCCATAATAATAGCATCATATAAACTGGGAAATATCGAACTTGGAGTGATAGGGGTATCTTTCATACTCGCTAGCATCCTGGCACTGCTAGTTGTTACAGCAGGAGTTTTGATCGGGGTAGCAAGTAAATTATCCAAGCTCAGGCCAGTGACTGTGGATTATGTTGTAATCGTTGCACTAGTTCTTACTGCAATGTACATTTATTTCTTCGGATGATCACCATTAACATTGAGTAATTTATTCGACTGAATTTGTTGGAGAGACGATCAAGTGAACGGAGGGCTCATAACAAAAGATTTATACGGAGATAAAATAGGCGGTAGCTAGGTACAAATATGGAGGTACAATAGTATGGCTACGCAAAAACCACATCTGAATCTCGTAACCATTGGTCACGTCGATCATGGTAAATCAACGACAGTAGGAAGACTTCTATTCGAGCACGGAGAAATTCCAGCTCACATTATAGAAGAATACAAGAAAGAAGCTGAGGAAAAAGGAAAGGCAACCTTCGAATTCGCTTGGGTTATGGACAGGCTTAAGGAAGAGAGGGAGAGAGGAGTTACTATAGATGTAGCTCACAGGAAATTTGAAACAGACAAGTTCTATTTCACGCTGATAGATGCTCCAGGTCATAGGGACTTCGTCAAGAATATGATCACCGGAACAAGCCAGGCAGATGCTGCACTTCTGGTGGTATCAGCAAGGGACGGAGAAGGAGTCATGGCACAAACCAGGGAACACGTTTTCCTGGCAAGGACTCTCGGAGTCCCACAGATGATTGTCCTGATAAACAAAATGGATGCAACCCAGCCACCTTATTCTCAAAAAAGATTTGAAGAAGTAAAGAAGCAGATTGAACAGCTGCTTCTATCGGTAGGGTACAAGAACGTACCTGTCGTTCCAACGTCAGGGTACAAGGGAGACAACATCATGAAGAAGAGCCCTAACCTTCCGTGGTGGACAGGTCCAACTGTTCTCGATTTGCTGAATCAGCTCACAATCCCGCCAAAGCCTACAGACAAACCACTAAGGCTGCCAGTCCAGGACGTATATTCCATCACTGGAATAGGGACGGTTCCAGTTGGAAGAGTCGAGACAGGTATCATGAAGGTTGGAGACAACATTATATTCGAGCCTTCCCACAAGGTAGGGGAAGTGAAATCAATTGAGGAGCACCACGAACAGATTCAACAGGCAGAACCAGGAGACAATGTTGGATTCAATGTGAGAGGAATTGCAAAGACTGACATAAGGAGAGGGGACGTTGCAGGCCTGGTCTCAAACCCGCCAACGGTAGTATCAAGCTTCACGGGACAGATCGTCGTTCTCAATCACCCTTCGATCATAGCTGCAGGATACACGCCCGTATTCCATACGCATACGGCACAGGTAGCTTGCACAATCACGGAGATTATAAAGACAATTGATCCAAGGCAGGGAACAACAAAGGAAGATCATCCTCAGCACATACAGACGGGCGATGCGGCTATTGTGAAGATAGTTCCATCGAAACCTATGGTCATAGAGAAAATGTCTGAGTTTCCGCAAATGGCAAGATTTGCAGTAAGAGATATGGGACAGACCGTCGCTGCTGGTCAGTGCATTGATCTGGAAAAGAAAACACAGTAGTGAATATAAATGCCTTCCTACCGAATGAAAATCTCACTGTCTGGGACGGATGTAAAGAAAGTAGACAACGTTTGCACTGAAATCAGGCAACTGGCCGGAAGAACAGGAGTGGAAATGAAGGGACCAATTCCCCTGCTGACAAAAAGACTCATAGTGCCTATTAGAAAGGCTCCAAACGGAGCCGGCACAGCCACCTGGGACAGATGGGAGATGAGGGTTCATAGGAGGCTAATTTACATTGACGCAGACGAGAGAACGATTAGGCAAGTTATGAGGATACAGCTACCGGACGGAATAAACATAGAAGTGAAACTGCAGTCTTAAATTCAATTTTTTTCATTTTTAAACATTTCAAATTAGGAATTATTATCAATTATCTTCTTGCCGTGGTGTGACCGATAAGGTTAGGTTTAGATTATCATTTTATTCGCATGGAAAAGGCATCCGAATTTCCAAAATTTGAATGTGCGATATCTAATACAAAGGAAGAGTATGACTCAGAAGTTGAGACTTTTTTCACTCAACTAGCATCACTGGAGTCAGATCTGGGATTGCTATTGGTGAGCGATGCGACGTGGAAGGAAAACTACGTGAAGATTCTGGCTTATCTTACTGATCTGGAGACATCCATCATTCTCAAAAGGGGAGCACCTGATGCAGAATTCATAAGGAACCTGGTAAAGGGAGAAGATCCGCAAGAGGAGATAGCAGATATTCTGATCAAGGCAAAGGATTACGTTCCCGCCTTGTTGATAAGGGCTCAATCAAGGACGAGAGATGTCATGACACTCTTCGTCAGGATGTCCAGGATTCCCAGGTTTTCGGAAGGTTTTACAATTGATAGATTTGAAGGGCTATTATCATTGAGAAAGGCCCTCTTCAGGAGAGCTGTTGCAGTATCCAAGCAGTAAAATGCGTTTCGGGCGGAGCCATTTTCTTAATTTCTCTTATTTTCCCTATTAATTGCAAATGCCATTGAAACAAGAATAATGACACCACCAACGATCATCAGGGTAGTCACGGGGAAATGGAAAAAGATCGTGGATACAAGAACTGCTGAAACAGGCTCAACAATAAGTATTAGAGCAGATATGTACGCGTTTGTGTTCTTGATTGCAACGCTCATAATCCATATTGCCAGAGTGGAACCCAGTATAGCGTTGAAAAGTATGGAAAAGAGAACATATCCGTTCGTAAGAATGCCTGCTTTTAGTACGGATTCCGGGCTAATCATAAGGCTCAGTACTGCAACAACAATGAGTTGAAAGAAGGTGAAAACGAGCGGGTTTCCATTTTTGAGGTACTTCTCGGTCAGAACCAGTTGAATGGCGTAGCAGAAAGCGGTAGCAATCGTCAGGAGATTGCCTATTGCTTGTCCTGAAGTGGAGGATATCGTCATGAGCGCCATCCCCACAAAAGCAGCAATCGCAAGGTATATCTTGACCATGTCTAACCCATTTCTCAGGATGAAGATTGATAGAATGGGCGTGAGTACTATGTAAATTCCAGTAATTAGACCAGACATTGACGGAGAAGTATATTCGAGACCGACTGTCTGGGTGATATAACCAATGAAAAGGGGGATACCTACTATTGTTCCGTATAATGCATCTCTCCTGTTCATCTTCTTTATTACGAAAGGTAGCAGCACAAGAGCTGCTATGGTGAACCTGAAGAGAAGGAATGATACTGGATCGATATAGTTCAGCGATATCTTTATGATAGGAAAGGTCGCCCCCCAAACTACCGCAACAAGGACTAGGCTGCCGTAAGCAATTTTCCGATCCATCACGCTAAAACAATCATGATAAGAAATGCTTTGCGTATTGTACAAATATCGACCTGAAAAATGAGTAGTTTTTTATTTGTGATATCGTTGCAGAGTAAATGCAGATCAGGACCCTGATAATACTGTTGATCGCACTGGTGATAATAGTTCCAGTTGCGTCATACGGAGCGTACAACGCTCTCCAACCTAAGCTGGATGTCATAAAACAGGGGGACAACGTCTCGCTCTGGTATTACGGGTACGTGATAATAGATGGTACTCCGCTTGTATTCGATACTAATATGGCCAGCGTAGCAAACAACAACACTTCATATCCAAAGGCTCCAGACTTCACCTACCATCCTCCCTTCACAGTGCTGAATGATACCGTAGGTTCGGGATCGATGATAAAGGGATTTGATGATGGACTCATAGGCATGGCAAAGGGACAATCCGGTGTGATAACAGTTCCTCCATCACTGGGTTACGGGCTGGAAAATGCAAGCAAGATAACGCGGCACAACATCAACGGAAGTGTTCCGATGTATCAAGTGCTCAACTACACTGCATTCAAGTTAGAATTCGGGGTATCTCCATTTCAGGGTGAGACCCTGAAAAGCCCGATTTACGGATGGAATGTTTACGTCGTGAGTTTCAACGGTTGGTATGCCCTGACAGAAAATGAGCCAGCTTTGGGCGGGCAATATTTCCCGTACAATTCCACCAAGCAGTTCAGCATAATCGCTGATAACGTAACAGGCACAGGTAACAGTACCACTATCTACTACTACACGAGTGTTGTCAATGGGACGATGCTTTCATCGAGCTCTTACGTCAGTGCTGTTTCCGGAAATTACTACTATCTGAATGGCAACTCCTACCTTGCTGGAAAGACGCTTTACTTTTATGTGCACATAGTAACTGTAAGTTAGATATGGCTTTCTGAGCGTTCTTCCCTCTGGGGCAGTGAGGATTTGGCTTATCAGTAGTCCTTTGTCAAGCTCACTGGGTACAGCGTGGAACTAAAGCGAGAATACCCTATGGAACAACCGTAAACTTGTAGCCGTACTGGATTATTCCTTCCTTCCCCTCAGACCTTACCTTTCGTAGAGTAGCAGTGACTTTCGTCCCAATCTTTACCTCTTCAGGAGAACAGTCAACGACTTGCCCTGTCACCAACGGTCCCTCTTTCATCTTGATTATGGCCATGATGTACGGAACCTGCATCTTGAATTGTTCAAGACCATCGTGGACAATCGTGTATGAGAATATCTCGCCCTCACCTGACATCTCTTCCTCCACCATCTTTCCGACAGATTCCCTTCTGCACGTAGGGCAAATTACCCTTGGGGGGAAGTAGAGCGTATCGCACTTCGGGCATCTCGTTCCTACAAGTCTGTATCTGTGTCTTGATTCTCTCCAGAATCTAGGTACTTCACTCACTTTAATCAACTCCTATGACAGTCGAAACTGATGTTGTTCCAAGGCCACCCATGTTATGAATGAGGTAATTCCGGAGGTCCTTTACCTGCCGCTGACCTGCCTTTCCTCTTAACTGCAGGGTAGCCTCAACTGCCTGGTACAGTCCACTGGTTCCCAGAGGATTACCGTGTGCCTTGAGTCCACCAGATACATTCAGTGGACTGGATGAATTGTAGTAGAAATCGTCCCCTTCTGTCATCTTAATCGCATCCTTGCCGAACAGCTCTTCAGCCTGAATCAACGAAGCTATGCTGTAGGAATCGTGAATCTCAAATGCATCAATCTTTCCTATATCCAGATTGGCTGCCTTCAACGCACTGCTTGTGCTTTTCTTGACAGCCTTGAATGTATCTATCCTGCTTCTGTCATGCAGGGAAAGGAAATCGTTTGCAGCTGAGCTTGACTTGATTCTTATTGGGTGTGCTGCATTGCTAATTTTTTTGTGATCTGCCGAAATGACCAGTGCGGATGCTCCGTCGCTGATCGGTGCATTATCGAAAATGGTCAGGGGATCAGAGACAAGAGATCCCTTGATCACATCTTCTATCTTTATTACGTTCCTGAAATGAGAGGTATCGTTCATGGAAGCATGCTTATGTGCGATAACTGGGAAGACTGCGTAGTTCTCCCTCTTGGCAGACCCTTCATACTCATGCCTTCTTGCTATCATTGCCGCAATTGAACATTCTGTGGCTCCGAAGAATGTCTCCCACTCAGCATCAAGTGATCCTCCTATTATCTCCGTCGCAACCTCTGAAGGAACATCAGTCATTTTCTCTACTCCACCCACAACTACCGTATCGTACTGGCCTGACTTTACCGCCAGAAATGCCTGCATGAGTGCTGCTCCACCGCTTGCAGACCCCGCCTCAATCCTGATAGATGGAATATTGAGCTCTGTTATACCGGAATAATCAGCTATCAGTGCGGCAATCTGTTCCTGATCTACAAACTGCCCCCCGCTTGTGTTTGCGCCATAAAGTGCGTCAACATCCTCAGCGTAAATGCCGGCGTCCATTATTGCCTTAAGCCCAGCCTCGGAAGCCAGTTCCCTCAGACTCGAGTCCCAGAGCTCCCCGAATTTTGTAGAACCTATTCCTAGAATGTAAACATCTCTCATATTATCACGCTCCCCTCATTATTATCTTTCCTCTGTACTTCACATATGTTGCATAATCTATCCAGATCGGTCTGTTGATCTGCTCCATCACACCCGGAGCATTCTTTCTCCTTAATGATTTTATTCTGTCATTTATCGTTATGTCAAATGCGTCGGATCCAGCTCCGCTACCGAAAGCAACTCCGAGTATCCTGTCTCCGCTCTCTGCTTTATCCAGAATGGCTGATAGGCCAATTATCATTGAACTTGAGTAGGTATTTCCTATGTATGGAGTGAGAAGTCCATCCTTTACCTGTTCATCCTTGAATCCTAGCATCTTTGCAGCGCGTGTGGGGAATTTTCCGTTAGGCTGGTGGAAAACTGCGTAGTCATAATCTTCTGGTTTAGTGGATACTCTCTCCATCATCTTCTTTGCGGCTGTCAATACATGTTTGAAATATGCAGGTTCCCCGGTAAATCTACCTCCATGGCTAGGATATTTTTCACCTTCTCTCCTCCAGAAGTCCGGGGTGTCTGTTGTGAATGAAAGTGTAGCGTTTAAGTCTGCAAATCCATCCTTACCTATTATGAACGCCGTTCCTCCAGCTGATGCTGAATATTCTAGTGCATCCCCTGGGGCCCCCTGTGAGGTATCTGACCCTATGGCGATCCCGTTTTCTATCTGCCCGCTGTCGACCATTGCCATAACGTTCTGCATTGCAGCAGTTCCGGCCTTGCAGGCAAATTCATAGTCAGCGGAGTGAATATCATAGGAAAGACCAAGTGCCTCAACGAGTATGGATGACGTGGGCTTTACGGCATAAGGATGGCTCTCTGATCCAACATAGATTGCACCTATCTTCTTCTTGTCTAGTCCCGTTCTTCTTAGGGCATTTTTGGCTGCTTCTGCAGATATTGTCAGAACGTCCTCGTCTGGTCCCGGTACTGATTTGCTAAGTATGAAGAGTCCATTCTTGATATTTTCAGGATTCTCTCCCCACTCCTTCGCTATTTCCTCTGCCCTGATTCTGAACCTCGGAACATAAGATCCGTAGGAAACAATTGAACTCATTACTATCAGCACTCAATTTCATCATGTATTTAGCCTTTGCCGATATCATACTTCGACAATTGTCTACATCATATGAACAGGAATCCCAATTTTGCAATTGAATTCGGTAGATATCGGGGATAGAAACCAACGGAAGTTTCCAGTATTCCACTCTTCTGTAGTGTCATTTCTATCGAAGAAATGTCGTGTTCAGAAAGTACCAGTGAATTGGCTGATATGATCTCATTTACCTGATTCGTGTTTCTGAACCCTGGTATAGGTAAAACTCCCACATGCTTCTCATAGGCAAGAACAAGCTGTATGACGCTTATCTTCCTATTCTCTGATATCCGCTGGAGCTCCTGGAGAAGTGGAGTGAATCTTTTGAAATTTGATGGCTTGAATATGCCGTTTATTTTCCTGACGGTACCAGATGGCTTATTGGCTGCAGAATACTTGCCTGAAAGGAATCCCTGTGCAAGCGGACTCCAAGCAATCAACTTGATCTGGTTTTCCTTAAGGAAGTCAATTATCACGTGATTCGGTCTTTCAACCATATTGAATTTAATTTGATTACTTTCGATCTTTGTCTCCTTCATTGATTCATTGGCCTTCCTTATATTGTCTGGTGAAAAGTTTGACACTCCAATGTGACCAATCAAGCCTTCTTTCACATTCCGCTCAAGTTCACGGAAAAGCTCCGAAAGATTCGTGTAGATACTTGGCTCCCAGTGCACTTGATACAGGTCCACGTAATCGAGTTTCAGTCTCTTCAGGCTCGCTGTCAGGCTTACCTTAACCCTTCTTGCACTTGCATTGAAACCTGCGAGTTTTGTTGCGACAAAATACTCCTTCCTATCAAATTCCTTGACCGCCTCTCCAACCAGGCTTTCAGATTTCCCCCTTCCGTAAATCTCCGCTGTATCTATAAAGTTCAATCCATTTCTAATTCCAGTCCTGAGGGCTTGAATGAGTTCTCCCTCCTCATAGCCGCTACCCCATCCCTTGAGACCCATTTGCCAGGTCCCCATTCCTATATTACTAACGTTACTGGAATCGAACAGATTTTTTTCCATCGAGCAATATTCTTCGGACTGATTTATTTTTTATCTTTTAAAGCTGACAAATCAAATGACTTAGTGAATTCAAAATATTATATTTGAGAAACTTATTTGACATCGTGAGGTTCTACTATGAATTCCCACTCAATGAGCAGCCGGAAGATGCTTTCCAGAAGCTGATTGAAAGTATTGATGATACCCAGATATGGCAGGGGCATCTTGAGATCAAGAGGATAGATCAGAACAACAGGGAGTCTGTTCTTGCATTTCGAAATAAGAAACAGGTAGAATGGATAGGAAGAAGAAAGGAGGACCTCTCCATGATAATAAAATACGGCGATGGACCCCTGAAAGGTTACCAGGTTTTCCAGGTGTACCATGATAAGATACTGATAAGGATTGACATCAAGATGAGAGGTTTGTGGTATCCATTCACGCGTTTTGCCGTATCCCACATCTTAGAGGGAGAGATAAAAGCCCTTTATAGGTTATTTCCAGCCAATTCATTTCAAGAAAGAATTAAATAAACTCATTCGATACGACGCAAAGCCCCGATAGTGTAGTGGCCTATCATCCGAGTCTGTCGAGCTCGGGACGCGGGTTCAAATCCCGTTCGGGGCGTGAAAACCAGCTAGTCAACGGCTTTAAAAAGCCCAGAAGAAACACCTTTTTCTTTAGTGGTAGTCGGGGTTCGCAAATTGAGATGATAGCATCATTACTGATTCTTGAGACAGTATTGCTTGTCATATGTTTAATCAGTGATTGTAGCTACATCTAAGACTAACCACATTGGGTTGAAATTTGTTATACATCAGGCTCCAGATCAGTTATTTCTCGACAGAGGAAGAATCCGTAAGATCAGCATCTAAGTCCGCCGATTTCACTTTTCTCTTCCTCACTGCAAGAAAGATACCTAAGGCAAGCCACAGTGCTATAATCGGAATAATGTATAACAATGGACTTGAAATCCCGAGGAAGGTATAGTAGAAGACAACTCCAGTAATGATCGTCCCTATCGTCGGTCCCACGATATGTTTGACAACGTTGAGTTCTTTTAGCCTATGCATAAGGATAGGTAGCGTTTCATTCACAATGGCGTGGTAGAGAAGATTCATGAACGTGAGGGCTACGACCCAGAAAATAATCGAGTAAAAGAAGCCCGTTTCAACGCCATAAACTGAGACTAAAACAACCTGCGTAGTGACACTCACGACTACGGAGAAGATGAAAACGAATATCGTTGACACGTAAGGAGTTCCAAATTTCTTGTGTATCTTAGAAAAAGATCGAGGGAAGAAGCCATCCCTGGCCAGTGCAAATCCAACTCTGGCTGCAGAACTTCCAAAGGTTAACGGTGACGTTATCTCACCAACCAAGGCTACTGCCAGCACAACTGAGGCGAAGGCAATTCCCATATACTGCTTCGTTAAGAATAGGGCAGGAGCATAAGTGTTAGCTATCGTTGAAAGATTCGATGGGGAAGTTCCAACCGTTATGGCATACATAATGAGGGTCTCAAAAACTGCAGTAATGAGAAGCGATGCGACTATTGCCTTCTTCATTGTTGTCTTTGGAAATTTAGCTTCCTCTGCAAACCCGACAACTGATGAGTAGCCAATATAGGCAGTTACTGGTCCCGTGATGGTGGCAACGAAGAATCCATAGAGGCCACCAGACGACTTTTGTATGTTGAAAACTTGAATTGTGTTGTAAGAGGAATGAAGGAGTATGTACATACCTGCTATGAACACGAAGATCATCTGGCCAATGCCCACTATAATTGCGAGCTTAACGGAAACCTTTACTCCGAAATAAGTAACAAGGAACAGGTATACAATAGTGATGAAACTCGCCAGGAATGGAACATATACGGGTAGAGTGATTCCAAAGAGTACGTTAACGCTAACTTCTATTAGCCACGCAAATACAGTAGCACCTATAATAAATGGCAACATCTGCCCCAAAAACTGTATCCAGGCTGTAATTCTTGCAAGGGTTGAATTTCTTGTCGCCCTTTCAACAAACTTGTAGAAGCCACCTGCATTGGCAACTTTTGTTGTGTAGATGTATACCGCTATGACATTGAAAAACATGAGCAAGGTTCCGACAATAAATGTCAATGGAGCCGCCTCCCCTGCATAGACTAGTGAGGTTGTAGATGCAAGTAGGTAGATACTGCCAGGACCCATGGCTACAACTGAGAAGAAGACGATACCCCAAAAGCCAACAATGCCTGACCTGAGGGAATTACCCTCGATTTGGGTCATTCCCTGCTATGAATCACCATATAAATAGTATTTGCCGCCTCAACTCTCCATTTGTCACTGACTGTTCTGAACTGAATGATTTTAATGCATTTGAAAACACGAAGAACGATCTAAGGGTTCAATTGAACAATGCCGCTAAGATATTGCGAGGTATTATCAGGAATCTTTTGTGCTTCATTTTGGCATTTCATTCAGTTGAAGCAGAAGTATACCGTCCACTACATTACTGTAATCAGCGAGAAAGTATTGCAAACCTCATTATTCTGAAAATACGTAAATTCGCTGGTCCTATGTTGATCCGTGAATATTTATCAGGTTATTAACAGTAGATGAAGAATGAGTTGCAATGAGGAAATGAGGGGGTCTTACTCAAGTTTTATCTACATAAACTCAGTCATGTTTGTAATGTCTAAGGGTAACAATAACAGGACAGTTCTAGTGACGGGAGGAAACAGGGGTATAGGTAAAGCAACAGCGCTTAAATTGGCAGAGTCAAAATATAACATTATTTTCACCTACAACTCTGGAATCAAGGAGGCAAGAGTTGCGGAAAAGGAAATCACTTCACTGGGTATGAGCGTACGAAGTTACCAGGTGGATCTATCTGAAGCATCACAGCTCGAGGAGTTTACTTCGAAGCTCAGGAAAAGCGGTAGGAAGCTTTTTGCCCTGATAAACAACGCCGGTATATATGACGGAAGCAGATTAAACAAGATTGACAACATGAAGTGGGAAAGGACCATCGGGCTGAATCTGTCAGCTCCCTTCTACTTGGTTAGGAATCTTCACGATATTATAGAAGACAACGGCTCAGTCGTTAACATATCGTCAGTTTATGGTTTCCGGGCTGACCCATGGGCACATGGATATCAGGCTTCCAAGGCAGCCATCATACACCTCACGAGAGGACTCGCCAAGGAGCTGGCTCCTAGGGTAAGGGTAAACTGCGTGGCACCTGGATATGTAAGGACCGACATGAACAAGGGTGGGTGGAAGGACGACTCATTTTATAACAAGATAAAGGGGATGACACCCATGCTAAGGTGGGGTGAGCCTGAAGACATTGCAAATGCTGTCAAATTCCTCATAGATCCTGCTAACAGTTTCATCACCGGTGAGACACTTGTAGTGGACGGAGGTATTGGTCTCTAGCTCTTCCTTATTCTCCCATTCCAATACCCTAATTTTCTTAAAATTAGGCAATATCCTCTGAATTTCAACAGATTGATCTAGAGACTTGGCTTTGACTGAAATTTCGTAGGGGAGACATATAATGCTGGCATCAGTTAAGAAGAAATTTTAAAACATTTATTTATCAAAATTCTTCCTTGTAGAAATGAATAATGGAAAATGCCAGAATCGTTATATCATCAGCAAACATTGCGCAGTATGTGCAAGAGTGTCAATTCCATCCCATTATACAGATATTGGAGCTCTTTCAGCTCTTTTAAATTTAACCGTATATCAAGGGAATTAGGAACTGAAGCTGTAGAAAGGTAGGTGAAGAAATGGAAAAATCGTTTGCTCCGCCATCAGTTGAACTAAACAACGTTTCAAAAAATTATGGGGATGTACAGGCGTTAAAAGGTCTCACTTTCAAACTTGAACCGGGGGAAAGATGTGCACTTCTTGGTCCAAACGGTGCCGGGAAGACAACAACTCTGAAGATACTGGTAGGTCTTCTCAGTCCGAACTCGGGTGAGGCAAAGATAGGTGGTTATGCCCCTCAATCTGAAGAGGCACGCAGGATGATGGGTTATCTACCAGACGATGCTTCCCCCTATCGATCATTCAGCGTGAGAGAGAACATGGAGTACATAGGTGCCCTGAGAGGAGTAAAGGACGTTTCAGACAGGGTGGACCTCCTCTTAGATTCCCTTCAACTGAGAGAGTACGAGAAGGCAAAGGTTGGGAGACTATCGAGGGGCAACGTGCAGAAACTTGCACTGTCTCTTGCTATAATTCACGATCCGTCAGTTCTATTTCTGGATGAACCACTCAATTATCTCGACATTCCAACACAGGAAACGGTGATAGACATTCTCAGGGAGCTGAAGGCAACCCTGCTAGTATCTACTCACATAATGGAAGTTGCAACCAGATTGACGGAAAGGGTCATAATGATTTCACGTGGCTCCGTTGTCTGGACCGGAACACTAAACGACCTAAAGAACCTTGGAAAGGAAGGAGAACCTATTGAGCGTGTAGTTGCGAGGATGCTAACAGATGTTATATAAGCTTCTGAAGTTCGTAATCCTTTCTAGATTTTCGAAGCAGCTTCTAGGCCTGATGCTTGTACTCATGGTCTACGCCATTTTCATAAGTTCTGAGACGGGTTCATCTTCAGGCATTTATCACTACTACGGTCCGGCTTTTCTGGCATTCTTCATGGTACTTCCAATATTGAGTGGGGGAATAGCAGTCCTGAAGTCAGATAGGGATTTCCTCTTCACCCTTCCATTGAAGCGCACTGACCTAGCATTCTCTTTGTTTGTTGTTCAGCTGTTAAGTTTTGGGCTTATCCTTATTTACGTTCTTGCCTATTCATTTTCAAGTTTGAGATCAGTTTTGATATATGCATTAGTTGATTTCATTTCACTGACATTGGTGATTACGTCCCTTGGCCCAATAACATATTCCATGAAAACACCCCTGAGGGTTCTGCTTGCAGTATTACTCGCTACATGGTCACTATCTGTCTTCCTAGGATTTCCATTCTCTCCTGCCGCAATATATTCTGGGCATGCACTGTACGCAGTTATTTCTTCGGTGGTACTCGCGGCAATTACTGTACCCCTGGCGTTCAGGTCCCTATCCAGGGTTGATCTGGATTTGATGAAGACATTTACAAGATTTTCGTCCGGTCAGGTAAAGAACATCAGAAGATTTAGCGGAATGTCGGCAAATAAGGCAATTTTAGCTGAGAATTTCTTCGTAGTAGAAATTTCAGGAAGAATGAATTCTATGGGAGGGGGTGGCTCTTACAGGTCTGGGCGGTTCAAATTGTATAAGGGAGTTATTGCAACTGCGATTCTGGCTGCCCTGTATTATTACGCATTTGCCTTTAGGTTATCCCTTCCACTCCATACCCAGGAGGTAGCTCTGTTCATCCTCTCAATATACTCTATAATATTAGTCATGTTTTTCACAATGGGGATCCTGGGAAACGAGAGGCTATGGCTTGGTTTTATGACCAGAAATCCAACGAGATATCTGAGGGACATACTGGTGGCAAAATCACTTTCGATGGCAGTACTGTTATCACCACTTGCAATTGCCAGCTTCCTCCTTGCTGTACACGGAAACGAGCAGGCATTGAATTTTGGCCTATTGCTCATAGTCATCATTCCATCACTTCTGATAATAGTGGTATACATTTCGGCATTTCTAAATCCATTCCAGATAAAGGAAGACCTCATGATGCCCGGTCAGTTCAACCTGAAGCAGATGGTATCTCTTCTACCTGCTTTGCCAGTTTGGATTATGATGGCATTCTCTTTCGGAATTCTTGAAGCGGGGCTCACTGTTCTCGCACTCATAGTTACCGTTGTAACTGCAGCTGTTATCGGTGCAGTTGCCATTACAATGCTATATAATAGGTCACTTGGGCTTAGGTTGATAGATAAACTTGTAGAATCGGGGTTCGTCTGATTCCATACAACTGGCGAGGTCAAATAATGGGGAAAACACATAAACAATCAATGGTTTTTTAGTAGTTTCCCAGACACTGGGCGCAGTTAAATATCCGCTCCAATTACTCTGTGGATGCTCTTTATTGCCGTGATCATAGCGTTATTTTTTCTCGCATTGATAGTCGCTATGATAGGGAATATTGTGGGCATCGGCGGCGGTGTCATAATTGTACTGTTCCTGATCTACCTATTCAGGTTAGCTCCGCTAGATGCAGCAGGGTTGAGTCTTCTTGCAATTGTGTTCAGCTCGCTTTCCGGTTTCATACAGGATATGAGAAAACAGCTCGTTGATATGAAGATGTTTGCAGTTATAGGGTCAGTTGCAGTTTTGGGATCAGTCATGGGATCAATTGCCACGCGTTACATTTCGCCCGGTATATTCAAGGGTATATTCAGCATAATTGTAATATTCATCGGTATTTTCTCACTATACTCTTCCCACGTTCAGACAAGGGGCGGATTGGAGAATTATAAGCAGGGGAGTGATCACATGGGTGGGACGGGTATTTTTTCATTAATTGCAGGAGTAATATCAGGTTTCATGGGGATAGGGATAGGAGGAATAATGGGTACTTACCTGACGGCAGTTCAAAGAGTCAAACCAAAGATAGCGTTTGCAACCATAATCGCTGCGATGTTGCCTGTATCAATTGTTGGTGCAACCATTCATTTCTATTATACCGGTTTAGCAAGCATCTATTTTGCACCATCATTGGTAATAGGGGCAATGATAGGAGCTGTTCTAGGATCAAGGATAATAAGCAGGGCCCCACAGACAAGGCTTAGATTCTTTCAGGGTTATATCATAATAGCATTTGGAACCCTATCTGTAATTTTATTCCTGTTGTCTACGCCTCACATCTGAACCGGAGTTCCATGGGAAGAAGTTTTCGGAGGCGTTAAGCTCAAAATCTAAATGTTTTTAGAAATGTTTTGTATCAAAAATTATGCAGAGTTATGGCGAGGCTGAAGATTATGATTTTTGGAAACTTGCTCTGAAGATCCATGAACTCAGCGAAGTAGGAAGCAGGGAATTTAAATCTTCCAGGGTCCTGATGGGCGTACTGAGGTCCCACGGTTTCCAGGTCACAGAAGGATTCATGGGTATACCCACGGCCTTCAAAGCAGAAATGAAAGTTGGTAACGGCAAGCCTAGGATAGCATTTCTTGCGGAATACGACGCCCTTCCGGGGATAGGCCATGCCTGTGGCCATAACTTGATAGCTTCATCTGCTGTGTTTTCTGCAATTAAATCATCGCAAAAAATTTCAAACGGTACGATTATTGTCTTTGGGACACCCGACGAAGAAGGGTCTGGCGAATGGGCAGGATCAAAAGTTATTATGGTAGAAGGTGGGGCGTTCACGGATGTTGACCTTGTCCTGGGCTCACATCCAGGTGACGGATGGAACGTAGGCAGTCAATCACTTGCTGTTCAGGACATTGAGATCACGTTTAAAGGGGTTGCAGCACATGAAGCTGCCAGCCCAAACGACGGCAGAAGTGCTCTCGATGCAGCGATTCTCACTTACAACGCAGTGAACATGATGCGGCAGCACGTAAGGAGAGATGCAAATTTCGTTATGCATGGAATAATCAAGGAGGGTGGTACTGCACCTAATGTCACCCCAGAAAGGGCAGTTTTAACGTATGGGATAAGGACATCGGACCTGGATTACCACAGGGAACTGATGGACAGATTTATGAAGATAGTCAATGGATGCTCCATTGCAACGGAAACCACTTATTCCGTAAAGAAGATCGGGCCACTGTTTTCAATTACGAAGATAAACAGATCACTTTCCGAGAAGGTAAGGGAACACCTCCTAGCCAAAGGTATTGCGTGCCCAACTATGGAAGAAACATTTTCCCTGCAGCCCCAGGGTTCAACTGATTTCGCAAATGTTTCACAGGTGGTCCCAGCACTAGAGGTTGGATTTCAGATCGCAGATGAGGGGACACCATGGCATTCAAGAGAATCGCTTGAGGCTGCAAAAACAAGAAGAGCTAAGCGGGCGCTTTCTATCGTTATAGATGTGCTCAGTGACGTCGCTAAGGAATTTACTGAAAACGAGAAGTTCAGGGAAGATGTAGAGAGGGACTTTGGATCCAAATGAAAGATTTTTAACAAAATTGACCACATATGATAATCAGCATAACAGTTAAATCCAGGAATCTCAAGATCGTTCCAAATAGCGGATTCCAACAACCTTAATATGTCGGGCAAAATTTCACATCAAAGGCGAATCTTATGGTAAAGGTGCATAATCACTCAATTGATGACTTTCTAAACTCCAAAAATGCCTCTGATGTTGATTTTTCGATAGATGGTTCCAAGGTTGTATTCACCATCTATGGAAGGTTTAAGAATTTGAAGGAAGAACCGCTTTCTGAGGTGGCAGTTCTCTCAACAAAAGATGGAAGGTTAAGGTCATTCTCGCAACAGGGCTGGGCAAACTTCTGCCCAAAGATCAGTCCCTCCGGGACCAGACTTGCATATCTCTCGAAGAAGGGGGAAGATTATAGGCTTATGCTTTATGATTTAGGAAACGAGTCAGGTCAAGAGATTGTAGTGGATGGGGCGGTAGATGGTCTAAGGTGGGAAGAAGAAGGTTCGCTGATATTTCTGAAAAAGGATAAGGACACTAAAGCCGTAGAGAAGGAAAAGGGTGACGACGGTTACTTCTTCGAAGAAGAACCAAGGTTCGACTCCCTATGGAGGTTCGACCTTATATCAGGCCTGAAGAGAATCACTAAAGGGTTCCAGGTTTGGGAATATGACGTAAATGGTGGCACTATTGCAGCTATAACGTCCCCATTGCCATATGAATGGTCCTGGTACGAAGCAGAAGTATCACTGATAGGCCCGAAGGATGGAAAGGTCAAGAGGATTTATTCCAAAAAAGATAGACAGCTGGCTAAACCAAGATTGTCGCCTGATAACAAGAAACTGGTACTGCTGGAGTCTCTATGGAGTGATAGAGGAGTTAATTCTGGCGATATAATAAGCATAGATCTCAAAAGTCTGAGGTCAGAAAATATGACGGAGGGGGATGAAGAGAGCTATACAGAAGTGAAGTGGAAGAGTGAAAGAGAATTCTATGCCCTATCGAACAAGGATGGGACATTCTATTTGTACCTCTTCTCAGGGAACAACAAGAAGGAATTGTGGTCAAAGTTTGGATCTGTTCAAAGGGCATGGTCACCTTCATTTTCAGTTTCCAAGGACAAATCAGTTATTTCATTTGAGAGTTCCAAGCAGCCAAATGAAGTGTTCATGATCGATCTAAAGAATGGCAAGGAAAAGAAGACAACAAACATCAATAAGCAGCTCGATGGATGCAAAAGCTATGATACCGAACTGGTGTCATGGAAGTCAAGGGATGGACTGAAGATAACAGGCCTATTCAGATCTGCTGGAAAAAATGCCCCCCTGATGGTTATAGTTCACGGTGGACCCACCGGGTCATCGACAGATTCATTCATAAGTGATGCAACAATGTACCTCTCTCACGGTTATTCAGTATTCCTCCCAAATTACAGGGGGAGTGTAGGAAGGGGGAGGAAGTATGCAGAACTAAACTTGGGCGACATGGGTGGGATGGATCTTCAAGATATTATTTCTGGAGTGGAATACATGGTGAAAGAGAGGGGACTGAACAAGAACAGGATTTTCATTACTGGAGGGTCATACGGAGGCTTCATGTCAGCTTGGGCAATCACTCAAACGGATATATTCAGGGGCGCTGTTTCCTTATTCGGAATTTCTGACTGGATCAGCTTCCATGGCGTGAGCAACCTTCCTACATGGGATCGCATACATTACAACGAGGATCCCTATAAATTCAACAAATTCCTGAAGTTCTCCCCTATCTGGTTTGCAGACAGGGTAAAAACGCCTGTCCTCCTGGCACACGGGATAGAGGATCCTTACGTTCCGGTTGGCCAGTATTACCAGTTCTATAGAGCTCTGAAGGACATGGGGAAGGACGTGAGGTTGCTCCTGTTCCCAAGGGAAGGGCACGGTTTCAGAGAAAGGAAACACGTTGAAAAATTCTACAGAGAAGTGTTTGACTGGCTAAAGGAGAAGAGCTGAAAGAAAGGATAATTACAACACATTCAATGAGCAGAATTCATGATGGACTGAAAATTGTTTCACGCTTGTTTATCCCTCTTCCATTCCTCATTCTTTCTGTCTATGAATTTTTGCAAGTACTCGGGCGTATGAGGACTGGATGCAAAGACTGGATCATGTGCACTTATGGAAAGGGGTACAACTCCAGACCATATATTCTGGTCCTTTCTTAGCTCTGAAGGCCCTCCCCTCCGCACCTTTACAGAGAACTGATCAAGTTTTATCCTGAAAACACTGACAGTCTTCAGTTCGTCGTGATTGGGAAGTGCAGTATCTTCCTTTCTTCCAGGTATCAGGCGATCTATCCATTCCTTGAAGAAGGACATCTTTTCCTCTTCCGTAAGTAGCTCTTCCGGTTTAC
This sequence comes from Thermoplasmata archaeon, assembly GCA_049965815.1. Lineage (GTDB taxonomy): Archaea > Thermoplasmatota > Thermoplasmata > Thermoplasmatales. Next base: position 197,349 of record JBMFVV010000001.1, on the reverse strand, counting down.
CGAATATTATCGCCGACCTGTAGTTCATCGAATTATCAGCTAGCCCTTTCGCAAGTACCAGGCCATTAAGTTCCAGCACTGAAATTGCAATTGTCGGACCGTCTCTGAGAGTGTTTGAAATCCTGGCCGCCGGGCTACCGTGAATGTAAATGTAATCTGAATCATTGTAATAAGTCATCGGAATTATAAAAGGAAGGCCGGCCTGTTGGAATGCAACCTGACAAACGAGGCCTCTTTCAAGAATGTCCAGCAGGAGTTCCTTATCATAACTGGCCCTTTCGGGATGCCTTCTCACCTTTGTTATATCTGTTGCCACATTTCACTAATCCAAAGGACTAAAAAGATTTTCTCCCTTTGCATCAGCCAGATTTTTATTTACGTGGTAATGAATCGCAGGTCATATGCCAATCTTCTCCCTCTCTATGAAAATTCCCTCATCTCTCTTAACGATGTTTCTCGGCTCTTTTCCATCCATATACCTCTTTATGTTTTCGAACGCGCTTCTATAAGAAAATTCCATGATCTCACCGGAAAGGCCGCCAGCTATGTGTGGAGTAATAACAACATTTTCTCGCCTTGACCCATCAAGTTCTGGTTCTCCCCACCATACATCTGTCAGGTAAGAAGCTTCATTGTTCTCGTCAAGGAATTCTAACATCTCTTCTTTCTTCACTATTTCCGGTCTTGCAACATTGATTATTGTACAATCCTTCTTTAACAATTTAAGCTCTCTTTTGCCAATGAGCCCTAGGGTTCTGGTAGTAAGCGGTATGGATATTAGTACGTAATCTGCCTGCTTAAGCAATATATCCAGATCCTCCATGGAAAGATACTCATCCGAGTAAGTATCTCTGTGACCTCTCGCAATTGATATCACTCTCATGCCAAATGACTTTGCTATTTCTGCTGTCCTGCTCCCTATGCCTCCATACCCTATGATTCCCAGAGTTTTTCCATGAAGGAGCCTTGTAGGCCTTGGTTTGTAGATACCAGCTCTTGTTTCATTTTCGAATGTAGAGATGTACTTCGACCGTGACAGCATGAGAGCTATCGCGTGCTCTGCAACTGAAATTGAATATGCACCCGCATTACTAGCTATTATGGTACTATCATCAATATTTTTCAAGTTTATGTGGTCTGTACCAGCACTCACAGTCTGAATGAATTTGAATTTTCTATCCTTAGGGAAATCGTTCCCTCGAATAAGCAGAATATCTGCATCCCCTGTTTCGGGAAACCATATAATATTATCATCACCGATGATCTCCCTGCCTATTTTCATGTATTTTTCGTCCAGTTTGAATGGTACAAATAGCTTCATATCACGTAGATGTGATCAGAGTAGTTATGGCTTTTCTCGCCCAATCTTCCTATTGTTACCATCTTTAAAAAGAGGTGAAACTTGGGTTCTTATCCCTTATGAAAGTCCCATTCTGAAGTTCCCTGAAGGAATCTTCTATCTCCTTCCAATCGTTCATGACAATTGGACCGTACCAGCTGATCGATTCGTTTGTCCTCCTTCCTGATATGTAGATATATCGATGTTTCTGGTCTCCATCTATTCTTATTATTCCTTTACTCGAATTGTAAACGGCCACTTCTAATTTTTCCAGTTGAGTACCATTTGCCATCAGTTTTCCTTCTAGTGGAATTATCAAAGAAGTGAACCCTTCCTGTTTCGGTATCTCCAGAGAACCGCCATTTGAAGTTATGTCAAAATAACTCACATCAAGACTGTGCCTTTGCATTGAAGGGTTATCGCTGCCTAGGATGCTTCCTGATATGACTTTTATTTCATTCCTGTTGGACTGAAGCTTGTTCAGGTGGTTCACATCTATGCTTCTGTAGGTTGGTTTCGAGAGCTTATCCACCTTCCTCAGGTTAATCCACAATTGGAATCCAAGCATCTCCCTGTCTTGGCCAAATGAACTTGGCATTTCCTGGTGGAATATTCCACTTCCTGCAGTCATCCATTGGATCTCCCCAGGGTGTATAGTACCGCTGTTGCCCATGCTGTCCTCGTGGTCTACATTTCCCTTCAGCAGGTATGTCAGTGTTTCTATCCCCCTATGAGGGTGCCAGGGAAATCCCATTTCATAATCCTCTGGCCTGTCAGATCCAAAGTAATCCAGCAGCAGGAAAGGATCAGTAAATTCGAACGTCCCAGGGGAGCCGAATAGCCTCGACAGTTTGACTCCAGCCCCATCCCTTACCTCTTTGCCCTTGAGTATCAGGCTTGGAATGAGTTTGTTATTTTCAAAGTTGCTTGTCATTGCTTGATATTGTTCATAGGTATATAAGAAATACTTAGTAAATTAAAAGAAGAAAAACCAGTGCCTTAAAGCATATTCCTTTAAATTTTTCCTTCTGGTTTGTAGAATTTTCCAGCTATTATTCTCTCCTTGGCTTCATTGTATGTGTAGATGTGCGACGGTTCTTCCTCTCTTGTTATCCTATGACTTCCATCGCAGAATGGCTTATCGTGTGACAACCCGCATCCGCAGAATTCTATGGGGAGATCCAGAACTTTTGAGTTAGGATCTATTTTCTCTGCCCCTGGCAGGTCCCTGACCTTCATCTTGTAAGGGCCTGTTCTTTCGTGAATAACTATCCTCATAGTGTTGAAATGAGAAGTAGTTAAAAAAATTTTGTTAACTCAAAATGTTTAATTATAGACCAATTTTCTGTGTTAAAATTATATGTCAATCGGTGTTTCTCAAACATGGAAGATTATGAAACCGTCACAAAAAGTGGCAAAGTGGAAAGGAGAATTTACATCGATTCAGGGAATTTTGTCATATACGGTTACGAGTCAGGTGGAAAATTATCAAACAAGGTTAGGGTCCTACTGAAAGGAAGTGAAAAGAAATCATTCTTCCTTATCGATACGGGTAAGGGAAGGAATCTGGCCATCAATGCGGATTTCGAAGATGATACCAGCATATTGAAAGATGGTAAATCAATAAAGGTTACAGACCTGTTGCATTAGCTTCTTCTATTCTCAGATCTAACGTCTTAACGTCACTTTCCACCTGGTGAGTGCCCTCTAAAGAATGGATTGTTTCTCTTCTCATTCTCGAGCGTTGTAGAATCTCCGTGCCCTGGATAAAGCACGAAATCACTGTCAAGTTTTTTGGCCCACTCAATGCTTGACATCATGTCGGAGTTCGAACCACCGAAATCAGTCCTGCCGATCGTACCTTTGAAAATGAAATCGCCTGTGAAAATGTTGTCGCCAACGATGAATGAACAGCTTCCTGGTGTATGCCCGGGGGTCTCAACGACTCGAATGGAATTATCTCCGAGTTTGATAGTTTCATCGTTTTCTATGTAATCGTCAGGAACCGGGGTCAGTCCAGGATCAATCCCTACATATCTCTCAACAAATTGCTCGAACCCTTTTACTATCTCTGTATCCTTCTTGCTGATCAGGAATTGTGCTCCGTATTTTGATTTAATTGCAGATACAGAAAGAATGTGATCAAAGTGACCGTGGGTGGCTAGGATTAATTCAGGCTTTATGTCTCTTTTCTCCAGGAATGTAATTATTGTGTCTTGGTCTCCTCCCGCATCTATCACTATACACCTCTTGTCTTCTATCAGTATGTAACAGTTTGTTTGCAGTGGACCAACTTTCAGTTTCTCTATATTCATTGGGAACTCGATCGTGAAAGGGCAATAGAATATATTGTATTTGCGTGAATGGGCGAACCAAACTAAAACGGTCAAAGAGCGGATATTTGCAGTTATAAGAAATAACAGTTATATATCGGGTTTTCCTAGAAACTCGAATGAGTTCGGTTCCATTAAAAACTAAAAATAGGGTTATCGTGAAATTCGTAAATGGAAGGAAACTTGAAGACATATCTCTAGAAGAAAGAATATCACTCAGTTCGGTTGAGGAAGTGATCGAGGAGTGGAAACAAGGTTACATAAACATGGACTTAGGTAATGACATAGCCCAGGAACTTAAGGAGCTAGCGTTTCTAATCAGGGACAAGGACATTACTCCCCACGATATAGTTGAAGGCTACCACTACTATGAGATATTTAAGGATAAAGACAGGGAGAAAATCATAGGGATAGTGAATGAAATCTACTCACTGGGTGATGAGAAGGGATCACAGTTCGTAAAGACTGCAGAGAAGATGATGAAACTTGCCAAGTACGGGAACATAGATTACGTGGAAATACCAAAGGCACTGGATGACATGGTGGAGAGAGGAAAGGAACTCAACAGAGAAATTAAGAGCAAGGAGATTCAAAGTTTGGAACTTACGGAAAGATTGGGAAAGTTAAGGAAGGAGCTTGAGGCAGTAGAAGAGAAAAAGAAGGGCCTTGAGAAGGAGATTGCATTCGCCAGTTATCTAAAACAGGAACTGACCGGCGGAGAGGAAGATGAGAATGCCATAAAGAGCACAATCGATGGTCTGAAACACTCGAACTTTGATGAGAAGAAGATTGTTGAGGTATCCTCCCAGATAGCTCTTATTGGAAAGAGGGACATGACAGTAGATCAGTTCCTAAAGGTTTCAAGGTATTTTGAGGAGCTCATGAATCTAGGACTATCTGTTCCTATGATGGAAAAGATCCTGAGCAATGTGAAGGAAGATGGTGTAACAATTGATGAATACCTTAACGAGAGAGCTGCATATGTCAGGGACAAACTGGCATACCTGAAATCACTCAAGGAACTGATGGAAGCACATAAAAGGGCCGAAAAGCAAATGAAGCAGATAAATGAGGAACTGGCACTAAAAAAATTCAAGCTGGAAAGAACATAAGCTTTGACCACTCACTTTTTCATCCATCTGTTCGCCTGGAGAGGTCAACAAGTTCATCATATGTTATGGCACCATTTATCAGTGATTCGATCTTCCCCTCATTCAATACTTCACTCGAAATTCGTTTCAGCAAACCCATTGCAGCATGAATAGCACCTGGACCGAAACTGGCTCTCCTGATACCCAGGCGTTCCAATTCTTTTAGTGGCGGTGTTGTGCTTCGTAACATTACATTGATAGGGAAACCATTCATCTCCCTCACAAATCGTTCTATGTCCTCCCTTCTCACAAGACCCATTGGGTATACGCAACCTGCACCCGCATCCCTGAACTTCTTGCTCCTTTCCACGGATTCTGCGAACTTCTCATCATCATCACCCTCAAAGTAACGCAGTGCGTCGGTCCTCGCGTTTATAAAAAAGTCAATGCCCATAGATTCCCCTACCTCCTTTATTGCCGCTATTTTTTCCAGCTGAGATTCCAGCGGATACAGCTTTCCTGTTTCGTGATCAAAATCTTCAATGTTAAGTCCCACTGCTCCTGTTTCTATAATTCCCTTTACTGTCAGCTTAAGTTCCTTTATGTTCTTTCCAAAACCAGCTACCGCATCGATTGACAATGGCACAGAAAGAACGCCTGCAATCATTTTCACAGCTGAAAGGAATCTTCGTCTGCCTATTGCTTCGCCATCAGGGAATCCCAGTGATACGAACATCCCGGCACTAGTGGTTGCGATCGCAGGAAAACCCGAGTTCTCAAATATCTTGGCACTAGGCACATCCCATGCGTTGGGAAGCACTAGCATGCGTCCCGGAATGTTATGCAAATTTGCAAACTGCTTAGCTTTCTGTTGTTGAAATGTATTCATATGTCACATCCTCCTCCCGACAAATTTTCCTATTTTCATAATATGCTATCTGACTTTGGCAGATTAACGTTATGGATAATAAAACTGGATACCTTAGATCAAATAGGGCGTATTATTGACGAGTTCCTGCATTTCCCACAATTGCTGGATAGAATTCACCCGTGCGATCCAAGCTTTCATTTGATTGCTTAGTTCGTGTAGGGTAACTCTATAGTCTATTCTTGCATTCTCTTTGGGCTCTGAATATCCAAAGAAGTTATTGTCGGAAGAAATTATCGCTCTAAAATGCCATCGGCGGAGCTTCTAATGATATTCCTGATAACACTGGGCTTCTCAGGAGCAATCCCACTGGCAAAAGTTGGGCTGAAGAACTCCGCAGTTGAGGGGTTTACCGCCATATACATTGGCGGCATAGTTTTCACCATGCTGATAGAGCAGTTAATTTTCATACCTTTGAAATACTCCTTTGTAACATTTGGTCCACCCGTAGTGGTTGTCGTAGTTGCAGGATCTATCGGGGCATTCGGATACTTATCCGGGTACGGAGGTATGAAAATGGTTCATGCAGGAGTGTCAAGCACAGTCTTCAATCTTCAGGGACCGCTCATCTTGATCTTTGGTGCATTGATTACATCAATTTATCCTGGGAAATCTATAACTATAGGTCTCATTATTTCTCTGCTTGGAATAATCGTGCTTGGCTCCTCTAAATTCAAGCTTAGGAACATATCAATTGGTATTCCATTCATCCTTGTTGTGCTTGCTCCAATACTCTGGGCTCTGGAATGGGTATTTTTCTCCACAGTATCTATCAGGGACCCGACATTCTATACATTTCTCCTCTACCTTACAGCATTTGTTGTAACACTTCTACTGGGCATTGGAAGAAGGGCTATGCTTAACATTCAAAGGAAGGCTGCAATGATGGCATTTCTAGGTGGAACGTTGGCAGGTATTGCAAATGCTTCATATGGAGTTTTTATAACGAACTATGGAACAGCATTGACAGGAATTGTGACGATTATCTCAGTTCCCGTGTCTGTACTGCTTGTAATTGCTGTACTGCACGAACGTTATACCGTCAGCGAGGTAATCGGTATTATAGTTACTGCAATAGGTCTGGGTATAGCTCTGATCTTCTGATCTCTCCACTGGATCTACCATTAATTTCAGTGAGTGTCAAGGTCAAAATTTCAAAGATGCTATTTACATACATAAATCATTAAATCTAAATAAAGATCGAATTGAAAGAGAGGTCCCCCACAAAGCTGTGAAAGTAATCGTCTACAAATCAATGATCTATCATTCCCAACCTGAATGCGGAGGGCCGGATTTGAACCGGCGAACCCCTATAGGAACAGATCTTGAGTCTGTCGCCTTTGGCCAAGCTCGGCAACCTCCGCTGGAGGGAGAATTGATGGAAACTTAAATAATCTGCTACGAAAATTCCCTCTGCTCCTTCCTCACCATTCTGAGAGTCGGTTTTGGATTCTTTGACGCATCCACGTCGTCTATCCTGGTTACCTTAAGGTTCATTGGTTCTTTCTCAAATGTTTCCTGAGATACCTTGAGGGACTGTCTCACAGTTTCAATAAAGAGGTCCATCTCTTCCTTCGTGGCGCTTTCAGTGGGTTCTATCATGAGTGCTTCTGGTACTATAAGCGGGAAGTAAATGGTTGGCGCATGAACTCCGTTATCTATAAGGTGCTTGGCTATATCCCCAGCCTTCGGCATTCCAGTTCCTACAGATGAGGCAACAAACTCGTGCTTCTTGATAGTTTTACCAGGGACAGGCATGAATTCCTGAATCTTCTTTCTCATGTAATTGGAATTAAGGACGGCAGTCTCGCAAGCATCCCTGAGCCCCTCCTCTCCCATCATCTTGATGTATGTCCAGGCCCTTACCAATACACCGAAATTACCATAGAAGCTAGCGACCTTCCCTATAGTTTTAGGTGGAATATAATCGTTATAATATTTTTCGCCGTCATAAGTGACAAGAGGGTACGGTAAGAAATCCTTAAGCTTCTCCACCACTCCCACGGGTCCCGCTCCAGGCCCTCCTCCTCCATGGGGTGTTGAGAATGTCTTGTGAAGATTGAGATGTACGATATCGAACCCCATCTTTGCAGGAGTTGTCTTTGTCATGATGCCATTCAGGTTTGCGCCGTCGTAGTAAAGAAGTGCCCCTTTCGAGTGTGCGTAATTGGCCATTTCCACTATTTTATCCTCGAAAATACCAAGCGTATTTGGATTGGTGATCATGAAGGCAGCAGTTCTTTCCGTGACTGCTTCCTTGAACTTTTCCAGGTCCACTGTCCCATCGCTTGTGGAAGGAACCTGCACGACATCAAACCCAGCCATGTGTGATGAAGCCGGATTAGATCCGTGTGCAGAATCTGGCACAACAACCTCTCTCCTCGTATCCAGCTCCTTCTTGCACTCAAAGTAAGCTCTGACAATCGACAATCCGGTGAATTCACCCTCAGCTCCAGCGAGCGGTTGAAGGGTGATCTCATCCATACCCGTAATTTTCTTTAGCAGTTCAGAGAGTTCATAAAGTAACTTGAGAGCCCCCTGGACTTCCGAGGAATCCTGGAGGGGATGGATCATCCTGAATCCATCAAGGTTTGCAATTTCATCGTTTATCTTCGGGTTGTATTTCATTGTGCATGAGCCGAGAGGGTAAAAACCGGTATCTACCCCAAAGTTCATTTCTGAAAGTTTCACGAAATGCCTTATCACCGAGAATTCTTCCCTGTCTCCAATTCCAATGGTCTCCCTCCTCATTGCATCCGGGACTTCAGCTTTGTACCCTTCATTCTCGTGTGGAATCTTGAGCGTCCTCCTCCCCTTAATATCGATCACTATCGGTTCATCAAATGTTGCTTGATGGTACATCTAAGCCACCTCCCTCAGGAATTCCCTGTATGCATTGAAATCATCGTTTGTGTTCCTCTCCGTAACGTTTGTTACGATGTTAACCTGGTTTCTGTCATTGAATCCGTATTCCTTCCCGAGAACAAAGCCAGGATTAAGGTTATATTTCTTTGCTATCCTGTTCACATATGTCTTGGACTCCTTGAGACGGATAAGGAACTCATTGAATACTGGTGAGCCTTCATATGGTAAATAAGGACCAAACTCCCTGACTATCTCCATTAATTCTTTTGTCCTCCCCATATTGACCTCTCCAATCTTCCTGAGACCAGAATCTCCAAGAAGCGAAAGGTACACGGCAGAGGCAACTGCCATCAGTGCCTGGTTGCTTGTCATGTTTGTAACTGCCCTTTCTCTCCTTATATGCTGCTCCCTCGTTTGCAGGATCATAGAAAATGCCATCTTTCCATTGTGGTCTTTTGTCAAGCCCATGATCTTCCCCGGCATCTTCCTAATGTACTGCTCCTTCGTACCAAATACACCGACGACTGGCCCCCCGTAGTTGAGCCCAAGGCCAAGAACCTGCCCCTCACCTATTGCAATATCTGCGCCGAACTTTCCCGGCGGTGCAAGGACACCCAGTGATATCGGATTGACTCCTGCAACGAAAATCCTCTCATCCCCGAGCATTTCTTTGATCTTCGATATATTGGTATCTATGATGCCAAACATATTGGGGTATTCGGCGTACACCCCTGAGGTATTGTCATCGATCATCTTATCCAGAGATGCAAGGTCTATCATCCCCTTTTCGTCAAAATCCACTTCCTTGATCTTGATGTCTGCTCCCTTCGCATAATTGTCCAGGACAGCCCTCTTGTTGCTGCTCATGTATTTAGGTACGATAAACACATCCTTCCCTGTTATGCTCTTTGCCATCCTGGCGGCTTCCCCTAGTGAAGTAGAAACATCGTACATAGAGGAATTTACCGCATCCATATCGAGTAATTCCCCGATCATGCTCTGGTATTCAAAAAGCGCCTGCATGATCCCCTGCGAAATTTCAGCCTGATAAGGCGTATAGGAAGTCAAAAATTCGTTCCTGTTTATGATGTTTGATATTGCTGCTGGAACGTAGTGATTGTACAACCCAAAACCGAGGAATGAATGCTGCTGGTTCACGGTCTTGTTCATTCCCGAGTATTCACCAGCCAATTTCCTCACTTCATCTTCGTCCATACCCTTTGGAAGTCCAAGAATATTTGTCCTGATGGATTCTGGAATGTCCTTGAAAAGCTCATCTGGACTCTGGATTTGTAGCTCCTTTAAAAGCTCTGATAGGTCGTTGCTCATAATGATCGAAACTATATCGCTTAGAGGAATAAAACTGTTTTATTGATTTAACCAAAATAAAAAGCTATTTAGAAGATGCAATGTTCCCAAACGGTGGATTCGAGATATCTCCTATTTGCGACCAGGACCCTGAGGGGGTTCATATATGGAGTATTCTCTGTCATCACAATAATTTATCTTATACAAAACAGGCTGACGCCGCTGGAAGCGGGACTAACGGTTACCGTTTCCATTCTTGTGAGTTCATTCCTGACATTTTATGTTACATCAAGATTCGGCTCTGGATATTCCAAGCAATTTCTGCTGATTTTTTCCCTCTTGCTCTTAATTGGTATAACAGGTCTATTCTTGAGCCCCAGCCCCATATTTAAGGCAATCTTTTCCGTCATAGGTTCACTCGGGGTGAATCCATCAGACAACACCCTCTTCTCAGCGTATGAGCAGCCCATAGTTGCAGGGATAGTGGAAGACCAGAAGGCAAAGAACAGGCTATTCGCCAGATACACATTCGGAGGTTACATAGCTGCCTCGTTTGGTGCACTGGCTTTGAATCTCGGTTTGAATGCAACATTTGAAATCTCCATGCTTTTCGCAGCGGTTGTGATATTTTCCTACCTTTTCATTCCATCCATAAAGGGAAAGAAGAGGGTAAAGGCTTCCCCAGTAAGCAAGAAGAGCAAGATAATCGCCAGGGATGTCAGCGCACTTTTCTCTGTCGATGCATTAGCAGGTGGTTTTGTACTTCAGAGTCTGATTGCATACTGGTTCAGCTATAAGTACAATTTCAGCATTTCCGAGCTCGGATACGTCTTCACCGTAGTGGATATAATAACTGCCATATCTGTGCTGGTAACGCCGTATATAGCTTCAAGAATAGGTCTTGTAAGAACAATGGTATTCACGCACATACCGTCAAACGTATTCCTGATACTCATTCCCCTTGTTCCCACGCTCCCACTTTCACTCCTGTTCCTCTTCCTCAGGCAGAGCATAAGCCAGATGGACGTCCCGACCAGGCAATCGTATCTGAACAGCGTAGTGGAGGGAGAGGACCGCAGTTACGTTGTCGGGGTGTCTAATGCCATGAGAAGCACTGCACAGGGAGCCACACCTTACATCTCGTCCTACATGATATCCGCTGCTGCAGGCGCTCTTTCATTCGTTGCTGGAGGAGTCATAAAGATCGCATATGACATCGCATTCTACGAAAGATTTAAAACTCTGAAAGAACATTATGGACAGGAGAAAAAATGACTGTTCTTTCCCTCTGCTACATATGCGGCTTGCCTGCGGGAATGACGTGCAAGATGTGTGGCAAACCGGTATGTTCAGAGCATTATGTCCCGAAACTGGAGCTCTGTGTCAGGTGTGCTGGGAAACTCCATTCCCAGAGGTTAGTCTATAAAAAACTGAAGGTAGAGCTTCCACATTCGACATCTGCGACACCATTGAAAAACACAGTTTCCAAAAATCAAGGTCAGTCTTGACTTCATACGAATTCAGATGCCTTATCAATGAAGACGTCAACCGTTTCCCTTTTGGGTCCCAGTCCAGCATTAGAATGACCTCCTTGTGATTCATGGAAATGTCCCTGCTGAACTTCTCTATTGTAACCCTGGAATGCAGCGGCAGGATTTCACCCTCGAAACTCAGCCTACGGAGCGCCTTGATGTCGTTCTTTCCTTCCACGACTATGGGAACCGTTCGGTTCCTCTCCTTCAGGTCCTCTAGTGATTTGAAGATCTTTTCAACGTTGTCCTTCGCACTCATCGGACTCACCTTCCAATCAGATTGCCTTAGCCTTCACTATCAGTTTTTCAGAGTCATTCTCCAGCGGAGAGAGATCGTAATCTCCAAAAGTCCTATCAATCTCAAAATTTTCTGAATCTAGCATCTCTCTCAACTCCGATAATCCAATAGGGTAAATGGTTATAGTCTTTTCCACATTGCTTTTTGTCTTGCCCATTATGCTGTATGAATATTTCAGCTGATAGTAGTCTTTGAATCTCCTTGCCCTCATCTTGAGGTATATTTCAGTCTGCCCGTCATTAAATTCAGAAATATTGTAGGTACCTCTCTTCAGAGTGAAGCCGTTAATGACGTCAATGAACAGTGCACCGCCCTTGTTCAGGACCCTTCTCGACTCCCTTATGATCAGCTTCTTCTGATCATTGGGAACAAGCAGCAGGCTGTTCAGCCCTATGATGACAGTATTGAAATGTTTCTTGAACGGGAGGGTCCTTGCATCACCCATTACCTTGACGAAGTTGTTGCAGGACTTTTTCAACATATTGGGGTTTATCTCCAGGCCTATGCCACCCCTGAACTTCGATATTATCCTGCCGGTGCCCGCGAATATTTCCAGATAGGGTGCGGTCGCACCTGTTGCCTTGTAGAATGCTATGTCCTGGCTGAATATTCCATATATCTTATCGTAGTATGAAGATTCGAAATCATAGAAATCACCTACCTCGTTCATCTCTTGTAACCTATATCTCTCAGGAATTTACTCCTCTCCAGAGCATCCTCTTCACTTTCTATTCCCAAAGGCTTCTGTCCGTCCATCACCCCTACTATCCCCCTACTTTCTCCATTCTCAGCAATTATAACAGATATGGGATTTGACGTTGCAGCATAGAGGTTGACCACTTCAGACACGTTCCTGATATGGGGAATGACATTTATTGGAAAGGCATCTGCCAGATGGATGATGAAAGCATGGCCAGCCCCTATTTTATCGGCGTTGCGAACAGCGCGCTTTATGAGAGTATCGTCATTGCCGTCGAACCTTATGAGTCTCTTGCCGGATGCTTCGCAGAAGGCAATCCCGAACTTTGCTGAAGGTGATGAATTCTTCACGGCCTCGTACAGGTCTTCAATCGTCTTTATGAAATGTGACTGCCCTATGATTACATTCTCTTCGTCCTTTTCTATGTCCACAACTGAAAAATTCACTAATTATCAATAAATACACACATAAATTTATTTTCCTTGCAGGGATTAAAAGTCGTGAAAGCGATACTTGTTAGGAAAGAGAAGGCAAATGTACTGAGGGAAAGTCTTATTTCAAATGGAGTAGAATTCTATGAGGAAAGGGACAATTTCCATCTCCTGTTTATATTCCCCGGCAAAATTGACGGCCTGGATAGTGGGTATAAGATTTCCTATCTGGTTGACGATTCGGTGGATGAGGTCAATGTTTCCGGAAGTACGTTCAAGATAGTTGGTCCCCATGAAGCTATCGACCGCTTTGCAGGAAAGTTTGAAAATAAGGGGCTGAAAGCAAAGATGGAAGAACCTGACAGCTTGATAGAAATCAAGAAATGGGGCTCCAAGTACCTTATCAGTGTCTCCTGAGTCTCCCTTTTGCTCTTATAGATGGTCTGGACTTCACAGTTCCCTTGCCTTTTGTGGCCAATCCTCTGGATTTTTTTCCAGCTGTTGAGAGTCCCCTGAATACCCTTCCCTTCTGCACATTTTCCGATGTCCACTTCAGGTTCTTGTCATTGAAAATAGTTGGTTTGGTTGGATCAACAAACATGACTTCGTAGAATTTGTGTTTCCCATCCTCAGCCAGGTAGTATGAGTTCAGGAGTACCAGATTGGGATATCTGCGCTGTGCCCTTTCCTCAGCTATCCACTTTGAGCTCTTTCCATGCGTAATCTTGTTGTAACCGTACCTCCTTGGTCTTCTGCCACCAAGGATCTTTGCTTTATGGAGTCCTCCTCTACTGACCTTAACTCTGACGACAACAAATCCGGGTTTAGCCTTATAACCAAGCGCCCTGGCCCTCGACAGTTTAGTCGGAGTTGAAACTCTCTCTACTGTGCCTGATGCTCTCCATTCTGTCATTCTCTCTCTTACCATTCCTTTCATTTCTTCCTTTGTGGTTAGAAAGTTTTCAGACTGGAACGAATAACTACTTTTTGAGGGCAATTTACTTCACCTTTGAGCAAAGAGGATTGTGACTTGTTATATATTGATTTCCCACACATCAAGCGGTAGATGGTATCGTACTGAGATGTCTCAAATAACCAGTTGTCAGCCGGAATCATTCATAACTCTAATATATGCCTCTCCTATCTGAAGAACGATGAGCAGCATAAGAATCGACCTACCTCCAGACAAGGCGGCTATCATACTTAAGAGAATTCAAAACAGACTCAGCACGTACAAGGGGTACAAGGCGGGGACTGACGCCAGAATATCATCGCAGGCCCTAGGTGATGATATAGAAAAAAGAATAGAGGTATCCGCAACAAACTTCCAAGCTGCGATAGATAACCTGGAGATGTACGACAAGCATGCAGAAAAGGACAAGTCTGAGGAAGTGTTGAAGAAGATTGAGGACCTCAAGAACAAGAGGGTGACTGTTCCATCTGAGCCACTGATCGTTGATGAGTCCCAGATACAGAAGTTCTACCTGCTGGACGAATCAGGATTCAGGAATTCCATCGACCTTCTGGACAATATCAACAGTTTCAGGTCAGCTTCAATCTCAGGAGACTTTGACGAAGGTATCTTGGAGAAAATAAAGGAAAATATAGAAAAAATAAGCAATTTCGTGGACGAAAAGAATTCGTCACTTAGCAAAAAGAGTTAGAACTTTATGAAGGCCCTGCCGAACAGCTTCCTGTTCTTCATGGCCCTGTAAGCCTCTCCCACTTCTTCCAGCGAATATACCTTTCCAACCACCGGTGTTATCTTACCCTCGCTGGATAGTTTCAGTGCCTTTTCCATGCTCTTCTTTGTCGAACTGACGCTGCCTGCTATTGAATTACCCTTGAGTATTAAATTGCCGAGTGGAAGACTTACCGGATTCACATCCACATTCCCGATAACCACTACCCTTCCTCCAAACTTCAGCGACCTGAATCCATCCATGAAGGTTGGCGACCCTACGGTCTCAAGCACAAGGTCAACTCCCTCCTTGGTGATCTCCTTGACTTTTTTGGAAAAATCCTTCCCTTCTACAATAAAATCAGCACCTGTTTTCATTATTCCTTCACTCTTCCAATCGCTGCTTGTCTCTGCTATTACAGTTGCACCTAGTGCTTTTCCTATTTGGACAGCATGTGATCCCACTCCACCGCCAGCTCCGGTAACAAGCAATGTTTGTCCCTCTTTTAACCCACCAATGACATCCAACGCCTGAACGACCATACCAGTCACACAGGCAGCTATTGTGGCTGCCTCAGTTGGTACGTTCTCCGGTACCTTCACCAGCGATATTTCAGGTATGTTGATATATTTCCTATAAGCTCCATCAATACTCTCCCCGAACGTCTTCTTGTCCCTGCACAGGTTTTCCCTGCCGGATCTGCAGTATTCGCAGACCCCGCAAGGAACGTATATGAGACTGGCAACCCTGTCTCCAACTTTGAACTTTGTGACCTTAGAGCCAATTTTCCTAATTATTCCTGATATTTCATGGCCAGGAACTATCGGAAGAACGAGTCTTGGCATGAAACCTTCCATGGTAAGTATGTCCCTATAACATATACCGGTCTCACTCTGCTCAACTTGAACCTCATTCTCCTTTGGAGGCTCCACTTCGATCTCTTGTACCTGCGGGTACTCATTTAACTTGGTAAGGACTGCCGCTTTCTGCATATTCGGGAATGGATTATTGGAATATATTCTTATAGCGCCTTTGCAACCTCATCCCTTGCAAGCGTCATGTTCCTGAGCTTCTCGAAACCCACTTCCCTGCTTCTTGTCCTCAGGCCGCAGTCCGGATTGATTCTGAGCCTGTCTGGTTCGATAAACTTCAATGCATATTCTATTCTCTCTTTTATAAGTGGTATAGGTTCCAGGTAGTCCCTGTGAATGTCCGTCACTCCAAGTCCAAGGCTTATCTTTCTTGTCATTGTTTCCGCTGTTTCCTTGAATCTTCTCACGTCATCATACCCTTTTCTTTCCTCTCCCAGAGAGATCTGGTCTCTGTTTGCAAATTCCAGGTTGTAGACAGATATATTAAGAGAGGGAACGATGCTGAAAAGCAGGCCATAGTCCGTACTGTAGCAAACATGAAGGTGGGACTCAATGCCTTCTATACCCTTCACGCTTTCATTGACAGAATCAAGGACAATGTTCATCTCCTCCGGATGCGTGGTCGCAGCAGGTTCATCTATCTGTATTTGAAGTGTGCTTTCTCCCCATGCTGATTTGAGCTCCCTGATCTCCTCGTTAATTACCCTCCCAAATGCCATCGCAAGCTCTTCCCTGCTCTTGTAGTGGTCATTGAAAGACCAGTCCATGAGGGTGTATGGCCCCGTTACTGGAATCTTGATGTTATTCCTTTTCAGTTCCTTAAAAAGCTGGACTTCCTCTAGGTGAAATGGTTTCTTCCTGATTATGTCGCAATAAACGCTCCCCTTGTTGTAATACCTGTTGTCAAACGATCTCACCGGTCCGAATATTTCTACCCCTTCCATCCTAGAAATGGGATGTTCGTACATTTCCCACCTGAACATCTCTCCGCCTACCCCAACGTTCATAAGCCCGCTATTATCGAATAGATCTAACGTTTCCACTGTAGCCCTCTTTGCAACTGCAATAAACTCTTCTTCACTGTAAGACCTAAATTTCGATGAGAGATACGTTGGTTTCCTGAAACTCCCTATTTCCTGTGTGACAAGATAGTCCATCATTCACCACCCTTGAAGCTGAAAATTTTCTTGTCTGCTATGACCCTTGGTAGAAAATCGAAGCTCTCGGTATTGGCAACCACCAACCTGTCAAAATCTTCTGAATATTGTTTGACCTTCTGTAATATGCCATCATTTATTCTGGTGGACTGGGCATCAACTATTTTGATACCAGGGACTTCGCAGTACCTCGAGTATGTATAGGGATTGTCTGAAATAATTGAAAAGAATTTCTTTCCTTCTCCATTCTGTAGTTTTCCACTACTCCCCGTCACAACCAAGAATGTTGAAACAGCCTCATTTATTCTGCCGTATATTCCAAGGTCCTCGGTTTCGAATGGTTCGTAGATCAGAAGTCTCTTCATCTTGAGCTCTTTGATGATTTCCAAATAAGTATCCCTCAATTTTTCCTTTATCTCTAAGTGGTTGCCAATAATTTTGCTCATCTTCAGGAATGAATTGATTCCAGGAAGAAAATAGAGGTAGGATTCACTGTCCACCTCGTGATATGCGGGCAGTGGAGGATTCTCCTCTACTTCTCTGAATTCATTCAATCCATTTAGTTTTCCTATTTTTTCTATCTCGGGTTCTCTATAGAAGGTATTGGTAGCCTTATATCTCGCTAGCGGACCTAACTTTATTCCTTCTATGGAAAGCACGACTGGACGAAGCAGGTCATACCAGTTGAAAAGGGGATCGGTAAAGTAATCAAATGATGCCTCCCTCATTAAATCGTAGTACAATTTTGATTCTTCTTCTATCTTTGAAGAAATCTCCCTGGATGTTAGTTGCCCTCTCTCCCACCTGCCGTAAGCTTTCCTGAGATTCTCACTCCTTGGGTATATACCATACAGTAATGAAATCAGTTCCATGTTTTTTCGCTCCTGTTCGAAATTTCAAAGGACGTTCGATTCTGGCTATTGAATTCTATATTTGTCCTTGAGTTGTTAGAACTCATTGGTAAATTTGTTAATGCCCTATATGATATTAAATATTCTTTACTCTGAGAGAAAAAATAGAGTTCATAAAAATGATAGTGTTTACAGTCCAAAGCGAATAAAATGGAGGATACTGACCATCTTTCATATAAAAAATCCTAAAAAAATGGAAAATGAGAAGATAGTGCAGATCAGACTCTTTCAAGCTAATTTGCCTATTTCACTTTGTCCCCCATTATTTTCAGAGTGCTCCTCGCACTTAACATTGCAAGAGTTCCAATTCCAGTTAGTGCCACGAGAAATGCGATGATTATGATCTCAAAGAATGATGGTGGATCCCCCATAGTACCCGGACCGTTCCCTGACTTTATACTGTTCAAAGAAGCAGTCATAACACCGAGATTGGTTTCGATTGTAGCAGTGTTATTTGATACATTTGTTACGGTCCCTGTCAGGTTTCCAAGGCAAGTCTTGATATATGCATAGGAGTCATTGAGCCAAGGCGTATCGACATTTGTATCAAATATGCTGGTGTTAATATCGTCGAGAGACGCCTCGATATTCCCGTCTGTCGTCATGAGGTCAGCAGTCTAACCAGAAACTTTTACAATAGATGAATTGTTTCATTAGCAAAAGTTTCGCCAAAGGTCGATGTTCCATATGCTCCAAAAACAAGAATTACCACAAAAATAAAAATCACTAATTTCCTATCAAAGTGATTACCCATCTTGGCCCCCCTTAAATGAGATTCATAAAATATAACTTGGTTTTTCTTTCATTACGTAATGCTTTATGATGTCCTGTTTTGCAAACTGTCCTCTTTTACCAGCTATGACAGTCTGCTTTTAATTATTCTTAGAACGCAGTCACTAAAGCTTATCTCATTGCTTTTCATTATCTGCAGATAAGAATGACAGACAAGAATTATTTCATCGACTTGTATTCTAAGATGATAGAAATCAACTCCGTTAATCCTTCTAGTGGGGGTAAGGGAGAATCTGAGAGAGCAGAGTTTCTAAAGAAAGAAGTACTGAAATGGAGCAAGGACATTAAATTCGAGGAATATGTGGCTGAATCTGATGGAATAAAGAGACCAAATCTTCTTTTCCTGTTCAATAGGGGAAAGGAAAAAACGGTATGGTTCGTTGCCCACATGGATACGGTAAGTGAGGGGGATCTCACACTATGGAAATATCCTCCATTCAAGGCGACAATTGTGGGCGACAAGATTTATGGCAGAGGAAGTTGTGACAATGGACAGGGAGTGATTTCTTCTCTCTTTACGTTGAGATATTTTATAGAACATCCAGACGAAATGAAAAGCAACGTCGGCGTCATACTGGTCTCTGATGAAGAGGCCGGAAGCAAGTACGGAATAGATTTCGTACTTCAGAAGAGGAAGTTTTCAAAGAACGATAAGTTCATTGTTCCAGATTTCGGAACGCCGGATGGAAGTTCTGTTGAGGTTGCAGAGAAGGGACTCGCGTGGGTTAAGATAACGGTGATTGGGAAACAGTGCCATGCATCTACCCCAGACGCAGGGAAGAATGCACATAGACTGGCGAGGGAATTAGAGATGAAGATAGACAATAGCCTTCACTCTGTATACACCGCGTCGGATCCAGAATTCACCGTCCCAGTAAGTACGTTTGAACCAACCAAGGTAGAATCAGGTACGACTTCCATTAACATCATTCCAGGTAAGGAGAGCTTCTATTTCGACATGAGAATACTGCCTAAATACAAGCTGGACGACGTTTTCGACTCAATAAAGAAAATAGGCGAGCAGTTCAAGAAGGAGAAGAGCGTTGACGTTAAAGTAGAAGTCGTGAACAGAGCAGACCCTTCTTCCAACACCCCAGAGGGAAAGGTGTTAGTTCAAAAGTTCATAGAGAGTGTCAAAAGATTGAGAGGAATAGATGTAAAAAGTGTTGGAATAGGAGGAGGTACGTGCGGCGCCTTCTTCAGGAACAAAGGTCTTGACACGATAGTCTGGGGGACACTTGACGAAACAGAGCACATGCCTAATGAATATGCAAAGTTATCAAACGTATTCGGAGATGCAGATGTTTTCATAGACTTCATAAAGAGTTAAAGGGGGTATTCTTAATTTTTTTAATATTTCATTTTCAATGGAAGATCTATCGCGTTTCCGAGATGCAATCTGGTGAAAAAGAAATATTGGTAACAACTGGATAGAAATGCAAATCGGAAACTGTGCGAGTTTAACCCCTTGAATTCTGATTCCGTACTTTCAATAATGTAATGGATAAGAATCCGTCGTAATTTGTTGATGCGGTTTCTTGCATATGTGGAAAGTAATCTTAGAAGAATCTCAGTTATAATTTTGTAAAAGTAAGGCGGTTAATTGCATTTTAATTTTCAAAGCGAACCTAAGGTTTTTTAATTGATGCCGTGAAGTTATAGACTCCGTACAGTGCGTGAAAAATTAACAAACAATGTGACGAATTCCAAAGGATTCACGATGAACTATTTTCATTAAATTTTTAAGTTCAAAATTGATTAAGGAGTGAAGGCTCCTTCCAAAAGGGCTTTCAGAGAGGATTGGAAACCATGATGACAGCTGAGCAACAGATTTCTCAGCTAGAAAATCTACTCAAGAAGGAAACAGCAGAGAATAATGCTAAGCACAATTGTTATAAGATAAGTAGAATAGAATTTGAACTGGCGCAACTGTACAAATTGTCAGGCATTACAGGGAAGTCAAACGATATGCTAAAGGAAGCTTCTCTCTCGATCAGTAATCCAGAATGCAAGGACGGGCGGAGGAAGAAAAGGCTTGCAAACTTGATATCGTATTATATGAATAATCCAAATGCTCCTCCAATTGTTCAGGTCCCTGCAAGATTTAGATATATTAGTCCCATAATACTTGTGGCAGGATATGTTGGTGGATATGTCGCATACTTTACAAAGACAATCTCCTACACTTATTTCTTTGCCGTAATAATAGGTGTATTCATCGCAAGCATGGTTACAACTGGTGTTATAAGCTCTTCTTTTGCTAGAGATGTAAAGAGAAAATATAACCCTTCACAACCATTCGTGCCGATAACACCTGAGAAGCAAACAACAACCAGCAATACAACCCCAGATGATGAGGTGGATGACGCCAGAGCGGAACTATCTCTTGCAGATATGTACTTTTCTATAAAGAATTTTGACGAAATGGAAAGGCACCTGAATAGAGCGAAGAGAATCCTGAGTGACCCAGCCACAAACCAGTCAAAGAAGAGAGAGCTGGCAGTGGGGATTCTAGAAAGGCTTGAAAAGACGGTTCGAGAAAAGAAACCTTCAGATCATTTTGGCTTGTACTGAAATACTTTAATTAGCAATTCGCTGCAAACATTTGGACTAGAGATGGCTATGTCTGGAATGACTTTAATGATTTCAGGGCAACTTCTACGTGATTAGAAGCATTGAGCTGTGAATTGTAGACTTCCCTTATCACCCCTTCCCTATCTATGATAAACGTAATCCTCTGGGGGATAAGTGTACCTGTAGCCCCGTACGCCTTCCTGATCTGCTTATCTTCATCTGCAATGAGTGTGAACTGAAGATTCCTGTTGGTTTTAAATTTCTTATGTGATTCCACAGAGTCAGAACTCACGCCCAATACAGTTGCACCGAGCTTTCTAACGTCTTCCCATCGGTCTCTGAATGCACAGGCTTCTGCTACGCATCCTGGTGTTTCATCCTTTGGGTAGAAATATAGTACCACAGGACCTTCTTTTAATTTCTCGCTCAGTGTTATGTTTTCTCCCCCATCCGACATTCCAGTGAAATCTGGTGCTTTATCTCCAACTTTTAGCGACATCCCTGTTTAACTCTAGTTTTGTATATAGTTCTGTTGTAGTGAATTGCCTATTTTGGGTTGGAAGAGCTACATTTTCTTGTTAAAAATCAGGCAAAAATACACGGTTTAATCAGTAAGATCAGAGAGGGAAAGTTTCGATAGAATAAACTATGATAGCTATTCACAATTGTTAACGCATCCTGCCAAGTTGTCTGGAAAAATACTAGGAAGCTCTCAGAAGCCATCAGACTTTAACGATCTACTTTACGCATTCCCATACTTACAGGAAGACCTTTGAATTCATTATGGTGTATTGGTAATTTTAAACTTTTAAAATGAGAGACTGCTGTCACGGTCTCTATTAGGTTTAGAGGAAAGGAAGTAAAAGGCAGAGAACATATAGGTAT
>JBMFVV010000001.1:0-175644 GCA_049965815.1 Thermoplasmata archaeon | reverse complement strand
GGGATGGACCTCATAAGAAGGAGGAGGTACATAGCAGTATACAACAGGAAGAGGGAAGGACTTGACATCAGGGACATAGATGACAGGATTGACGTTGTCAATAGAAAGATCAACGAATGCCCCAATTTAAGCGACCTGAAGAATTCCCTTGGCGAGCTGAAGTCTTTTGTGAAGTTCACGAAGGATGGCGTCACGCTTAACCATAGACGCATAGAGATGATGAGGAAGCTTGCAGGAAGGTTCCTGATAATAACAAATACCGATCTCAATGTAAAGGATGCAGTAACAAGCTACAAGGAACAGTGGGAGATTGAAAGGTCCTTCAGGACGATCAAGTCATTCCTTGAGATAAGGCCGGTATACCACAGAAAAACGGAGAGGATAGAGGCACATGTGTTCGTATGTGTTCTCTCACTTCTTATATCAAGGCTCATAGAGAAGGAAACAGGTATGACTATATCTGAAGCATCCAGATCGCTCTCATACCTGAAGGTTACGCCGGTACGCCTCAGATCGGGTACAGTAATGATGAGATCGGAATCGGAAACAGCTGCAAGGGTGCTGAAACAGCTGGGTGTGGCGTATCCGGAAAGGATAGTGGATGGTGCACTAACAAAATAAAGATTATCTCTACAGGAGAAGCAGCACAATACGGCAAAAAATCGAGCTCTCACAAAATATCAAATGCGGAAGTCAAGTTTAAAATGAGAGACTGCTGTCACGGTCTCTATTAGGTTTAGAGGAAAGGAAGTAAAAGGCAGAGAACATATAGGTATAGGTGTCAAGCAAATTCTGCGAGCAATGAAAGAGCGAATCTATACGCCTCTTATAGAGCCACAGGTTTATGAATTAAGAGAATGTGATTTTATCTAGATGAGTGCTGCTCCGGGTCTTGATCGACGGAAGAAGACCAATGATGATTCTTTTTTATAGTAGTTTTATGATAGAGACAAATGAACAGGGCACGGTTCATCGCGACTCTCGGGCCGTCAAGCACCGACTTAAAGATAATTTCCAAGATGGTTGAGCATGGCGTAACGTCATTTAGATTAAACACAGCCCACACTGAGGAAGATTCCGTATCAAAGGTAACATCCTTGCTGAGAAGGGTGGAAATCACCAAGGGATTCAACCCTTCTGTCATCCTGGACCTGAAGGGTCCCGAGGTAAGACTCAGATTCAGGAATGATGACCATGTGGACGTCCGTGGAAAGCAGCAGTACTCAATAGGATCGGAGAGAGATAAATGTGATTTTTTCTTCAATATGAATTCCATTCTGGACAGCCTGAAAGATGGGGACAAC
Source organism: Thermoplasmata archaeon (assembly GCA_049965815.1). Taxonomy (GTDB): domain Archaea; phylum Thermoplasmatota; class Thermoplasmata; order Thermoplasmatales. The sequence continues at coordinate 174,340 of JBMFVV010000001.1, read as the reverse complement.
ATACTCGTAAGCGACGGAAAGATAAGACTGAAGGTAAAGGCAAATGACGGTAAATCAGTTCTGGTGATTGCAGAAAGCTCCGGAACCATCAGAAACAATGCCAGGGTGAACATTCCGGGGAAAGAGCTTGACCTAGGGGTCCTTACGGAAAGGGACAGGCTGTTCATCAGGAAGGGAATAGAGGAAGGGGTGGGGTTCTTCGCGCTGTCCTTCGTGCAGAACAGGAAGAATGTTGAGGAGCTGAGGAAGGAGATAAAGGAACTGGGAGGGGACCAGTACGTCATATCGAAGATAGAAACGCATTCAGGTGTGAAGAACATAGACGAGATTTGCAGCGTTTCTGATATGATAATGGTGGCAAGGGGCGATCTTGGAGTGGAACTGCCGCTGGAGGAAATATCGATAATACAGAAGAGGCTCATAGCGAGATCGCACTCATTTGGCATACCCACCATAGTGGCTACGCAGATGCTTGAATCGATGATTGAAAGCGAGTCACCCACGCGTGCTGAAGTGGCAGACATCAGCAACGCATTGCTGGACGACGCAGATGCTCTTCTACTATCTGGAGAGACTGCAATAGGCAAGCACCCTGTCGATGCAATAGAATATCTGGACAGGATCACCAGGTACGTGGAATCTGGAATTACGGAATACCCAGAACCATCAGAGTTCAGAGGGAACAGGATAGCGTATTCTGTTGCCAAGGCTGCTAAGATACTTTCCAACGACATCGGGAAGGACATAGTTGCAATGACAAGGTCGGGAAGTACGGTGAGAATGCTATCCGCACTCCGGCCCAGGGGGAAGATCTATGTGATAAGCCAGAATAGGAGACTCATTTCCCGTTTCTATCTTTACAACAACACCTACCCGCTGGACCTGAATATCAGAAGCAGCATGTTCGAAGGAATTGTTGATGAGATGATTCGTTCCAACTACTTCAGGAGGGGAGAACTCCTGGTTGTCACGTCAGGAGAGCATTACTTCCCATTCGGAGGCACGAACGACGTGAGATTCGTGCTCATCGGTAATTTCATTGGGAGGGGATATCCACTGGGCAAGGGAATGAAAGGCAATGTCACATATGATTCCTCAAAGGAAGGGGAAATTTTGATATGCGAAAAGGAAACGAGTGAAGAGGCTTTCTCCAAGTTCCAAGGAATCATATTCACATTCAATCCGCTGAATTCAGTGGTGGAACGACTTGTAGAATTGAAGAAGTCCATACTAATATCCACCTCTCTTAAAAGAAGGCCAAGAGAGAAGGAGATGATCTACGTCGATCCGGAGAGTGGCATAATCTACAACTGAATGGACCGTATTCAAGCACTATCCGCTCTGGTGGCTGGTTTTCAAGCTGGACTGAAGAGTAACAAATGTGAATCATATCGATGATTCCCAGATTCATCCCATAAATTGAAGACGTTATTCGAAATTTCGTGAAGTACAATGGAATGATAGTATGAACGAAATTATTACTAAAGATTGCTTCTTGACAAAAGGCAAACTCGGGGAACAGCCAGAGCCACATGAAATAGGCAATACCCCAAATGACGCTTTAGTAGTGACATCTGTAAGTGTCATACAATGCTGCCTTTAAACGAATGTCTTCGTTTTCAGAAGATCATATTAACTGAGAGTAATAGCCAAAGCCCATTCACAAATGAAAATTCCGGAATGAATGTGGGCCATTCCACTAGTAAAATAACATTTATCGATCAAAAATCCTTCTGCTTCGCTGAAAACATTTTTGAAAAATTTGCAACTTCAATAATAATCAATGGATGTGGATAGCTTTTGCTAGCGTCTATCTTCTACGGAATCATCCTGATAATAACCTGGATTCTTTCGGCACTGTTCGCAGTATCCGGTTTTGGTGCCGCAACTACACTGATACCCATCTATTATTCGATGGGAATACCATTCTCAATTGCCGCTGCTACAGGACTTCTTCTCAACGTTTTTTCGCTTTCGAGTGCAACTATAAACAACAAACGGCACAAATACATAATGTGGAAGACTGGAACAATTTTTGTGATACCTGCAGTTGCAATGGCCCTTGTTGGTGCTATAGTTGGAACCCATACCCCAGATTATATTTTACTGACAATATTCGTTCTCTTTCTCCTGTATACGCTGTACAACCTTATCACATCTCAGAAGAGGACGAAAAGAAGAACGGAGATGAAGAATCTTAATGAAGTGCTTTTAGGAATTGCTATAGGAGGCATTGCAGGATTTCTAGGTGGGCTTCTCGGTGTCGGTGGCGGATTGATAATACTGCCAGTCCTGACTTTTATGGAGAGCGACTTTAAGAAAATTGCAGGGACAACAGCCTATGTGGCCCTATTCAGCTCACTTAGCGGATTTCTTTCCTATCTTGCAATACTCCACGGTATCAATTACATTCTCTGGATTGTCGTGCTGGTGGGCGGGGCCCTGGGAGGAGTAACGGGATCCGCACTAATGCATCGTTTCGACTCGAAGAACGTAAGAATCCTCATAATAATCATAATTATATTTGTAGCAGCCAAAACAGCTTACTCTCTTATAACGGGTTTCCTTTAATTCTACCATCACATGGAATGTGGTCCTTTCTCTATCAACCACCGGGGTGCTTCATCCTGCAGGGATTCCTAAAATTCAATGGCCAAAGAATATCAGTCAAGAACTTTGAGCTTCTGTCGATACCGAAGTGAAGTCGAGAGCATCAAATAATTTGCGTTAGAGCTACTGGATTGTTGTAATCATTAAAGAACAAAATTTCAATGAGAAAAGGAAGAATAGGAGAGAGATCAAATAGGCTAAAGGGTGGTGAACTGGAAGGCTCACTTACAGATGGAATCATTCTTCAGTTGTTTTATTTTTGTAAGGTCCTCGGTCGGTTCTGGAATTAACTTGATAATTTCCTCTATCAGGGGGAAACTGTCTGGATTAAGGGAGTAATAAACCCATTGAGCGTTTCTTCTCTCCTTTACTAGCCCAACTGATCTAAGCTTTGCCAGATGTTGTGATACGTTTGACTGGGAGAGATGGCATAATGCAGTTATCTCGCACACACAGAGCTCCTGACTGCTTAGCAGAGATAGAATATGAAGACGATTTTTGTCACCGAGAGCCTTCATGATCTCAGCCATGGTTTCTGTGTCAAGATTTTTCATAGACTTCAACATGATATTATATCACATTCTTGAATATAACGTCAGTCCGTGTTCCCTTATTATTATATTGGACGTCCTTCCAGGTAAAATCTATCCTATTCACGTGATAGTGATCGCCGGGTTTTGTTTTCAGAAGAACAGTCTTGATCCATTCGTCCTGCATTTTCTTAAGCTTGTCTAGCTGTTTCGAGAGTTGATCATCTGGTAGCGTTGAAAGTGATGCTTCAATTCTTGAAATCGCTTCCGGAAAGAAGCCTGCATCCTCCGTTACGCTTACTGTTTCGCCACTGGATATTTTCTGGATGATGTACCATACCCCAGGCTTATTTTCAACGTCCTGAGTTCCAAAGCGTACACGTGCACCCGTGAGATAGGTCACTGCATCCCCGAGGCAGGGGCTATTCCTGGATACTGCTCTCAGATCAGTTCTATCAAGAATTCCATCCGGATACAGCTCATTAAGGGCGACGAAGAGAGCATAAGTACCTCGATAAAGTCCGTCGCATGCATGTCCATGGAATTTCACAATATCCTCAAATCTAATCTCCTTGTACTCTCTTGAATATCTCCCATGGCTAGATTCCGTATCTAACACTCGGAAGACGAGGTCTTCATCTCTCTTCAAATTCTCATCCTCATCAAGAATTTTCAGAACGAAATGACCGTATACCCATCGACTGCGTATCTGGAAAATGCATCCCTCGCAAATTCAAGATTTATTCCATTCTGTGTAAAGATGTCTTCCATATTCCAATTCTTCACCTGATTGGAGCAGGCCTCGATGATTATTCCAGCATTCCTTAGTTCAGTTATTGCGTCAATTATCTCGCTGTTATCCTTACCAGCCTCTAGGGCTCTCACGCCACCAGTAAAAAGAAAAACTTCCACTTTTTCAATACCATTCTTTTCCTTCACGTCGTGGATCCTTTTTGCCACATGTAGTCCCGACATGACTTTTGCACGTTGGTCAAGTCCCGAGTTTATTACTACTGCTACTTTTCCACTCATTTTGATACCTCATTAGTTTATTAGAATATACTAATTAATGGTTTTGTCACTTTCCCTCCTAAATAAAAATATGGAAATACGCGCAGCATAGTGCAATTCTCTAGGTCCAGCAGCAGAGCTCGTTGGCTATATTTAGAAGAGAATAGCAACCTTAAACCCTGGCACAACCTTTCCAGATCTGGCATTCAGATATGTTATGAGCTGTTCGATACAGCAGATGCATAAATCATTCTTAGAATCCTGTCAGCGGCAGGGATTACTCCTGAAAATCTCGCAAAACCGTGAATCATTCCCAATGCCCTGACACCTGCTGCCTTGACACCAGACTCACGGAGTTTTGAAAGGAATGTTTCACCCTGATCTCTGAGTGGATCGTATTCTGCAGTAATTACAACGCTTTCAGGAAGTCCTGAAAGCCTCGGATGCTGAATGATGGAATAATAGGGGTTTGCTAGGTCAGTTGCACTGAGTTTGGTCATTCTCGCGAAATATGACATGGTAGCCTTATCCAGAAACATACCTTCACTGTACTCCCTTGAGGATTCTGAAAATGCATCGATTCCTATGGATGGATAAAAGGAAACGATCATCCTTGGAAGCTTGAGGTTGTTGTCCATCAGCATGAGAGGTACGGCAAATGCAAGCTTACCGCCGGCGCTGTCACCAGAAACGACAATTTTTGAACTACTGATTTTCATTTTGTCGCTATTGGACAGAACCCATTTGTACGCCTCAAAAGAATCATTTATCCACGTTGGAAACTTATTTTCCGGTGCAAGCCTGTACCCAACTGATATAACAGTATAGCGTGCGGCGTTGGCAATCTTTCTACAAAGCGTGTCGTACGACTCTATATCACCGGTTACGAAGCCACCTCCGTGATAATAGATGATAGCCCCATCTTTGGAGCCTATGGGTCTATAAATTCTAAGGGGAATCTTTGATCCGTCATAATTGAAATATTCGTCACTGACATCTTCAACGTCTTCCTTTTGACCCGAAAATATCTGTGCAGATTTTCTGTATATTGACCTGTACTCATCTGGAGATACGTTCTCAAGATTTTTTATCTTATTGTTCTCAATAACTTCCAATAGCTTTTTGACATCTGTATCGAGTGGCATTGGTCAACTATGACGCTATTTTGTATAAATCATTTTCTTCACTTTTACTTTACTGGTGAAAATAAGAAGCCACCGACGGGATTTGAACCCGCGACCTCGTGCTTACCAAGCACGCGCACGTACCAGGCTGTGCTACGGTGGCATTTTCGATTGTCCCATTCGAACTGATTTATCAAATCGTGAAAGATTTGAATTCTCATCGTCGGCATACCGTTTGTTAGCGTATGAAGGAAGACCATTCACAGATGATCATTTCGAAGGTCAATCCTGCAGCTAAGCTGATAACCGCATTAACATCTCTATTTATTACTTTGCGCCATCCAGACACAATTTTGTTCAGGAAATTTTCTGCCATAACTGGTGTGAATTGACGAATTCAATTTTCTGATAAATGCAAATGGATAAGGAGTACTGTGATCGTTTATTCATTATGATTGAAATTCTGATGACTGGACGTTTCTAAATCATATGATAAGCGATAGAAATATTGATAAATGAGTCGTGCCTAAATATTTTAATGAATAATAAATAGTCGAAAACGTAAATAGATTTAAAGGGCTACCCAACAGATGCCAGATTATGATGCAATAGTTGTTGGTGCAGGAAACGCTGGCTCGGCTGCGGCAATTACAATGGCTCAAAAGGGTCTCAGCGTCCTGCTTGTTGACAGAGCTGATCCGCCTGGCGCTAAGAATCTTTCTGGAGGAGTTCTCTGGGGGAACGATCTAGCACGTATTCTACCTAAATGGCAGAGCGAAGCTCCGCTTGAACGTTTTATTCAGGACAAGAAAATTGGGTTTTTAACGGATAAGTCATCTATAATAATAGATTTCAAGACGAAGATTTTTGAAGACAACAAGGTGGGATACACAGTTCTAAGATCAAAGTTTGATCCATGGCTTGCAAAGAAGGCAAAGGAAGCAGGAGCAACAGTGATCCCAGGTATTACAGTAGAATCTCTTGTTAAAAAAGACGGTAAGATAATTGGCGTTGAGGAATCTGGAGATGTTGTTACTGCAAGCGTTGTGGTTCTAGCGGAGGGAATCAACCCAAGGCTATCTATTGAGGCAGGACTTAGAGGTCCCCTGAAGGACTGGGAAATATCGGTCGGGGTAAAGGAGATCATTAAACTCAGTCCTCAGAAGATTGAGGACAGGTTCAATCTGAGTTCCACGTCAGGCATGGCATCAGAATATATAATGGGGAACCTCCAGGAACTTGACATAGGTGCATTCTTTTACACAAATAAGGACAGTATTTCGCTGGGCATTGTGGCGCCCATGGAACAACTAAGGGAGAATGGGGTAACTCACACGTACGATATCATCGAGCAGTTCAAGGAACACCCTTCAATTGCCCCTCTAATTGAGGGTGGTACAACTGCGGAGTACGGTGCCCACATGATTCCGGAAGGGGGACTTGATATGGTACCAAAACTCTATGGAGATGGATACATGATAGTAGGAGACTCTGCAGGATTTGGATTCAGTAATGGACTGGTGTTGCAGGGAATGAATTACGCATTCCTTTCTGGTATTCTGGCAGGTGAAACTGCTGTTGAAGCAAAGGGAAAGAACGATTTCTCGTCAGATTCCCTTTCTCTGTACAGGCAAAAGCTTGAAAACAGTTATGTCCTGAAAGACCTGAAAACGTTCAAAGACATCAGGAAAGTAACAAACAACAAGAATATGTATACTACATACCCGAAGATGCTTGAGAGCATTCTTCTTGAAATGCTGTGGGAAAGAGGACAGCCCAAGAAAAAAGTCAGGGACATACTCGGGTCCTGTGCTGCAGACCTTAAGATGAGCAAGCTAAAGACTGCTACAGATTTCTACTACATTTACAGGAGGATGTGATCTTGGATATAAAGGAGAGACTTGGAAAGACGAAGTACGATGTGGACAAATCTTACGCCCATATAACGGTGGACGAAAGCATATGTGAGAAGTGTCCGCATCACTTCTGTGTTATGGCATGTCCAGCTCAGTGCTACACCCTTCAGGACGGAAAACTTACGTTCCAGTATGAAGACTGCGTGGAGTGCGGAACCTGCTCAATTGCCTGTGACCAGGGTTCCGTTATGTGGCACTTTCCGAAGGCCGGCAAGGGAGTTATCTACAAGTACGGGTGATTAAAAATGCTGAAAATAGCTGTTATGATAAAACAAGTTCCTGATAGCCAGGACATAAGCATCGACCCCGTAACAAAGACTCTCAACAGAAGTATGGCGAGGAATATCGTCAATCCGCCCGATGTCAACGCGACGGAGGCAGCTCTAGAGATCAAGAGCAAGTACGGTGGAGAGATCACAGTAATAACAATGGGCCCCCCAATGGCCGATACTGCCCTTCTTGAACTGATGGGAAGGGGAGCAGACAACGGAGTCCTGGTGACTGATAGGGTATTCGCGGGTGCAGATACCTGGCCAACGGCATTCACACTGGCATCAGTGGCAGATTACTTGGGCGGATTCGACGTCATATTCTGTGGTGAAGAGACTACAGACTCATCTACTGGACACGTTGGTCCTGGAATAGCTGAATTCCTGGGGTATGAACAGGCCACTTATGTGCACAAGATAGAATTTCAGGATGGATACTTCATTGTGACAAGGGATATCGAGGGTGCTGAAGAAACCATCAAGGTAGGAAAACCAGCTGTGATAACTATAACTCTAAACGCAAACGAACCAAGAAATCCAACGCTTAAGAAGAAGATAGATGCTTACAAGAAGGGCATAAGGCTAGTCTCGAATAAGGAACTCCAACTGGACCCGGCCTGTGTGGGCCTCAAGGGATCACCTACGATTGTAAAGGACATGAAGACCGTACCGGATCCGGTGAAGAACCCGTCAAAACCTGGGATAGAGGAACTTGACAAGGTTGTGTCAGTCCTCATAGAGAAGGGGGTAGTGAAATGATAAAGAATAAGTGCGCAACTCCTCCACCAAATGTCGAGATCTACAAGGACCTCTGGATCTGGCTCGAGCAGAATGACGGAGAACTATCCAGGATTTCACTGGAGATGGCAGGTATCGGCAGAAGGCTTGCGGACAAGTACAACGAAAAGCTAGTTGGAATTCTCCTGGCAGACGATTCCGGTGAAAAGATGGCGAAGGAAGCCATAGAGTATGGAGTGGATAAGGTTATCTTTGCGAAGAACCCGGTATACAGGCACTACAGAACAAGGCCTTATGCTGATATGATTGCTTCACTGATCGCCGAAAAGAAACCAAACTACTTCGTTATAGGTGCAACGCATAATGGAAGAGATTTAGCATCAAGGATTGCAGTAAGGGTTAACACGGGAATAACTGCAGACTGCACTGAAATCGATATCGATCCATCAAAGAAACTGTTGGAAGCAAGGAGACCAGCATTTGGTGGTGCAATTCTTGCAAACATACTATGCAGCAGGCACAGGCCACAAATGGCAAGTGCAAGACCTGGAATTTTCAAACCAGTAGACAGACAGATCGGTAGACAGGGCGAAATAGAAGTGGTGGAGAGCAAAATCAAGGAGGAAGACGTTGTTACGAAGCTTCTCCAGATTGTCACAAGAGAGGAAGTTGACATAACGACTGCTGATGTTGTCGTCTGCGGTGGCATGGGTCTTGGCAAGAAAGAAGGCTTCAAGATGCTTGAGGAGCTTGCAGGTGAAATTGGTGGTATAGTGGCGGCCTCAAGGCCAACTGTCGATGCTGGATGGATCACCAGAGACAGGCAGGTGGGACAGACAGGTAAGACAGTTCATCCGAAGCTGTATGTGGCGGTAGGGGTATCTGGTGCGATTCAACATGTCGCAGGTATGAAATCATCCGAGTACGTTATTTCCATAAACAAGGACTCAGCCGCGCCAATAGTCAAATACTCTGATATAGCCCTGATAGGGGATGCATACGACATTGTCCCGAAATTAATCGCCAGCATAAGAAAGGGAAAGGAGCAATTGAAAGAAAAGGGAAGAGAGGCGGCACAAAAGACGTGATACTGGACCAGTGAACAGATAGGTTATACGAAGCTACGTAGCAATCAATTTATTCGCTGGATTATTCCAAGGGTACGGATATCATTTCAACTGACTCCCTGCTGTCCTTATTCAGGTCGCTTTCCAGGAATTATGGATTCGTATACTGGTGGCCGGCAGATTCACCTGTTGAAGTCATAGAAGGTGCCGTTCTCACTCAGAACACTGCCTGGAAGAACGTCGAAAAGGCAATGGCCAGGTTGAGGGGGAAAACGGTCAGGCAACTACTTTCTGATCCTGAACTTAGCGAAAAGATAAGGCCTGCAGGTTTCCACTTCCAGAAGGAAAGGTACCTGAAGAATGTTCTTCTTTATTTTGACGAAAAGATTGAGGGGCTCTCGCTACCTATAGACATTAGAGAAGAACTGCTGAAATTACCGGGAGTCGGAAGGGAAACGGCTGACAGCATTGCACTTTACGCCTTTCATCAGAGAACGGTACCTGTGGACGCCTACACACTGAGGCTATTCAACAGGTTTTTCGGGCTGAGCATCTCAAACAAAAACTATGAGATGGTCAGGGCAGTGCTTTCTAAGATATTTAACCAGGAGCAGCTTATGGAATTTCATGCCCTGATCGATGAACACTGCAAGCTTGTCTGCAAAAAGATACCAAAGTGCGATTCCTGTTCTATCAGAGAAAGATGCAAGAAGAACTTTTAATCAAAAAGATGAATCATCGATCAGCTGACAATTCCGCTGCCTATGAGCCGCCATCTGTTCTGTATTTTCCGGCTGATTGCAACATTCTGTCCAGACAGCACTATCACTGGGTATTTCAGTTCTGCTTCCATTACCTCTCCCTTTGCCTGGGTAACAACTGCAACAGTCACAGCAGTTGCTACATTCAGTAGCAGTGTCTCCCCTTTTATTATCCTGTCAACGTTGAGTTCTTCAGAACTGCCAACCACCTTGTTCAGTATGTTGGTCTTCATTGAAATCTTGAAAACAGGTTTGGGCAGGGTACCCTTCAATCCTACAGCCATGCCAACCAGACTATCGCCCTTTGTGAGGAAAGGGTCTAGTTTAGTCCCTATCCCAACAAGACCTCCCGGTCCTTTTTCATTGAGTGAAATGTTTCCAGAGATTATAGAGGATATCTGTGTCTGGATCGTAGTCCAGCTTCTCTTCCCTCCTTTGGTCGTAGATATTCCAGGCGATATTTCTATCTCGTCACCGACCTTGAATTTCCCCGACATTATAGATCCCCCAATCACCCCTCCCTGGAGGGACTCGGGTTTTGTGCCTGGTTTATTGACGTCGAAACTTCTTGCTATGTACATCATCGCAGTCCCGATAGTTTCGAACTTACGGGTTGGAATAGTTCGTTCAATTGCTTCAAGTAGCGAATCTACATTTGCGTTGTCAAGGGCACTCATCGGTATTATGGGTGCCTTTTCTGCGACAGTTCCCTTTACGAATTCCTTGATTTCGTTGTAGCTTTCCATGGCACGTTCTTCAGTGACCAGGTCTATCTTGTTCTGCACTATGACAATGTTCCTTATTCCAAGAAAGTTCAGCGCCATCAGGTGTTCCCTTGTTTGCGGCTTTGGGCATTTTTCATTTGCCGCAATGACCATTATGGCTCCATCCATTATTGCCGCACCAGACAGCATTGTGGCCATGAGGCTTTCATGACCAGGTGAATCCACAAAACTTACAACCCGTTCAACCACACCCCCCTTCCCACAGTCGGCTGAATTGATGGAGTACCTGGTTGGAAATCCTTCTGGGCACCTATATATTGGAGTGTCTGCGTACCCAAGTTTTATCGATATGCCCCTCTTGATCTCTTCTGAAAAATAATCAGTTTTCACACCTGTCAGGAGTTTCGTCAGAGTGCTCTTGCCATGATCTACATGGCCAACCATCCCAATGTTGACTTCAGGCGGTCTTGGCAGTTTCATTCGTTTCTCCTTTAGCTTCTTCTATCTTCCCCTCTACTACAAAGAAATTTACCTGAGATATATCCTCAGATATGGTATTTCCCCTGATGTTCTTCTTCTTCCTTACTCCGTCCCGCGTTGGATGGAAACCAACGCCGCCAGTGAGAAGCACCCTCTTCCTCCTCATTCCAGGGAAGTCGTTCCTCATGGGGAATCCGTCCTTGTCACTCCCTCCAGTTATCCGGAGCTTTGTGTTGCTGAAACCCAGCAGTGAGCCATCAAGCACTTCTCCTATTTTCTTCCCGTATAGGGCATTCTGCCTATCTTCTGGCACTTCAAGTTGCCTTGTCTTCCCGTCAGAGGTAGAGATCACAGCCCTCATGGTAACCATTACTTATATCACCGTTATTGCCCATAGTTTGACGACTGATAAAAAGTTCTCGGTGATATTGAAGCAGCTGACTATCTCTTCCTGGGAATGGCTGTCCAGGTCCTATGGATAGCTCAGGTAACCCCACCAATCACCATGTGGATTGGCACGTCTTTCCTATACGGATCAGCAGGTTGAACCCGTCATTCCGATATCACGCAGACGTCTTTATCAGGCTTTTGGCAACAAATGGAGTTCTGTTATCTGAAATATTGGCAACCCTTATCCTGAAATCTACGGTTTTCGTACCTTTTCCCTTTTCAAGCACCATCACAGGATTAAGGTCAAGCTCAGCTATCTCAGGATTATCGCTTACGAGCCTAGATACCCTGACAATGACATCCTTGTAAGCATTTTCATCCGCTACAATTCCGCCACGATAACCCCTCAGTATCTTAGCCGTCCTCAGCTCGGAAATCATCGCATCCGCATCTTCCCTGTCTATGGGAGCCAGTCTTGTCGAAATATCCTTCAGCAGCTCCACCAACTTTCCTCCCATACCAGCGACGACCAGTGGACCGAATGCAGGGTCTTGAGTAGATCCAGCTATCATTTCTATTCCCTCGGATACCATTTCTTGGACTACGAGATAGTCTACTTCAAACCCTTTTGATTTGAGCATATTAATCATTTTCTCAGATTCATCAGGTGCGTCGGCAACAGGGACATCAAGCTTGACAGCGCCTACATCGCTCTTGTGGATCAACTTCGGGCCATATGCCTTTATTGCAACCTTTCCGTCCCATCCCTGGAGCCTCAACTTCACCTCTTCTGGACTTACTGCAGTTGCTGTCTTGATAGTGGGGATCTTGTACGTATTAAGAACAAAATTGCATTCGTTATACGTAAGCCACTCCTTACCGCCTCTCAGTGCCTTTGAAATGATTGCCTTGACGCTTTCCTTATCTATGTCATCTTCAGATATAGTTGGTCTTGCAGGTGCATATTTCCACTTTCCATACTCAACTGCCTTTGCAAGGGAAATTGCTGCATCTTCTGGGAATGGGAACGATGGAATGCTAATTCCCTCCCCCTTGAGTATCTCAGACATGCCCTTTACCCCCATGAAAACAGAGACAACCGTCTTGGAATTGTTTATGTTCTTGGTTCCCTCTATAATGTTCTTGGCCACGTTATTCGGGTCTATCACCTGCGGCAGGATGAATATGACTATGATGGAATCTATCTCGTCAACAGTTCCAAGCACCTCAATCGCCCTGGCATAGGCGTCCGGGCCAGTGCCGGCAGTCATGTCAATAGGATTCCTCACGCTAGCTATATCCGGTAGGAAGCTCCTGAGCTTCTGTTTGGCCGCCTCGGGAAGGTCAGAAACAACAAGACCATGCGACTCGCAGGCATCTGCTGCCAGTATACCTGCCCCCCCTGCATTTGTGAGTATGGCTACCCTGTTCCCCTTGGGTACCGGCTGGTGAGCGAGAACAGACGTTACATCAAACATCTCGTCAAGCGTATCAGTCCTTATGATGCCGCTCTGTTTGAAGAGGGCATCCACGGTCACATCTGAAGTTGATAGCAGGGCTGCCGTATGAGACTGCGTTGCCTTGAATCCTGCAGATCCCCTCCCGCTCTTCACTACGACTATGGGTTTCTTCTTCGTGATCCTTCTGGCTAGCCTGGAAAATTTGATCGGGTTCCCGAAAGATTCCAGATAGAGAAGAATAACATCCGTATTTGGATCGTTTTCCCAGTACTGTATCAGGTCGTTCCCAGAAATATCCATCTTGTTTCCGACAGAAACGAATGAACTTAATCCAAGGCCAAGTTTAGTTGTGATATCAAAGACTGCAATCCCCAGTGCGCCGGATTGAGACAGGAATGAAACTCTTCCCTTTGCTGGCTTGAATGGAGAAAACTGTGCATTCAGGGATACGTCATCTGAATTGTTCACGACACCCATGCAGTTCGGTCCTATGACCCTCATGCCGTACTTGTCGCATATCTTCGTGAGCTGTGCTTGCCTCTCCTTCCCTTCTTCGCCTATTTCGGAGAATCCAGATGTGATTATCACCAGCCCCTTGACGCCCTTTTCCCCACATTCCTCTATGGCCTTCAATGCATATTCCGCCGGTATAACTATCAGTGCCATATCGACGGGGTATTCGATGTCCTTGACAGACTTGTAAGCTCTGATTCCCTGCACGAATTCATGTGACGGATTGACGGGGAAAATTTCCCCCTTGAAATTGCTCTCCAGAAGATTGTAGAAGAGCTGTCCACCAATAGAGTCCCTGTTAGACGAGGCACCGACTACTGCTATGCTCTTCGGTTCAAGGAATATCTTGACCCCATTAACAGCGGAAATGGCATCCCTGTTCTCGAATTTATTGATCGCTTCTGGTAGGAGTGAAGGGGAAAATTTAACCTCCAGCGCACCAGGTTTGGTAGATGATTCAACAGCAAATCCCATATTCTTTAGGGCTGCAATCATCTTGTAGTTCTCAGGGGAAACATATGTTGTGATATACCCAGAACCAGACCTGACTGCATACTCTGCCATTAAGCCCAGGATAGCAGTACCCAGACCGAGAGACTGGTACTTTTCACTCACTATGATGCCTACTTCTGACGAACCTTTTCCACTATCGTAAAGTGCACCGTGGGCTATTATTTTATCATCCCTAAGCGCTACTACTGACACCGCTCCCTTTTCAAGTAGAATCTCCAGTGCCCTATCTCTTGGGATGTTTTGCATAAACCGGCCCTGAATGGAAGAGTCTGTTAGAGAATTGATAAATTCCTTGAATTTTGATAGATCGGATTCATTATATTCCCTCACGACTACTAGACTTCCATCTTTCAGAACAATACCCGAATTTGCTATCATACCACCTTAATTGCAATAGGGTTATTGAATCTTACAGCCTGAGGATAGCTCTAACTCACACTGGTACCAGAACTGATTGAGGCGTCATCTCCCTAGCCATAAACTGAACTGTTTGAAGAAATTACTGCTTACTTCTCTGAAGGGGTGAAGTTGATTTTCGAAACTCATTCTCATGGTATCCCTTAACTGGTTCCTGTTGATTGCAACGAAACCTATTGTTTCAGGACTGAGTCCGCAGGGATTTATCTTTGCAAATCCTGAAAGCACCTCTCCTGAAATGTTCACAGCCACACCGTGGAATGATATTTTGTTTCTGATAGCAAGTCCAATGGATGCGACCTTCTTCCCGTTCACCCAGATTCCAGGTTCATCACCGACAATTCCTGTGAACCCAAATGTTGCTATGGAGGAAATGACCACGTTTTCGACAAGGTGCACCAACTTCCTCACGTCGTTTATCCCATTTCTTTCAAGATCGATTATAGGGTATGCAACCAGTTGACCCGGTCCATGGTAAGTGACATCCCCGCCCCTCTCTGTCTCCACAACTTCCACTCCGGCATAATTTTCCTCCTTCTTTCCACGTCCAACGGTGAACACAGCCGGATGGTCGAGAAACAGGAGTGTGTCTCCTATCTCTCCATTCTTCACCATATCCACCAGCTTCCTCTGGAGGATCAGTGATTCTAAGTAGTCCTTGGTTCCAAGATCAGCGACTACTGGACCTGAAATGTAATGATCTGCCATAGGTGGCTTCCGCTGCCTCCTTGACTCCCTCGGAAAGTGTCGGGTGCGGATGGATTGTCATTCCCAGGTCCTTGGACGTCAGACCAGCCTCGACAGCAAGAGAAATCTCGCTTATAAGCTCGGATGCCCTCGGGGCTACCAAGGCTCCTCCCTTTATGACGTAATTCTCATCTACGTACATCCTGAATAAGCCCTGATTGGAATTCATGCCAAGTGCCCTACCATTCGTGGCTACAGGTACGTTGCTGTACTTTTCTGTCTTTGATCCTGTTGTCACTATCTCTGGGTCAGAATATATAACGAATGGCATGGCCATGTAGTCAACCTCTGCATTCTTTCCAGATATGTTCTCCGCCGCTATTTCAGCGTCGTAGAATGCTTTGTGCGCCAGCATTGGGGGACCGCTGACATCACCCACTGCGTATACCCCATCAACGCTCGTCCTCTTCCTCTTGTCAACCTTTATGAATTTTCCATCCATTTCTGGGTTTATGTTTTCCAGCCCGAAGCCCTGCGTGACTGGAACTCTTCCTATTGTCATGAGAACGAGTTCTGCTTCCAGGACATCGCCGCCGGCAAGTGTAACCTTGTACCCATCAGACTTTGCCACCCTATCGACCTTCGCTCCCACGATGATCTTTATCCCAAGAGAATTCATCCTTCTCTCGACAAACCTGCTCAGGTCTGTGTCAGTTCCTGGAAGGATATTAGGCATCATCTCAACTATGGTGACGCTGCTTCCCAGCTTTGCGAATGCTGTGCCCAGTTCAATACCTATGTACCCGCCGCCTATAACTATGAGGGATGATGGTATGTGGTCAACGTCAAGCATTTCCCTGTTGTAATATACATCTTCTATTCCCTTTATTCGTGAAGGCGCAGACCCAGTAGCAATGACGATGTTCTTTGCGTTGAACGTTTCGTTGTTCACCTTGACTGATGATGCATTAACTATCGTACCCCTCCCTCTTACAACCTCCCCTCCGTATGATGTCACCAGTTTTTCCACGCCTGATGTGAGCTTGTTTATCATACCCCACTTCCATTCCTGCCAGGTTTTCATGTCTATGGTGACGGATGATTTCACTCCCGGCATTTCCTTGAGATACATTATGGCATCTGCCATCTCAATTATGGCCTTGCTTGGTATGCATCCAAAGTTCAGGCATTCTCCCCCAATCTTGTTCTCCTCAATCATCAAAGTCTTCTTCCCATTCTGCCCCAGCCTGATCGCGGTTGAATAACCTCCCGGGCCACCGCCAAGAATTATGGCATCGTATTCCATATTTCACACCAGCAGTGTAGCGGGAGCCTCTAAATATCTTTTGACCCTCGTAATGAACCTGGCAGCCATTGCACCATCTATCAGGCGATGATCAGCCGATAAAGTGATGTACATCGTCTTCCCACTGGGACCGTCCATAATCCTGTGCACCCCAAGTATTGCCACCTCAGGGTAGTTGATTATTGGGGTTGAAAATATACCACCTATGCTACCAACATTCGTGACGGTGAACGTGGAATCCTTTACCTCGTCAAGTTTAAGCTTTCCTTCCCTTGCCCTCTTGGCCAGGTCTTCAATTTCTGAGGAAATCTCCGTCAGCGTCTTCTTATCTGCGTCCTTTACAACCACAACTGTTAGGCCCTCTGGCGTATCGACCGCAATTCCTATATTGTAATAATCGAAGAGTTCAAAGCTGCCGTCTTCCTGTGACCTTGCATTAAGGTAAGGGTACTCCTTGAGAGCGGCGACACACGCTTTCACGAAGAATGGCGTAAAACTCAGGTTGATTCCCTGTACCTTGAGCTTCTCCTTGAAATCCAGGAGTTCCTGCATCATCACCTCTTCAGCAACTGCGTAATGGGGGATGTTGCGCTTGGATTTCGTCATCTTTTCTGATATCAGCCTCCTCAATCCCTTGAGTTCCATCACTTTACTCTCTGCCGCTACTGGTTTGCTGGCTGCAGCACTGATCTTCTCCTGCGGTCGAGCGGCGAACGATTCAACATCATTTGCAGTGATTCTGCCACTAGGACCAGTCCCTTTCACTTTTGATAGGTCTACACCTTTCTCCCTGGCCAGTTTCCTCACTGCGGGTGGTGCAAGTACGGATGTACTTTCTCTCGCATCCTGAATGGCAGGTGCATTGGTTTTTTCCTGGATCACATTCTGTGCTTGCTCCTGCTGTGCACCGACACTTGATTCTCCAATATCCAGCAAGGAAGAACCTACCTTGGCTATCTCACCTTCCTTGTAGTAAATTTTTGTTACCTGCCCCTCAAATGGGGATGGTATTTGAACGGTCACCTTGTCTGTCATTATCTCCACAATGATGTCATCCTTGTGTACGATGTCCCCCTGCTTCACGTTCCATTTTACAATCTCTCCTTCCTGAACTCCTTCACCTATATCCGGTAACTTGAATGTTGGCATTCTTATCTCCTCAATATGCTAAAACCCTATTCACAGCATTCATAATTCTTTTCTCGCCTGGCAGGTACAGCTCTTCGTGCGTGTACGGGAATGGGGTATCATATCCAGTCACCCTCAGAATTGGAGCGAGAAGGGAATCTATTGCACGCTCTGCAATGAGTGCTGAAATCTCTGCCCCAACGCCCAGCGTCCTAGGGGCTTCGTGCACTATGACAACCCTTCCTGTCTTCTTCGCAGTTTGAACTATAGCTTCTACATCCATAGGCAGAAGCGTCCTGAGGTCTATGACATCAGCATTCACCTGGTTCTTCTCCATTGTGGTCAAAACAGTGGGAACCATGCTTCCGTATGTTATTATCGAGACGTCATCCCCTTCCTTCAGTTTTGCAGCCTTACCGATTTCCACTTCAAATAGATCGTCAGGTACATCTGTCTTGATCGACCTATAGAGCCTTTTTGGCTCCAAGAAGATCACTGGATCGTTCTTTTTATAAGCAGAGACAAGCAGTCCCCTTGCATCGTATGGATTTGATGGCGTCACTACCGTCAGGCCTGCAGTGTGAACAAAATAGGCCTCACCGCTCTGCGAATGGTAGAGGCCACCCCTGACCCCACCACCATAGGGCGTTCTCAGTATCATGGGTACGTTAAATCTGCCTCCTGTCCTGTACCTCATCTTAGCAATGTTATTCACTATCTGGTCGAATGCAGGAAAGATGTAATCCTGGAACTGTACCTCCGCTATCGGTTTCATTCCGTATAAGGCCATACCAGCTGCCATCCCGACAATGGCAAGTTCATTCAGCGGAGTATCTATCACCCTTTCGTCACCGTACTTGTTCAGTAGATTGTCAGTGACCCTGAACACACCCCCGTCCCTTCCAACGTCCTCTCCCAGCACAACGACCCTCTCATCATCTGCCATGATCTGTTCCAGCGACTTGTTCAGCGACTGGACCATGTTAATCTGAGCCATCAGAATCCCTCCTCTCTTCTTCCTGTATCCAGCTGGGTTCTTCATAAACGTCATCGAATATGCTTGATGAGTCAGGCGGTGGTATGCTCATTCTCTCCTCGAGCATCTTGTCTACCTCTTCCTTTGCACGTTCCTTTGTGGCTTGGATAAATGAAGAATCGATGACACCCATCCTCAGCATCAGGTTCTCCAGCCTCTTGATCGGATCGTTTTCACTCCCATCCGTTATCTCATCAACCCTGTATTTCTTCGGATCATCAGATGTGGAATGGGGGCCCATTCTGTATGTTACTGCTTCCACCAAGTACGGTCCCTTTCCTGCACGCACGTAATCGAATGCCTCCTGGAGTCCGGCCAGTGAAGCTATGAGATCATTCCCATCCACCCGCTTTCCAGGCATTCCATAGGCAGCCCCCTTCTTGTATATATCTGCCTTGGTCTGCTTACTTGTAGGGAGTGAAATTGCCCATCCGTTATTTTCGCATATGAAAAGAACAGGCAGATTGAAGACAGAGGCCATGTGAAGCGCAGCATGGAAATCTGAAGTTGAAGTGGCACCGTCCCCGAATGTGGTAATCACAATACCCTTTTTCTTGTTGTATCGCCGGGCGTATGCAGCACCAACGGTAAGGGGTAAATGTGATCCGACCGGGCTCTGAACTGAGGAGAAATTGAACTCCTTGAATGAAAAGTGATCGGGCATCTGCCTCCCCTTCTGGAGGTCATTTCTGTTCCCAAGCATCTCGTCAAATATGAGTGAAAGCGGGACCCCCCTCTGAATGTAGAGTGCCAAATCCCTGTAATATGGGAAAATCAAATCTTCCTTGTCTGCCATCATGGCGACAGCTATCTGTATTATTTCCTGTCCCTCTGCAGGAACGTGGAATCCTATGATTCCCTGCCTCTGGGAACTGATGATCTTCGTGTCAAGAGTGCGAGCAAGCACAGCATTCTTGTAAGCCTGTATTGCCTGGTCATTTGATAGATTCCCTGCGATTGCCATTTAATGAACCCTCCTCATAGACCAGGCTTCCGCCGCCTTGTAAGATGTCCTGACCAGCGGCCCGGAAGCAACAAATTGGAACCCCAATTCGTACCCGATCTCCTTCAGTTTTTCGAACCTTCCAAGTCCACTATACTCTACCACAGGCAACTGCATCTTTGAGGGCCTGAGATACTGTCCGATTGTGAATATGCTGACATCCACATTCCGTAGGTCTTTCATTGTCTCCACGACCTCTTCGTCAGTCTCCCCGAATCCAAGCATGATTGATGATTTGGTCACGAAACCTTTCGTCGCTGCATATCTCAGAACTTCCAGTGACTGGTCATAGTTTGCACGGTGATCCCTCACTACAGGTGAGAGTCTCCTCACTGTTTCAACGTTGTGTGCCAGCACTACTGGACCCTCCTTCAAAATCCTATCAATGCAGTCCTTGTCTCCCCTGAAATCTGGTATGAGGACTTCCACACTTGCACCTGTCTTTTTCACTTCCCTTATGACGCTTGCAAAATGATTTGACCCCTGGTCAGGAAGGTCATCCCTGTCCACTGACGTTATCACAACGTACTTCAGACCCATATCCCTCGCCGCAGTAGCAACGTTAACCGGCTCCAGCGGATCAAGCGGTTGGACATATCCATGTGTCACGGAACAGAAGCCACAGTTCCTTGAGCAGTTCTTTCCAAGAACCATGAAAGTGGCAGTTCCATCTGACCAACATTCGCTTCTATTTGGGCATCTTGCTTCCTCGCATACGGTGTGTAAATTCAATCCCTTGACCTCTTTCTTTGTATCGAAAAAAGTCGCATCTGTGGGAAGTTTGACCTTCACGTAATCAGGATGCATTACTTGAAAGTTGATTAGAGTTTTAAACGTTTTCGGTACGATTAAATTTCACCAGAATTAAAGAAATTTTTCCAGCGTTATTCATTTCGGTGTTTCATTCTCCATCGGCACATCCCATACCTTGCTCTTCCCTCGCAGCACCGACGGGA
This sequence comes from Thermoplasmata archaeon, assembly GCA_049965815.1. Taxonomy (GTDB): domain Archaea; phylum Thermoplasmatota; class Thermoplasmata; order Thermoplasmatales. Next base: position 153,700 of record JBMFVV010000001.1, on the reverse strand, counting down.
CGATGGCAGCAAGAAGTATCGCAACAGAAATGTAGAAGAGGTAGTGGATGGAATTGATGAAGTCCGTCACCCACGGCCCAACTGAAGTACCGTGAGATGTTCCAAGAAATATGCCAGCAAGGTTAGTCATGGGAACCGTGATGGACATCACATAGAATGCCATCCCCATGCTGAAAATGCTGCCGATATTTATTAGAGTTGAACTCATCCCCGAGGCGATTCCCCGCTCATGAGGTGGGGCAGAATTCATAATTGACGCTCTGTTCGGGGATGCGAATATTCCCATCCCGCTACCAACAAACACCAGTGGGATCACCAGTTCGTTAAACGTTGTAGTCTGTCCGATGCGAGCAAGCATCAAGAAACCAACTGCAGAAACTACAAGGCCGATGGTTGCTATCAGTCTGGCACCATATTTGTCAGAGAACCAACCACTGATGGGCCCGAAGAAAGAAAGTGAAACTGATGTCGGGACAAGGAACAGGCCTGCAACGAACGGATTCAGTCTCATTGTGGGTCCTTGAAGATAGAACACAAGGACAAATGTTACCGCACCCCTTGCCAGCGCGTTCATGAAAATTGCCATATTGCTTGCAGCATAGAGTCTTATCCTGAACAGCTTCAAGTCGAACATAGGATGGTCGATTCTCATCTCATAGTAAACAAAGACAATGAATAATGCGATACCAAGTCCAATCATCCAAAGTACAGTTCTAATATCGGCTGAACCGGTAGCATAGAACGTGATTCCACCAAGAATCATGCTGATGGATCCAGCAAACGTCAGATTTCCTATAACGTCAATCTTCCGACTTCTTTTTATGACAGCAAGTTCCTTCAGGTTGTGATGTGCCCATATCGTTGCTATGATTCCAATCGGGATGTTGACGTAAAATATTGATCTCCATCCAAGGGAATATGTAAGTATTCCACCGAGCACAAGACCAGATACGGAACCTGCCACGATTGCGACCTGGTTGATTCCCAGTGCCATTCCCCTTTCGTTCGCAGGAAAGGCATCGGTGATTATTGCACCACTGTTGGAGAATAGAAATGCAGCTCCAACTCCCTGCACTAGTCTGAAACCTATCAGCTCAGGACCGTTCTGGGAAAGGCTACAAAGGGCAGATCCAGCTGTGAATATCGCGAAGCCGAATGTGTACAGGCGGACCCTGCCGAACATGTCGGAAAGCCTGCCAAAGTTCACGAGGACAGCGGCAGTAAGGAGTGTATATCCCATGAGGATCCAAAGGAGATCGAGAAGGGATGTGTCTGGAAGTTCCCTTGCAATGGTGGGAAGGGAAATGAGGACTATGTTTGTGTCAAGTGAAGACATCAGAGTTCCTAGCGTAGTATTGGAGAGAACGGTCCACTTGTACTCCACTCTTCTGAAGTTTACTTAGAGATTAATAACTTGTCAAAGGAGAAGCGTTCAAGCACATTTTTGAGCATATCAGGATGACAGTGCTTTTCCTTCATTTTTTTGCGTTACAATAATGATAAATTTTGGTAAATAAATTTAAATACTATTTACTTCATATCAAACTTTATGAGTCAGAATGTGACTGCAAAGTCAAAGCGGTCCCTTTACGTGACCGTTGCGATCCTGACCATAATACCATTTGTTGCACTTGCCATTGTCCCCAGCTATGTGAGGACCAACCCGGAGATAGGCGGGCTACCGTTTTTTTACTGGTACCAGCTACTGTGGCTATTTTTGGCTGCAGCCTTCTTTGGACTGGCAGCTGTCCTGTACAATAAATACGGAGGCGAGTAAATGTTAGCGCTTTCAGGTATTCTGGTTTGGGTAATTCTTCTTCTTATCTTCATCTTCCTGGGATTCTACGGGAGAAGATGGAAGAAGGGTGATATGAGCAAACTGGACGAATGGTCCCTAGGCGGGAGAAAGTTCAGTGCTGCAATCGTATGGTTTTTGGTTGGAGCAGATCTGTATACGGCTTATACATTCATCGCAATACCGTCATCAGTTTTCAGTATAGGTGCAATTTATTACTATGCGGTACCTTACGTGGCTGTAACATTCGGCGTTGCCATGTGGGCAATGCCAAAATTGTGGAAGGTCTCCAAGGAAAAAGGATTCATCACGGCGTCAGATTTTGTCAAATCAAATTTCAGTAGCAGAAACCTTGCAATTCTAATAGCAATAGTTGGTATTGTCGCAGAACTACCGTACATTGGCCTTCAGATCGTCGGAATGCTATCCGTCCTAACTGTAATGCTCAGCGGAATTGCGAACATAAAACTCGTAGTAGATGTTTCACTTATCCTCTCCTTCATAATACTAGCAGTATTCACTTACGTCAGCGGGCTAAGGGGAGCTACTCTTACGGCCATATTCAAGGATTCTATCATACTCATAAGTGTCGCGCTCGTGATAATCGTTGCACTGGTAACAATAGGCTTCACCAAGTCATTCACAGGACTTCCGGTGAAATATTATCATATACTCCCCTTGCAGGTGAATGCCTACTGGAGCCTGTTCCTGATGAGCGCTTTAGCTCTATACCTCTACCCTCATGCCGTAACAGGGTCTCTGAGTGCAAAATCTCCCAAATCCCTGCGTCTTAGTCAATCGCTACTGCCACTGTATGGAGTAGGACTGGCACTTCTGGCACTGTTCGGTATACTGGTCTACGGAAATCATGCAGCCATAACATTCCTGAAGGACACATTCGTGGTGAGCTCCAGGGGAACATATGTGGTCCCAGCACTGATATTCTACACACTTCCAGCTCCCTTGACGGGCTTTGCCTTCCTTGGAATATTCATCGGAGGATTGGTTCCGGCTTCAATAATGGCAATGTCGCAATCAAATCTGTTCACAAGAAACATAGTGAGGGAACTGTATCCGAAGATGTCACCGTCAAGAGAGGCATTAACTGCAAAGATTTCAATGATAGTATTCCTGTTCATCGCAGTTGGTTTTGTTTTCGTATTCCCACTTACGTACTCAGTTCAACTTCAGCTGCTTGGAGGGATCATAATACTGCAAACGCTCCCGTCTCTGTTCCTGGGCCTTGTAACGAATAAACTGAACAAGTATTCACTGATGACAGGGTTATTGGTTGGTCTCGGCCTCGGCATATACTGGATGGAAGTGGCAAATCATTTCCATGCCTGGACGACCACCCTTCTGCCAATAAGTTCCAGCGTAGGCTCACTCTTCATAGGATTCCTTGCACTTTCAGCAAATCTAATTATCGTTCTTGTTGGCTCTCTGATAGCACTTCCCTTCAGAAAGAAGCAATAAATTTTCTACTATTTTTTTTATTTTATTTTCATGTCTATTTTCTCAAATTCACCCAGAAATATGTTGCACTAAAGCATCTTCTGCAATGGATGCACATTTAACATCATTTTGTGGTATCTATTTCCTCAAAGAAAAGAACAGAAATCACAGGTGCATTTTCTGAGTGGATAGATTGTGATGATACCATAGATGCTGGACTACCATCTCAGAATGCCCGAAGCCACCGGAGGGATTCGGACCCCCGACCTGCTGATTACGAATCAGCTGCTCTACCAACTGAGCCACGGTGGCGTTATCGCTAATCTCTATTCAATATATCTCGGTTTCCATTCCATTGATTATCAAGAAAACGGCTCTGTATCAAAGTTTTCTTGTTGGTCGCAATTGGTGCTATTCCATGCATTTATATAGAAGAATAAAATACGGAAACGAGGTGTCCAGTTAAATGATGCCAGGACAGCCAATATTTATTCTAAGAGAAGGTGCGAAGAGAGAATCCGGAAAGAATGCAATGCAAAACAATATCAATGCAGCTAAGGCGATCTCAGATGCTGTAAAGACGACTCTTGGTCCGAGAGGAATGGACAAGATGCTTGTCGACTCCCTTGGTGATATCGTTATCACGAATGATGGAGTTACAATTTTGAAGGAAATGGACATAGATCACCCCGCAGCAAAGATGATGGTTGAAGTCTCTAAGACTCAAGACCAAGAAGTGGGGGATGGTACGACAACTGCCGCCATCCTGGCGGGAGAGTTCCTGAGGAAGGCAGAAGATCTGTTGAACCAGAACGTTCACCCAACAGTTATAGCAGCGGGTTATAGAATGGCTGCTGAGAAAGCTAAGGAGGTATTGAACGATATATCAACCCCCGTGGGGAAGGACGAGAAGGTCCTCCTGAAGATAGCCAACACTGCTCTAAATTCCAAGGGTGCTTCTACATCCAAGAAGAATCTCGCGGACATAGCAGTGAAATCGGTTCTTCAGGTGGCTCAAGAAAGGGGAGGAAAGACATTCGTGGATTTCGACGATATTCAACTGGTAAAGAAACAGGGGGGATCGGTTGATGATACCCAGTTGATCCAGGGAGTCATAGTGGACAAGGAAAGGGTTCACCCAGGGATGCCTGTACTTGTGAACAATGCAAAGATCGCACTGTTGAATGCTGCACTAGAAATAAAGAAACCGGAATTCGATACTTCTATAAGGATAGAGGATCCGGAATCTATAACGAAGTTCAAGAAGCAGGAAGAAAGCATACTCAGAGAGATGGTGGACAAGATAAAGGCAACAGGGGCAAACGTGGTACTCACGCAGAAGGGAATAGACGACCTAGCCATGGCCTATCTTGCAAAAGATGGAATATACGCGGCCAGAAGGGTCAAGAAGAGCGACATCGAGAAACTCGCTAAGGCAATAGGTGGAGAGATCGTAACGAACATGGACGACCTTTCAGCAAAGGACCTTGGAAATGCAGAAAGGGTTGAGGAAGTGAAGATTGGCGAGGACCACCTTACTTTCGTTACTGGCTGCAAGAATCCCAAAGCTGTCTCTGTGCTCATAAGAGGAGGAACGGAACACGTAGTGGATGAGATTGAAAGGAGCCTGGTTGACTCACTGCATGTTGTTGCGGCTGCACTACAGGATGGTAAGATTACACCTGGCGGTGGAGCAGCAGCAGTCGAGATAGCGATGAAGCTAAGGGAGTACAGTCAATCTGTTGGAGGAAGGGAACAGCTGGCAATAGAGAAGTTTGCAGAAGCAATGGAAATAATCCCGAGAACACTCTCAGAGAACGCAGGTCTGGATTCCATAGGTATACTGATCTCCTTGAAGAAAGAGCATGCAGATGGAAAGAAGAATGCTGGAGTTGACGTCGTGAAGGGGAAACCAATCGACATGGTTGATCTGGGTGTCATCGAGCCAATAAGGGTTGGGAAACAGGCCATCGACAGCGCCACTGACGCTGCGGTAATGATCCTGAGGATAGATGACGTAATAGCGACAAAGGCATCGAGTGCAGGAGCTCCTAAACCACCAGGCGGCAAACCGGGTGGAGAGGAAGACTAAACAACATCTTCTTTAATCTTTCTACTTTTTATTTTCTACCCATTCCAAATTTTAAAAACAAGAAGGCAAAGAGTTCATTCGTAGACAGGGCACACTATTATTACATAATTGTTATATATACTCAAACTCTGACTTCTTTATGTTCAACGGAAACTACAACCCGTCATCTGCAGATTTGGTTATTGTCAGTACACCCTACATACCAGGGTACAGAATAACAAACGTTATCGGATTCACGTGGGGCCTGATAGTGAGGTCACGGGGCATCGGAGGGAACGTAATTGCTGGATTGAGAACAATTGCTGGGGGGGAAATAAAGGAATACACACAGATGCTTGATCAGAGCAGATTTGAGGCTCTTGAGAGACTTAAGCAACATGCAAAGGGACTAGGGGCCAATGCAGTCATAGAGGTCAGGTTCGACTCTTCCGAAATAGGGCAGACTATGTCTGAAGTCCTTGCCTACGGCACGGCCGTGGTTGCACAGAAAGATGATTCCCATAGTCAGCCAGTTTCCTTGAAATGAGTGGATGGTCGTCTATTCTCCGCACAAGGTAATCTTTTTCGGTGAACACGCGGTAGTTTATGGTTACCCTGCACTATCTGCCACCGTAGACCTGTTCGCAAAAATCTACCTGATTCCCAGTAGGAGCGGCCTTCAATATACCCCATTTGTACAGAAGACCCTATCCCACCTCGGGCTGAACAACATATACGTAAAGGTAGAGACAAATGTCCCGTCAGGATCGGGGTTGGGAACATCATCAATGATCATAGCAGGCATCCTGATGAGCGAAAGGAATTACACAAAGGAGCATCTCGCAAACGAGGCTTTTAACATAGAGTACGAGACGCAGGGACTTGGTTCCCCAATTGATACTTCCACAATATCCGCCGGCGGTTTCGTACTGACAAATGGGACTGAGGGAATTCCTTTGTGGAAGATTGAGAAGAATGGAATTTCGTGGAATTTCTCCAGCATACCTACCAGAAACATGGAACTCGTTGTCGTGTATTCAGGTTCCAAAGGTTCTACGAGGGAACAGGTAGCCAAGGTCAGGAAATTCTATGAGAGGGGCAGTTTTGCAAAGGACATAATGAAGAGGATTGGAGATATCACACAGGAAGGAGTGAAGGCAGTGATGAAGGGGGACATCGCCAGCGTTGGTGAACTGATGAACGAAAACCACTCCGAGCTGAAGGTTTTTGGAATATCCACAGATCAGATAGAGAAGATAGTATCAATTGGAAGGGAGTATGGTTACGGTGCAAAACTCACAGGCGCTGGAGGGGGAGGAGCCGTAATAATAGTCCCAAGAGATAAAGAAAGATTATTGAAGAAATTGAAGGAACTGAACGTGATGGTCTTTGACACTTCCACCACGAGCGCAGGTATATTCAAGAGATCCGAGTGACTGAAACCACCTGGTCGCCCTCATCCAGGTCTATCAACTTAACCCCTTGGGCGTTCCTTCCCTTTTGCGGAATGGCAGCTACCCCTGTTCTTATCGTCTTTCCGTTCTTGGTTATAATCAGGAGTTCGTCGTTATCATTGATGGATGAAACGTAGATCGGCTTGCCCGTCCTTTCCGTGACCTTAATAGCTCTCATCCCTTTAGCTCCACGATGTCTCATTGTGAAGTCCTCAACGCTAACTTTCTTTCCCAATCCCTTCTCCGATATCACTATCATTTCATCTGAGACTATTGTGGCATCGCTTGCGACCTTGTTGTCTCCAGCAAACCTTATTCCAGTGACACCTGATGCTGGGCGTCCCATCGACCTGAATTCCTTCTCATCCACAAGCACCAGTCTCCCGTCTGTCGAGAGAAGCGCAACTTTTTCATCACCTGCAGTTACAAAAACGTCCTTCAGCAGATCGCCCGGTCTCAGCTTAAGGGCTATCAGTCCATTTGATCTTATGTTGGTGTACTGCGATATCTCAGTCTTCTTCACCCTTCCTCTTTCCGTAACAAAGAGCAGGTACTTCTTCCCCTCGCTTCCCTTTTCGCTCATTATGAATACGATGCGCCCCTTCATGTTTTCGAAGACTGCTGAAATCAACTTTGCCCTCGATCTCCTCTCTCCTTTCGGTATGCTGTATGCCTTCATCTGGAAGACTTTCCCAACATCTGAGAAGAAGAACACCCTGTCGTGGGAGTCGCAAGTAATCACCTGCTTGATTTCGCTTTCGTTTGATCCGGTATAGACGCCCTTTCCACCCCTCTTCTGTGCCGAAAATGTATCAGCCTCTATCCTGCTTATCCTGTTGTCTTCCGTGAGGACAATTGTGTCCACTTCGTGAGGAATCAGTTCCTCCTCGGTGGTTTCCACATATGACTCAGTTATTTCCGTCTGCCTGGAATCTCCATACTTTTCCTTTATCTCTTCCAGCTCCTCAACGATCAGGTCCCACCTCTTGCTCTCGTTCGCCAGGATTTCCAGGTAATTTTTGATGTTGTCCCTTATCTCCTTCATCTCCTTCTTCAAGTCTGCAATTTCCATGCCGGTCAGCTTCTGCAACCTTGTTTCCAGTATCGCATTTGCCTGCAGGTCGTCGAGGGAGAATTGTTTCTTCAGTCCATCCCTTGCATCCTTGACTTCCTTGGACGTTCTGATTATCTTGATGGTCATGTCTATTTCATCAAGTGCCTTTACAAGCGCCTCAAGAATGTGCTCCCTTTCCCTCGCTTTTTTCAGGAAGAATTCTGTCCTCTTCCTGACAACGGACTCCCTGTGGTTGAGATATTCCACCATTATGTCCTTGAGACCCATCGTTCTGGGCACGTTGTTCACCAGAACAAGGTTGATGATTCCATAAGAAACCTGGGCCTGGGTATGCTCGTATATCTGGTTCAACGTGATCTCTGGGCTGAAATCGTTCTTTACCTTTATCACAATCCTGATGCCGTCCTTGTTGCTCTCATCCTTTATGTTTGAAATTCCGCCGATAACGCCATCCTTCGAGAGTTCAGCAATCTTTTTGAGAAGCTCTGACTTGTTTACCTCGTAAGGAACTTCAGTGAATATTATCTCATTCTTCTGTATCTCCGCCCTGGCCCTCAGGTCAAATTTCCCCCTTCCTGTTCTATAGGCATCTATTATGCCTTTCTTCCCAAGTATGATCCCCCCAGTTGGGAAATCCGGTCCTGTGATGACATTCAGCAAATCTTCCAGTCCCGCTTCCCTGTTCCTTATCAGCAGTATCAGGCCGTCCACTATCTCCGTCAAATTGTGAGGAGGCATGTTGGTTGCCATACCAACAGCTATTCCAGAAGTACCATTTAGAAGAATATTAGGAATCTTGGAAGGCAGATAGAGGGGCTGTTTAAGCGTTCCATCAAAATTGAGCGTGAAATCTACAGTATCGTATTCAATATCTGCAAGCATTTCATTCGATATCTTTGTCAGCCTTGCCTCAGTGTACCTCATGGCCCCGGGTGGATCTCCATCTCTTGACCCCCAGTTCCCCTGCCCATCCACAAGAGTGTAACGCAGTGAAAAATCTTGGGCCATCCTAGCCATTGCAGAATATATGGCAGAATCTCCATGCGGATGGTACTTACCCATAACATCCCCCACAATTCTTGCCGACTTCCTGTATGGCTTGTCAAATGTTACTCCCATCTCGTACATTGAATAGAGTATCCTTCTCTGAACCGGCTTCAGGCCATCCTTAACATCTGGAATAGCTCTCGCAAGGATGACGCTCATCGCGTAATCCAGGTAAGAGTATTTCATTTCCTTTTCAATTGCTGTGTTCTCTATCATCCAAATCACACATCTATGTTTTGGGCTTCAGTTGCATGACTCATTATGTAGTCCTTCCTGGGCTGTACCTCTTCTCCCATAAGTAGGGTAAAAAGTGCATCAGCTTCCTGAGCATCCTCAATCTGCACTCTGACAAGTTTTCTTGTTTCCGGATTCATTGCAGTATCCCACAGCTGGTCTGGGTTCATCTCACCCAGACCTTTGAATCTCTGCACGATCGGGTTTGACATTTGTTTGATCAGTGCATCCTTTTCTCTTTCAGTATAAACGTACTTTACAACCGTACCCTTCTGTATCCTGAAGAGTGGCACTACTGCAATGTAAACGTGGCCGTTTACCAGCAGTTCCTTCAAGTGTCTGTAGAAAAGCGTCAGCAGCAGGGTCCTTATGTGGCTCCCGTCTACATCAGCATCTGTCATGAATATGATTTTCCCATATCTCAGCTTCTTCGGGTCGTAAGGATCGTTGGGGCCCATGTTGATCGCAGCAAACAGATTTTTCACTTCGTTGTTCTTTAAAATCTTGTCCCATGCGGCCTTCTCAACATTCAGAATCTTTCCCCTAAGAGGGAGAATTGCCTGGAATGATCTGTCCCTTCCCTGTTTTGCAGGTCCGGCTGCCGAGTCACCTTCCACCACATAGAGTTCAGTTTTCTCAGGATCTTCTAACGTGCAGTCAGCTAGCTTTCCCGGCAGAGTGGCACTGAGCGTTGATTTTGATCTGACCATTTCTCTGGCATTCCTGGCTGCTTCCCTTGCTTCTGCTGCCTGGTACGCCTTCTTGCATATGATCTCAGATACCCTTGGGTGGTCTTCAAAATACCTCTTTAGATGTTCTGCAACACCGCTGAACACCATCCCCTTAACGTTGCTGTTTCCTAGTTTCTCCTTTGTCTGGCCTTCAAATTGAGGCTCCGGTATCTTCACGCTTATCACGGCAGTAAGTCCTTCTCTAACATCTTCTCCAGTGAAATAATTCTCTTCCTTGATGATGTCCTGCCTCTTGGCCTCGTCGTTCAGCACCTTTGTCAGGGCGGCCTTGAATCCTGATACGTGTGTTCCCCCTTCTCTTGTGTTGATGTCGTTTGCGAATGCAAGTAGATTCTCTCCCACTGTTTCATTGTACTGAATGGCAAATTCAATGTATGTGCTGGGCTGTGAAGAATCTGAATCTTCCTTAGAGTTCTTGCTGTTCCCGTTGGAAATATCTTTCATTTCTCCGTTGAACTTGATCTGGCCGTATATGATTTCATCGTGAAGTGTCTTCTTCCCCTTGTTCATGTTTTTGACCATTTCCTCTATTCCACCTTCATGCTGGTAGGTGACAATATTTCCATTCCAGTCCAGTGTGATTGCCAGTCCTTTGTTCAGGTAGGAAAGCTCTTCTATCCTTCCCTTAACGGTCTCTAGGGTATACTCGGCCGTTTCCATTATTGTTTCGTCAGGTTCAAAACTTATGAGAGTGCCTGTCGGTGAATTGAAATGGAAATTCGTGTTTATTGCCCTGATCCAGCTGATCTTCCCATCCTCTATCTTTCCAACCTTTTCCACGGGAGTGAGCTTATCTCCCTTCGAATAACCCTGGTGATAGACAAATCCCCCTCTCTTGACAAAGATCTCAAAGCTGGAGGACAGTGCATTTACAACATGCACTCCTACTCCATGAAGCCCTCCAGATACCTTGTAAACTTTCTGCTCGAACTTTGCACCAGAGTGCAGTTCAGTCAGAACTATCTCAAGCGCCGACTTGTTATATTTAGGATGAATGTCCACCGGAATTCCCCTTCCATCGTCCTCAATAGTGACTGTCTTCCCCTTGACAGTAACGAAGATGTTCTTACAGTAACCACCCATTGCTTCGTCGACACTATTGTCCAGAACCTCGTACAGGAGCTGGTGAAGGCCCCTTACATCGGTGCTTCCTATGTACATTGCCGGTCTCTTTCTGACTGCCTTCAGTCCTTCGAGCACAACAATATCCTTTGCAGTATAATCTTCCATAACCTCGATAACCTATACGTTGAACGCATATATATATGATTTGCAATCAGGCCCTATATAAGCTAGTTCAGAGCAATATTATTGGTAATTTTCTGATTTAGATTTTGTTAAAATTATAATAAACTCTTGCCTTTTAAATATATTCTTTTGAATATTTATTTTATAATTAATTTCGATTAAATTGATAACTTTAAATACCTGTCCAATGGAGAACTCTTCCTTATCGAAATAATGTGTTTGAATTCTGTTTCCACGCAGAAATGTTCCTTCCTCTATCTCCTTCCCCTTTCCATACCTGAAATCCTCCCTTGAGAACACTCTTGCCACGACCCTGCCTCCATCTTTCAGGACCCTGCCGGCCTCCCGCAGGGCCAGTAATCTATCTTCCTTGCTGAGATGGTCCAGAGAATGAATGAACAGGACATTTGAAAAGGACCCGTCCTTGAATGGAAGGTTCACCATGTCACCAAGCACCTTAGAGTTTGACCCGTACAGAGATAGGGCGAAGATCGAGAAGTCAAGTCCTATCACTTCATCAGCCGGCGGAGTTCCCTTTCCATTTCCGCAACCGTTGTCTAGGGTCAGTCCAGGGAGGAGAGATTCGCTTAAAATGCCCTTTTCCTTGAGTTCTCCTCTCCAGAGTTTCCCCTTGAGCCTGTATTCCCTATTCCATGATTTCTTCTGATCCTGTCCCATAAATCCTGTTAATATAGCAGTTATGTATTTCGAGTTATGGATGACCAGGAAATCATGGAGCAGTTAGTGAATAAGGACGCTTTCATGAACTATGTTGGCATAAAGACGAAAATTTTGAGAGAAGGAAAGGCGGAATCCATTCTTCATTTGGAGGATAAGCACTTGAGACTGGGAAATTTTGTTAATGGCGGTGTCATTTGTTCTCTGGTAGACATTGCAGGCGGAACTGCGGTCCTGTCCACAGGCAAAAGGAATCAGGTCACAACAGATCTCAATATCAATTTCCTCAATCCCCTTTCAAAGTCTCCTGCAAGGGCAGTCGGGGAAGTTATAAGGAAGGGAAGGAATATCTGCGTTGCAAAGGTAGAGGTGTTTGACGGGGACGGAAAATTGTGTGCATATGCCACGGGTTCTTGGTTTATTTTCCAAGACTAAGTATTTAGTCCACGAACACATGTTCGAGAATGACACTAGAAAGTGTCGGGATACAAAGGATACCGACAGAATCGAGGCAGGGTAAACCCCGTTCACTCTTCAATCTCTGGTTCGCTGCAAATCTTACAATTGCAGATTTTGCCCTCGGATTCATTCCTATTTCTCTCGGTATGAATTTCGTAAGCTCGATAATTTCAATTGTTGTTGGCAATATACTTGGTGCCGCCATAGTAGGTCTTTCTGCCGTTATGGGACCTAGAACAGGTTACCCTCAGATGATGACAACTACAAACTCCATGGGGAGATATATGATGCGCCTGTTCGGTATAATAAATCTATCAAACACGCTTGGCTGGTTCGTGATAAACATCATCCTCAGCGTGCTTGCACTATACCTGATCTTTGGTATATCCTATTTCATCCTGGTGCCCTTCTTTGTCTTGGTTATATATGTAGTGGCATACATGGGCCATAATTTCATTCACAAAGTAGAAAGAATTCTATCATACGTGCTCGGCGTCCTGTTTGCAGTGATTTTGGTGAAGATCCTGTTTTTCGGTAGTCCGCATAGCCTTCAGGTATTTTCAGGGCTATCAGTCACTTCGACAAGATTTGACCTATCATTTTTCAGCATGTTGGCATTTTCATATAGTTATCTAATGAGCTGGGGTCCATATGCGTCTGACTACTCAAGATACCTCCCACTTGACACGCCTCTTAGGAAGGTGTTCGGCAACACATTCCTGGGCTCTTTCCTTTCGACAACATTCGTTGAGATAATTGCCCTCATAATCTCATTTGTGACACTTAGCACATCTTCCATCACGTCTTTAAAATACATCTCTGGCTCCCTTTTTCCGCTATCACTCTTTGCAATAGCACTTGGAGGCGTTGCAGCGAATGTACTGAATCTTTACTCTGCATCTCTGTCCGGTCTCGTCGGGGGGATAAAGTTGAACAGAACAAAATTTGTTGGCCTTGTAGCAATAGCTGGCCTGGTACTGTCATTGATCTTCTATAAGGGTTTCTACTCGTTCTTTGAGTCCTTCCTTCTGGTTCTTGACTATTGGATATCTCCATGGGTGGCCATTTTGATAATAGATTTCGCTGTCATAAAAAGGCAGAAGCTAAATTTTGACAGGAAGCTGAACTGGAGTGGTATAGTATCTTACTGCGTTGGTCTACTTGTTTCAGTACCATTTATGAACGTCTTCCTCGGGAACTTTAACTATACCTTCTTTCTATCAAGGGCTCTAGGTGGGATTGATATAAGCTATTTCATAGGTTTTATAGTGGCAGCAGTTCTATATTACTTGATGAACATAGACAAAAGAAGGTCCCTCTCAGAGAAAAAAATCGGGAGACCGGAAATATAGCTTCATTCCAATTAATGGTGAAAAATGGAATATTATGGTCACTGGAACCTTGCGTATTCGGCGGAAAGGGTATTTCAATGGATAGATATACATTAGGTTTAAATAAGGAGGATAGTTTTAGAGGCTGGTGAAGGCTGACGAAGACTGATGACGACGTAGATGAATATAACGATGTAGAAGAAGTTCTTAGACAGCTCAGGACGGCAGAAGAGGAAAAGCGATTCACCGAGCTCGAGAACAAGAGGCTCACAGAGGAAGTGGAAAGACTGAAGAAAGAGATGAATAGGCTGAAGCTTCCACCGCTTCTTATAGGCTCAATTGAGGACGTTATTGACGAGAGAAGAGTGGTCATCAGAAGTTCCACTGGACCAAGTTTCCTCGTTTACACTTCAGAACACATACCAACTTCTAAGCTAACAGTTGGTACAAGGGTTGCACTCAACAAGGCGACACTTTCAGTAATCTCTGTTATCCCGGAAGCCTACGACCCCACGGTTGTCGCTGCAGAAATTTCTGAGAAACCTAATGTGACATTCAATGAAATAGGTGCCCTGGAGTCACAGATCAGGGAGATTAAGGAAATGGTCGAACTTCCACTGCTTAACCCAGATATTTTCAGGAAAGTGGGCATCGAGCCGCCAACGGGGGTACTCCTCGTGGGATCTCCTGGTACAGGAAAAACTTTGCTCGCAAAGGCAGTTGCACAGAGCACAAATGCCACATTTATAAGGGTCGTGGCATCAGAATTGGTAAGGAAGTACATAGGAGAGGGTGCTAGACTTGTCAGGGAGTTGTTCGATCTTGCAAGAAAGAAGGCGCCATCCATTATTTTCATAGACGAGTTGGATGCGATAGGATCCAGAAGGATAGATTCTTCCACATCAGGTGACAGGGAGGTTCAGAGAACCCTTATGCAGCTGCTTGCGGAGATCGATGGATTTGAACCACTCGGAAATATAAAACTTGTCGGAGCGACCAATAGACCAGATACCTTGGATGAGGCACTTACCAGGCCTGGAAGATTTGACAGGATCATAGAGATACCATTGCCCGACAAGAAGGGCAGATTAGAGATTCTCAAGATTCATACGAAGAGGATGAATCTGATGGACGTTAATCTTGAGAAAATCGCTGAAATCACAGAGGGCTTTTCTGGTGCGGACCTAAAAGCATCTGTAGTGGAGAGTGGAATGTTCGCGATAAGGGATGGAAGAGACCATATCCTTCAGTCAGACCTGGTAAAAGGTGTTGAGAAGATGAACATCCAGAGGAACAAGGCATCCCAAATAAAAAGCAATCTAGAGATGTTTGTCTGATGAGAGAACTTCATGTCCCCAATTTCTTTGAGGACAGGGGGAATCTGTATTCGCAGTCTAAGGATGGAAAGTCCATTTACGGCGAACAGGTAACTAACAGGGGAGGTAAATACTTCAGAGTGTTTTCCCCGCTCAGGAGCAAGTTGTCTTCCTCACTAAGACTGGGCTTGAAGCCCGACATAAGGAAGGGAGATCATATGTTATATCTCGGTGCAGGTGCCGGGACCACCACTTCCCATCTTGCTGACTCACTTTCGTCTGGCTTCATATTTGCTGTTGAATTTGCACCAGTTCCATTCATAAAATTGACTTCATTATCAGGCATAAAGGAGAATGTTTTTCCTATTCTTTCAGATGCACAGAAGCCGGAGACGTATGGGTTGTTTGTGGACAGGGTCGACATTGTGTACCAGGATGTTTCTCAGCCAAATCAGGTGGAGATTTTTGCAAAAAACATGGAGTTCTTCGGGGCACAGAGAGGGATACTTATGCTTAAGACTTTTTCATTGAGAAGCGACTTCTCAGTGGACAGTGAGATAGGAAAGATAAAGGAATATTTCTCTGTACAGCAAGTTAAGGATATTTCAAGGTTCCATAGGGGCCATTACGCAATCACGGTAACAGCTAACTGACCCAGACTGTTTTTATATTTGTGAATTCCCTGCTGCCGTACTTTGAAAGTTCCCTCCCCAATCCGCTCTTCTTAATCCCTCCGAATGGCAATCTCGGGTCTGAAAAGACAATGCTATTGATGAAGACCATTCCTGATTCTATATCTCCCACAAGCTTTCCGGCTTCAGTCTTTTCGCCCCATATTGACGCTCCAAGCCCATAGGGAGTTTCGTTTGCAATCAGTACAGCTTCCTTCTCCGTCTTGAACTTGCGCAGCACAGCCACGGGACCGAAAATCTCCTCCTGGTATTCTTCCTCGAGTTCTGCAAGAACAGGGGGGATGACGTTGCCTTCTCCCTCTCCCAGAAACTCTACCTTTCCCTTTGATTCCAGATATTTTATTTGAGTCTCAACGGTCTTCCTCTGCTCCTCTGAAGAAAGGGGACCCAGATAAGTTTCGTTAATTTTTGGATCGCCCATTACAACATTTGAAAATTCTTTTTGAACAAGCTCCTTGAACTGATCATATACTCCTTCTTGAACTAGAAATCTCTTTGATGCTATGCAGCTCTGCCCGTTGTTCTGTAACCTTCCTATGGTAGCCCCCTTTGCAGCTGATTCCAGATTAGCAGAATTCAGGACTATGAATGGATCAGATCCACCCAGTTCCATAACCACCTTCTTAAGCTCCTTCCCTGCCTCTGCGGCTATCCCGGATCCGACTGGTGTGGAACCTGTAAATGCCACACCATCCACATATCTAATCAGGGAAGTGGCTGTCTTACCGTCAACCAAAAGACTCCTGAATATTGGTGAATCAAATATCTCCTGGAGTTTCAACGATACTCCTGTGACAATGCTTGCATGTTTCAGCACAACTGCGTTACCAGCCATCATAGCTGGCAGTGCAGCTCTGACGACCTGCCATACAGGGAAGTTCCATGGTTCTATGCACATCACTACTCCAATCGGATCAAATCTCACGTAACTTCTAGAAGCCTCCGTCTTCACGTCCTCCTCGGAATAGATGCTTCTTGCATTTTCTATAAGGTACTCGATGAGTCTTATGCTCTTCTTGATCTCGGATATACTCTGTGATATGGGTTTTCCCATCTCTTCAGTCATTATTGCTGCAAGTTCATCTGTCTTTCTCTCAAAGTTTGGCTTCAAGACGTTCCTGAAATATTCTATTCTCTCTTCTAGACTTGTTCTCCATTCTACCTGTGCTGCCCTGCTCTGCCTTATCTTTTCCAGTGCTGCTTCGTGACTATCCGCGCTATAAGAATTCAGAATTTTTCCAGTATATGGATTTCTTGTAACTATATTCATATTCCAACTTCCGTTTCCTTTATTGCGTTCTCAAATACGGACATCCCCTTTTCCAACAGATCGTCCTCTATTGTCAGAGGCGCCATGAATCTCATTACATTTCCGTAGTGCCCACAGGTATGCATAAGGACTCCCTTCCTGAACATGTTCTGTCTAATCTTTCCGGCCAGTTCCGTTCCTGGTGATTTTCCCTGCTTGCTGGTCACTATCTCGTTGCCTATCATGTATCCCTTACCCCTTACATCTCCGATTATTTTTGAACGCTCCTGGACCTCCTGGAACCTCTTCATAAGTTCCTTTCCCTTCGACCTAACCCTCTCGAGAAATACTTCATCCTTAACAACATCAAGAACAGCTGTTCCAGCTGCCATCCCAAGAGGATTCCCCCTGTACGTTCCCAGATGGAATGCCTTCGGAATCTGATCGAAATCACTTCTGTATGCGATGGAGGAGATGGGTATTCCGCCGCCTATGCTCTTAGATATGCACATTATGTCCGGGGTTATGCCGTAATGTTCGCTGGCCCATAGTTTTCCTGTTCTGCCTATTCCACTCTGGACTTCATCAACTATCAGCGGAATTGAGTACTTGTCACAGGTCTCTCGAAGCATTGGAAGGAAATCGTCAGGCGGGACTATGTATCCTCCCTCGCCCTGTATTGGCTCCACCATTATACCTCCAACAGGGGGAATACCAGAATATGGATCCCCTATCATTTCCTCTATCCTCCCAATTACTTCCTTCGAAATATCCTCCTTTCTGATTTTTCCATTAAACCTATAGGGGTAAGGGTATGGGGCGTAGACGTAGTTCTGGGTGGTGATGCCCGCGTAGTCCCTGTAGTGGTAGTTGGATGTTGCTCCCACTATACCGCCAGCTATTCCGTGATAGGAACCGCTGAAAGCTATTATAGTCTGTTTCCTAGAGTTGTACCTTGCAAGCGAGACAGCAGCTTCGCATGCATCTGCGCCGGTAACTGTCATCATTATCTTTGAATGATCCTTCATCTTCCCTGGAAGGACAGAATTCAGCGTCTTGAGGTAACTGATCCTTGCCTCCGTTGGAACTTCCGTTATGTGCGTTATCTTCTCTATCTGTTTCCTCAGAGCTTCCATCACTGCCGGGTAACCGTGTCCAAGGTTCATCACTGAAACCCCTCCAAACCAATCTATGAAAACGTTCCCATCCATGTCGACTATTGTCGATCCCTTGCCGTAATTTATTGCGAAATTGAAGAAAATGGTGTAAGATCTGCTTGATGTCTCCAACTCATCCTGCACATCCATTAGTTGCTTGGATTTTGGGCCTGGCAAATTAGTCTTGATCAACGGGGCATTCTCTATGCTCAGCCTACCTGAAGTCTGGACTGACATACATTCTCACACACATTCATGCCTCCCCGGTATATTAAAGGTGGATAAGTTTCTCTGTCTGTCAAAATCAAAGAAAATTTTTGTTGAAGATAGACAGACTGATTGATTTATTTCTCCTTTATTCCTTTATGATAAGCTTGAGAGACTCTGGAAAGTCTTCCTTTGCAGTGTTCAGTGCCATGATTGTCTCACTGCGTTCCACGCCAGGCGTCCTTGATAGCTCGTTTACTATGCTTCCCAGCTCAGTTTTATTCCTTGCGCGTATCAGGGCAACGAAATCTATGCTTCCCAGCACGAAGTAGACTGCCCATACCCCCTTTATCTTGGCTATTTTTGAGCCGATAGCTTCCCCATATTCCGGTCCATATTTTGCATTGATCAGTGAGATCGCAGTGATACTCTTGTCGAGGCTTGTCTGGTTTATAAGTGGTATGACTCCCTTCAGGAAATTGCTGCTCTTCATTTTCTTTAATCTGTTGTGGACAGTGGACTTTGAGACACCTACCTTCTTGGAAATAACACTTAGGTTAGTCTCTCTGGTGTCAAATATACTTAGAAGTATCTTCCTGTCTAAGGTATTTAGTTGATCCAGTGTAATTTTTTCATTCTTCATGTTAACTACTATATTACACCAATTAATAAAGTGTTATGCCAGTGAATTTTTTCCAATGACCTAGAATAGCAAATAATTTAATAATCATTTATCTAAACCTACAGTGACCTTCAGATACAAGAGCGAAGTCATAAGCGCAGTTGCAGTAGTGGTTATTATTGCAGTGATATTTTCTTCTCTTTCCCTCTACACTGGAAACTGGCCACCAGCCGTCATAGTCGAGTCCAGTTCCATGCAGCATGGAAATAACTTCGTCTTCGGCGTAATAAACACTGGAGATATAGTTGGAGTGAAGAAAATCGATTCATTCACCAACGTACAGACATATCTCGTTGCAAGGGAGAGGGGTGCTCCCATTACATACGGTGAATATGGCAATGTCATTATCTACGAGAACAATTATCTCAGGGAACTAGTGATACACAGGGCAATATTTTACGTGGAAGGATGGAACGGTACAACACCAATTCTATACGGAAACACTCACCCGTCGTGGTTATCCATTCAGGGTCCGAACGTATACATAAACGATGTTGGTTATTCCCATAGGAATCTGTTGGTGCAACTACAGAACTATATCGGGCAGGTAGGGTTTGTTACGATGGGCGATCATAATTTTGCCGACTCTCCTGATTCCTCAGGTAATTACTATATAGCTGCAGATCAGGATGTATTCATAGACAACAGTCTTGTGAGCGCAAATCAGGTCGTTGGGGTGGCAGTTGGCTACCTGCCAGTAGTAGGGGTTCTCAAGCTCTGGATAACAGGACAAACGACTTTCATCCCAGAAAATAGCAACATTATAATGATAGTCATCATAATACTTGTCGCTGCACTGGCAATAGTTCCATTCCCTTCTTTGAAATCAAGGAAAAAAGAGAGAAGGTAACGAAATCAGTTAATCACTTTTGATTTTGCCTCTTTCGCTTTATTCATTTCTTCCAGCCTTCTCCTCCTTGAGAAGAGGTGAGACCTTATGTTGGGGTCAATGATTTCTGCCATTCCCTCGCCCATAAGACTGAAACCCATCACCATCATAAACAGGAACAAGGCAGGTATCAGTCCCTCCAAGGGGTCAGTATAAAGGTTTGAGGTCAGTATAGACGACATGAGCCCTAGTTCCGGCTGGTATATTGGAATCCCAATTCCAAGGAATCCAAGGGACGAAAGCGTTAGCATTGCAGTTCCTATGTCCATTGTGGCGTAAACGACAAGCGTGGTCATGATGTTAGGAAGTATTCCCTTGAAGAGGATCTTGAAGAACCTGGTGTTCAGTACTTTTGACATGGTAATGAAATCACTTGCAGAGACCTGGAGCGTGCTTCCCCTCACTAATCTCACGTATGGAGGCCACCAGACAAATATGATTGAAAATGCGGCATTGAAGAGGCTGGGTCCAAGGGTTGCTGCAATTGCCATTGCCATAACGAGCGGTGGAAAGGCAAAAAATAGGTCAGTCAGGCGCATGATGACCTCCTCAACTACCCCCCTGAAATATCCCGCAAATGTGCCAAGAAATAGCCCCACTAGGGCTGAAACAAAGACGATGAATATCGAAAGCCCTAAATCAATAGGTATTGCGGCAATGACTCTTGAAAATATGTCCCGTCCAAGCTGATCCGTACCGAAAAGATGGGATAGACTTGGTGCGGAATTTACGTCAGAGAGGTTTATTTTCAGAGGATTGTAGGGAACGATGTGGTTGCCTAATATAGTATAGGCTATACCTATCAGCACAAATATTACTATTATCACAAACCCTGTCCCTGAGAGTTTGTTACTCATCACTATGTCTATAGATTTCCTCAGGGACTGCCTCAATCTTCACCACCCAGCCTGATACGGGGATCCAGGGCAGCGTACATAATGTCAGCAATCAGGTTGGCCACTATCACCAGTATAGTAAAGATAATCACTATGAAAATGAGCGCAGGATAGTCATCATTTGCTATGGTTGAATATGCGAATTTCCCTATCCCGGGCCATCCAAAAATTTCCTCGACAATGACGTCTCCCGTGATCAGCCAGCCGAACATAACTGCAATTACAGTATTGCTTTCTACGAGTCCGTTCCTGAGTATGTGCCTCCTGTCTACCGTCTTCTCGTCAAGTCCCCTTGCCCTTGCAGATTTTACATACGGAAGCCATTTCACTCCGAGTATCCCATTCCTGCTGATCCTCGTGATGATGCCGAAATTCAGGAATGCGAGAGAAAGGGCAGGGAGTATGATGTGATAGATACCATCAAAGAAATCCGTGAAATTCAAAGAAATTAGTGAGTCGAGTATGAACAAACCTGTGATGCGGTGAGGCGGTATGATTATTGCTGAATACATACCACCAGAAGGGAAAATGGGGATGTAAGATGAAAATATGATTATGGCTAGAATGCTGACAAGAAACGTTGGAGATGCCCAGGCAGCAGTATAGAGGACCCTAATGAAGGCATCCTTCTTTGTCCCAAAATTTATGGCAGAAATATATCCCAGACCGACGCCTGCTATCACTATGATCACAAGGGAAGTCAGTATAAGCTCCAGCGTGTTCGGGAAATAATAGAAAATCTCGCTGCTTATTGACAGCCCAGTAACAGGATCAGTCCCAAAATTTCCGGTAAAGAAGTCCTTTATGAAAAGTCCCAACTGAAACCAGATTGGTTTATCAAGATCGTAGCGGCGAATGACAGCAGCTATAGTGGCTGGCCTTGCCTTCGGACCAGCCCATAGCGCTGCAGGATCCTTGCTTAGATAATGGGAGATTAAAAAAACGATAATAATAGTGCCCAGTATTACTAGTACTGAGAGTGCTATTCTCTTGAGGATGAAGTACGCTAGCTCCTGTTTCCCCTCCAATAGATCACCTTATGTGAACTGCACCGTGTTGTAGTACATAAAGTAACCTGCACCTGATCCCGCGGTATTTGGTATCATGCCCGTCACATCGTTAGCATGAACCTGAAGGAGGTAGGGGACGTACAGCCAGGCCATGGTATAATTGGTGTACATTGTGTATGATATGTAAGTCAGGTTCTGCGCTACTGCAGCATCGTTGAAGGATGTGCTTGCATTGACCGTCCAGTTGAATACAGTGTTGTTATAGTATCCAGTTCCATTGTAATCTCCGTCTGCAAGATTAGTCACATAGTCTATTGCTGCTGAATAATCCTCTGTGTAGAAGTTTATTCCCATGGGATAGTCTGATGTATTCCCAAGAAGGCCGTAGATCCAGGAAGTATAAGGTGTATTCTGCAACGGCTTCAGAGTGACGTTTATTCCTATTGCTTCCAAATCCTGCTGGATGATCTGCGATGCCACAATCTGCGATGGATCACTTGAATCATAGAGGAAGTTGATTGATGGGATGCTTCCATCTGGTCCAGGCATTACAGTTCCGTTTGGAAACACTGCACGATAACCGGCCATATGGAGATACTGAGCAGCCAGGACTGGGTTATATTGATATGGTGTGAGTGAAGTGATATTGGAAGTATAGCCCTGAGACTTCATGTACTGGAGTTCTGCCGGTGTAAGGGGAGAGATAGACCTGTTGTAATACACGAATCCTGGAGGTACGGGTCCTATCCACTGTACTGCATGTCCATCAAATACAGAATTTATCAATCCAGTATAGTTGAGAGCATAGGTCACAGCCGCCCTGACATCGATGCCATTAGAGCCGTTGAAAGGAGCTACGTTCTGGTCCATATAGACATAGTAAGCGTTCTCAGAAGAACCGAACTTTATGGGTAACAGGCTCGCGTTCACACCCGATATCGTCTGTGCCTTCGCATAGTCAGTCACTGGAAGTTGGACTATCTGAGCCTTCCCTCCCTGGAGGTCTGATATCATCGCTGAAGTTTGCTTGTACTCTATAACAATATATTCAATGTGGGGAGGGCTAATCGCATCGTTCAGCTGGCTTGTTGGAAGCTTGTACCCCCAGTAATTTGTGTTTATTTCAAGTGAAATGCTTTGACCAGGCGTTATTGACCTTATTTTATAAAAGCCAGTACCTGTTGCGTTACCTGCCATAAATGAATTCGTCTGCCCAGCGACAACTTTTCCATGGCTCAGAACTATGCTTGGATCAATTGCTGCAGCCATAGGTGTTGTCAGCGTCATCAGAAACTCATTGTACGGAAGATAGCCGTTGTAACCATAACCCATATGAATTTTCAGCACATATTGATTCACGACCTGTACGGATTGATAGGGATTGTTCATTATCGCTAGGGACGAAGAGCTTGGGTTGGTATAATTTATGTTGTTTAGAATTGAAGCAGTAATGTTGAATGTGTTATTCGTTGCAGTGTTGTTAGTTGCCAGATTCTGTCCCAGAATGAACTCCGGTGCCTGATTTAGAAGCATATTCCTGTAAAGAGAGAACCACATTACGTAAGCATTAAATGGGTCTCCATTAGAGAATGTGACGTTATGCCTTAGGTAGAAAGTATAGTTCATTCCATTCGATGACACGGTCCAATTCTGTGCAAGAACTGGAACGAACGAAGTTTCGCTAGTTCCGTTGGGTGCAACAAGCCCCTGGTAAACCTGATTCATTATTTCCCATCCTGGCGTGGTGAATGTCACTGCAGGATCAAGACTGTCGTAAGGTTCCGGCTCCTCTACTACCAATGTATTTGGAGTGCTAGTTGTTTTGTGATTCATGAGATAAACACCCACTCCGGCAGCAATCAATATAATAACCACAGCCAAAACTATAACCACAACAATTGAGCGCTTCATTTTAACCTTCAAGCTATGCAAACAATTGCTTAACTTAAAGTTTACTAAATATTATTTCAATCTGGGTCAGAATAGCTGAAATTATCGATTATCATGAAATTACCACCTTGAAATTATGACCTTGCGCTCCGTGAAAAATAGAACATTGTCGTCTCCTCCCTGGGGATGCAGGTCTCCAAAAAATGAGTCCTTCATGCCAGAGAAGGGGTAGAATGCTATTGGTGCTGCAACGCCTACGTTTACGCCAATATTCCCAACTTCTATGCCTTCAGAAAATTTCCTTGCGTTCTGGCCTGAAGTAGTGTAGATAGATGAAGCATTTCCGAATCTGCTCCTGTTCATCACATCCAACGCTTCATCAAGGGAATTGGCAGTATAGAAAGACGCTACAGGGCCAAATATCTCATCGTTCATTACAGTCATCCCCTCTGAAACTTCGTCTATTATGGAAGGTCCAAGGAAAAATCCATTCGGGTATTTGCTGCTGCTCAACTTCCTCCCGTCAAGTACAATCTTTCCGCCCTCATTCATCCCCTTTTCTATGTACATTTCAACTCTCTCTTTGTGTTCTCTTCTGATGAGGGGGCCCATGTCCGTATCTGGTTCCATTCCATATCCTAGTTTTAGCTCTGATGCCCTCTTCTTGAATGCATTCATTACTCTCTCATGATTCTCTGGCAAAGTCACCATTACAGAACCAGCCAGACATCTCTCACCCGCATTCCCGTAGAATGATCCTATGATGTTATCTATGCTTCCCTCTAAGTCTGCATCCGGCATCACGAGAATGAAATTTTTTGCAGACGCCCCAGCCTGAACCTTCTTTCTGTTCGATGTTCCATTCTTGTATACGTATTCAGCTACGGGAGTCGAACCAACAAAGCTCACCCCAGCCACCTTCTTGTTCTCTAGGATGAAGTCAACAGATTCTTTGCCTCCATTTACCATCTGAATTACCCCATCTGGGAACCCTGCTTCTTTCACAAGATTCATTACAGTTTCCATGCTCATCGGAGTCTTTTCAGATGGCTTGATAACGACTGAATTTCCGAGGGTTACTGAATATGGGAAAAACCAGAAAGGTATCATAACAGGGAAGTTGAATGGAGATATTATTGCAAAGACCCCTATTGGTACCCTGATCATTTCTTCGTCAATTCCGTTCGCGATCTGCCTATTGTTTCTCCCCATAATCTGGTAGCTAGCTGCAGCTGCAGATTGAACATTCTGTATTGCCCTTATAACATCTCCCTTGGATTCTTCAAACGTCTTTCCGTGCTCTTTTGTTGTCACTTCAGCAATCTTGTCCAGGTTGGCCCACATCAGGTTTTCGAGTTTAAAGAGATGTCTGATCCTGTCTGAGATAGGGACTTTTTGCCACTTTAGTTGTGCATCATACGCTAAATCTATGGCCCTGTCTACCTCTTCCCTCTTCGCTTCCCTGACCGATGCAATCTTCTCTCCAAAGGCTGGGTTGAACACATCATATCTCTCCTTACCTCCCCCCTCCTCGTATTTATTGTTTATAAAATTCATTACGCTTCTCATTCAATCCACCTCACTGTCAGATACGCTAAGGCTGTTGTCCAATGTATCAAGTCCCTTCGACAGATCGTCTTCAGATATGATCAGAGGAGGAGCGATAACAAAGTGATTCAGCCAGTTGTTGATATAGACCCCCTGTTCCATTGCCTTCTTGGATACCTTGTCTGTCATCAGTGGCTTCCCTTCCAACTTCTCCTCATACACATTGAATGGAGTCTTCTTTTCCCTATTCTTCACTAACTCTACAGCTCCGAATAGGCCGATGCTTCTCACATCCCCAACAGATCTATGAGTTTCTTTGATTTCTTCCAACCTCTTGGCGAGCACTTTTCCCAATCTGCTGGATCTTTCAATTAGTTTCCCTGCCTTATACTCCTCTATAGCCGCCTTTGCTGCTGCCAGAGAGACGGGGTGCGCTTCGTATGTGTGTCCATGTGCGAAGTAGTTCAAATCAAAATACTCTGCTATTCTCTTGCTTGTGGCCATCAATGACAAGGGAAGATATGCGCCAGTTATGCCCTTTGCAGTAGTCAGTATATCGGGCTTGATGTTCCAGTTGTCGACCGCAAACCATTTTCCAGTCCTTCCCCAGCCACTCATTACTTCATCCGTGATAAGTAGAACGTCATTCTCGTTTGTGATTTCCCTAATTCGTTTAAGATAGCCATCAGGAGGTACAATGACTCCGTTCGTCCCTGTTACAGGTTCAACAATCATTCCTCCTATGTTCCCCTCATTTCTAATCAGGTATTGATTGTAGTCTGCGCAAGCGAGATCGCATTCTGGGAATTTTAGCTTCAGTGGGCATCTGTAACAGTAAGGAGGTATAGAATGAACAATTCCAGGAATAGAATAATAAGTATCTACCGGAGTTCTCCTGAAATCTCCGGTCAAAGTAATACTTCCGGACGTGGAACCGTGGTATGAGTTGTAATTTGCTATTATCTTTGTCTTTCTCTCCTTCTGAAAGAACATCCTGACTGTCTTTATTGCAGCTTCGTTTGCCTCAGTTCCTGAAGCGCCGAAGAAATACTTCGTCAGAGAAGACGGCAGAATTTCCTTAAGCAGCAAAGATACTTCGGCCCTGATCTCAGTTGCATATCCTGGTTGGGCATATTCTAATTTAGAGATCTGATCGCTTATTGCTTTTCTAATTCTTTCATTTCCATGTCCAAGGTTTGAACACATGAGTTGGGAAGAGAAATCGAGATACGGTTTCCCACTGGAATCTGTGAAATAAGATCCGGATTCTTTAACAACTGTAAGGGGTGACCAGCCTGCCTGTTTCCTCCAAGTACCATATGTCAATTCAGTGCAAATTTTGCCAGCTTCCCTTGAATTGTCAGGATTTTTATCAATCATATACGTAATAATTAAAAGAAGTATATGAAATCTTTCTAAAAAGGGAAAATAATTACTACGCGTTTCTCTAAATATTGTATCCCCGTATGTGGCAATTAGGTTCCCCGTCCACCACTTTGCTGGATGGGTTTATCTTATGAGTTAGTAAGAAAAATATTGAAATAACTGCAGTTGGCGGGCAGTACTAACGGATTGTCTTAGAAAATGCATTTTTTCTAAAGTCAGTACAACCTCTATCTCTTTGCCAATGAAATAATGAAGAAAAAAGGAAAAGGGCTGCTGATTTATTCTATGGCTAAATGTATTGTGTCGGTTGATCAGTTTTCTCTATTGTACTCCTTAATTGATTCTCGTAGAGCAGTCAGGAATGCTTCTATATCAGCTTCAGTGTGAACCATTGAAAGCGGCATTCTTTCAGCACCGTCCGGATGGTAGTATATACCCCTCTGCAGCATCTTCTTCTGGACTCCCTTGTACTTGTTCCAGTCCATTACGATGCTTTCCCTGTAGTTAGTGATCTGTTTTTGCTCAGTGAAGACAAATGTGATCAATCCCGTCTCGTAATTGACGAATATCGACTCATCAACATCTTCTGCAATCTCTTCTATTCCTCTAGCCATCCTCCTGGTCAGTCTTCCCAACATACTATACCCTTCGAATTCGTTTGTTTCTAGAAGCTTCAAGTTTGCAATGGAAGCTGTCAACGATATCGGTACCCCATAGTAGGTACCTCCATAACCAACTCCATTTCCGATGAGTTCCATGTATTCTTTCTTCCCAGCAACTGCCGATATTGGATAGCCGTTGCTCATAGCTTTTGCCCAGGAAGAAAGGTCAGGAGTAACTCCATAAAGCTTCTGGGCCCCACCTTCACTCACTCTGAATCCCGTTATAACCTCATCGAAAATCAGCAGAATGTTATACTCATCGGCAAGTTCTCTGACACCCTTCAGATACCCTGGTTCCGGTGAAACAAGAGTGGAATTGGCCATGATCGGTTCCATGATTATGGCAGCTATTTCGTTTCCTCTTATTCTCAGGATCTTTGAGAGCCCTTCCAGATCATTCCAGTTGGAAACAACCACAGTATCCATTACTCCCTGTGGAATTCCAGCAGAGTAAGGTAGGGATTTGGGGAACCATTTCAGGCCAGCGACTGGTGGTGGTGCCTCCACAGAAACAGCCCCGTAATCGTGCAGCCCGTGATAGTGTCCCTCAAATTTCAGTATCATGTCCTTCCCAGTTGCAGCCCTTGCAATCCTGAGAGCGTTGAAAGTAGCGTCTGTACCACTAAGAGCAAAAGTCACCATGTCCTGGGTTTTAACGAATTTCTTGAACTCCCTTGCCAATTTGTATTCCAGTTCATTTGGAGTGCCGTACAAGTCGCCATTCTTTATGTATTTTCTAACTGCGGCAGTTATCTTCTCGTTAGAATGACCGTTTATCAAAGGACCAAATGCCATCAGGAAATCAATGTACTCGTTACCGTCAACGTCCCACATCCTGGTCCCCTTTGCCCTACTCATGAATATTGGGTAGTCGTCCCAGGAACTAGTTCGCATCAGAGAACTGGCGCCGGAAGGTATCAGTCTCTTGGTCTTCTTGAAAAGATTCAACGATCTCTTCGTTTCGTAATTTCTCTTATCACCAGAAATGCCTATAATGTCTTTATGAGTTTCATCCTCGGATTGCATAATTTCACAACCGTATACGGTTTGATATTCCTGTAGGGTATATTATTTTTTCTCAGGGGGGTTTTTGTTTAAAATTTTTCAAAATATAATTCACTTTTTTACAATTTTTTTATGAATAAGGAAAACGTTTATATTTATAAATAATAATATAGATACGTGAAGGCTGTAGTACTAGGTGGAATGGGATTAACCGGTAGATGTGCTGTATTTGATTTAATTAATAATAATAAAATTGATGAAATAATAGTAGGAGATCAGGTAAAAAACCTTGACTTTAACGATCCAAGGGTGAGATTTACCAAGATTGATGTTAACGATAAGGAAACTCTCGTAAAGA
Organism: Thermoplasmata archaeon; assembly: GCA_049965815.1. Lineage (GTDB taxonomy): Archaea > Thermoplasmatota > Thermoplasmata > Thermoplasmatales. The sequence continues at coordinate 125,154 of JBMFVV010000001.1, read as the reverse complement.
CACTAAAAGGTGCCGAAGTTGTAATAAATGCAGTGCAATATTACCACAATGTCAAGATAATGAAGGCTGCACTTGAGGCAAAGACCAACTATATCGATTTTGGCGGGCTTTACAGGGTGACCCTCGAACAGCTAGCTTTGGATCAGGAATTCAAGGATGCAGGGTTGCTGGCAATAGTAGGGATGGGTGCACAGCCTGGAATTACAAACATCATGGCAAGTTATGCAGTGAGCAAACTAGACAAGGTGGACGAGATAGTGATCAGAGATGGATGGACTGATAAGACAAACTATCCGAAGCTTTTCTTCACGTGGTCGCCGGCCACGTTGTTTGATGAGCTGACTTTCAAGGCGGTCCACTTTGATGGGAGTATCATCGAGTCAGAGCCATTCAGTAGTATGGAAGAATATGATTTTGGCTGGGAGGTTGGAAAGGCGAAGATATTCAGGTCTATACATTCTGAAATAGCCACCCTACCGGCAAGTTTTGTGGAAAAGGGGATAAAGTATGTTGAATGGAAGGAAGGTAGTGCTGACATAGAGAAATTGAAATTCTTGGCTGATATAGGCTTTGGAAGAACAGAGAAGGTTAAGGCAGGAGGCTCAGAATTGGTGCCCAGAGAATTCCTATTTGACTACTTGAAATCACAGGGGATGTTCTCCCCTCCAGATAATATCCAGGTCATGGATTACGAGATGTCGGTAGTTACCGCGAAGGGAAGCGATGAAGGAAGACCCAAGAAGGTAGAAGTGAAGGCATATTTCAAATACGACGAAAAGTGGAAGGTTTCAGCATCTCAGAAAGAGGTTGGAGTTCCTGGATCAATTGCGGCCCAGATGATTATTGGAGGAGTGATAAAAGGGAAGGGTGTCAAACCACCAGAGCAGATAGTTCCTGTGAAGCCATTTTTTGCAGAATTGGGTAAAAGGGACATAAAAATAAAGTCAGAAGAGAGTTACGACTCTAACTGATATACTTTATATGATTGACTCTATTCCAAGAAGAGGTAAGTTGAGCCCTAACCTTCTGGAAGTGAGCAATCTATCAGTAAATTTCGAAACAATCGACAGGAGTGTGGAGGTTCTCAGGGACGTATCGGTAACCGTTGGAAAGGAAGAAGTTGTAGGGGTGGTTGGTGAGAGCGGTTCCGGTAAGTCGACGCTCGCACAGGTAATCGTGGGAGTCCTGGATATGCCTCCGGCTAGGATTACAGGAGGTAGAATTCTGCTTGATGGTAAAGAGATTTTTCCTCACCCAGAGAGCAAGACAAATTTCAGGGGGAAAGGCATAAATATGATATTCCAGGAGCCACTAACATCACTAAATCCAGTTTATTCTGTTCACGATCAGATGGAGGAGGCAGTGAATATTGGACATCCTAAGTTGGATAAGAAGGAGAAAGAGGCCATAATCAGGAAATCACTGAGCGAAGTGATGATTAGGGATGTTGAGGGCGTTCTAAACGTATACCCTCACCAGCTATCAGGCGGAATGAGACAGCGAGTTTCTATAGCAATGGTTCTCGTTCAAAAACCAAATCTTCTTATTCTAGATGAACCCACTACCGGTCTTGATCTTATAGTGCAGAGAAAGATAATCAGTTTGATAATGAGCCTTAAGCAGGAAGTCCTGTCCAGCATCCTCCTCATAACTCATGACTTGGCAGTAGCGGCCAATATGTGTGACAGGATTTATGTAATGTATGCTGGAAGGGTAGTAGAGAGTGGGAACATGAAGGACGTTCTTCATGATCCAAAGCATCCATATACAACGATGTTGAAGAATTCTGAGCCAGAAGGGTATTCCGAAGAAGGCCCCCTGAAGGTGTCCTCGGGTGCTCCGCCAGATTTGAGACATCTTCCCGCAGGTTGTGCCTTCAATCCAAGATGTCCGATGGCAATGGATATCTGCAGAAGCAGAGTTCCAGAACTCAAGAGGCTGAATGACAACAGGGAGGTCGCGTGCTGGCTCTATGAATGAACCAATACTGGAAGTGGAGAATCTTTCCGTTCAGTTCAAAGTTAAGACGAAGATGTTTAAGGGCACAGGAGAAAAGGAGAGATGGAAGAAGGTTCTCAATTCTATTTCGTTCAATATTAGGCAGGGCGAGACTTTCGGGATCGTTGGGGAAACTGGATCAGGTAAGACTACGCTAGCCAGGACACTAGTAGGAATATACAAGCCAAAAAACAGCAAGGTAACTCTCTATGGAAAGCGTGTAGACTACAAAAAGAAGGAAGGCATCCTGTTGCTTAGGAAGACTATAGGAATAGTATTTCAGGATCCCGTTGGAAGCCTCAATCCACGTGTGACAGTTCAAGACATTATATCAGAAGGAATTCCCGCAGGCGAAAAAATGACAAAGGAGCAAAAAGTCGAAAAGGTCAGGGAGGCTGCTAGCCTAGTTGAACTGCCAGAAAGTAAACTAGAATCCTACCCAACAGAATTAAGCGGTGGAGAAAAGCAGAGGGTGAGCCTTGCAAGAACAATAATCGGTGGTAAGAAGATACTAGTTCTTGATGAGCCTACCAGCTCATTGGATGTATCCATCCAGGCTCAGATTCTCAATTTGCTGATCAGATTAAAGAAGGAACTTTCTATAAGCTATATTTTCATAACTCACGACCTTAATGTCATAAAATATATGTGCGACAGAGTTGCGGTCCTTTATTATGGTCAGATTTTGGAACAGGGAAGTACAGCTGAAATATTCGAACATCCTAGACATCCATATTCTTCTGATCTTATAGGTGCAAATATTTCATTCGAATCCACCAACAGTTTTTCCGTGATACAGGAATCCGGAGAGCCCAGCAAGGTCGGATGCGTGTACAAGAACTCTTGCTCAAAGCGCTTTGCCGCCTGCGATAACGAGCCGCCAGTCATTGATTACGGCAAGGGTTCAGTAAAGTGTTGGCTGTACGATAATATTAGAAAAGTCAGGGACGCGGAAGTAGAAAAGTAACTCATTCCCAATCTAAAAAAGAAATTTTTAAATTTGTGCAACATGATGAAATTTCGTATCAGTATGACTACATTTTTTGAGAGTTATGTGCAGAATTATTTTTTTCATCAGCAGTGAGCGATAGAGCCTGCTGAGGCCGAAATAATTCAACTAGTGCCTGTTTTGCTAGGCGAGAACAGTGTTGTTTATTGAAAAGTTAGACGTCATGAAAAAGGATTTCTGGTCACACCGTTATGACGATGACGGAGTGAGGGTCGGAGAGATTGTCCATAAATCCCTGTCCCAGAGGATCCACACGTGCCCTAGTTGCGGGTTCATCGCGGACAGGGGCTACAACGCATCCCTGAACATATTGAGATCGGGCTGGGACACAGCCCTTGTGCCTGCGGAGAAGGCAGCAATACCTGCAAAGGCAACTGCCTCTTTTGAAATAGGAAGCCCCGAGCTTTAGCTAGGGGAGGATGTCACTAAGAATTTGGAGAAATGATGTGTAATCATATGTCGACTGTGTTGTAGTCCATCTCCTTAAATGTCTGCAGAATTGTCCTTGTATCGGACCTCTCAATCTCATTTATAGATGATATTCTCTCAAGAATCTTCGAGTATTCGTCTTTGCCCCTCGAAACTGTCTGTACCATGAAATCAATGTCACCGAGAAGAAAATAAACTGAAACAATCCCTGGTATTTTCTTTAGCTTTTCTGCTATGATCTCCTTGTAGTTCCCTCCATACTTCCCCCTGATCAAAGTAATGGTGACGAATGAGAAGCCCATTTTAGAATAGTCTATGGTGGCCGTTATCTTCTTGATGTAGCCATTCATTTTCAGGACTTCTATCCTCTTGCTTATGGCAGATGGAGAGTAAAGTCCGACCCTTTTTCCAATTTCCTTCAGAGACAGAGTAGCATCCTCGCGCAGTAGTTTTAAAATACGCTTGTCGAACTCATCCATAGGTGTCAGGTATGAGGTATATCAATGATTTAACCATTTCTTTACTTATTCCCATATTAAGATTTTATAGGGCAATGAGCAATAGGAGTAACAACAAAATACCGAATAGGTAAGGGCCGGCATATCTCTCCAGCTTGGAGCTTTCTTTCGTGAACAATCTTATCGATAGAAAGAATGCTAAGGGTGCAGTCAGCAGATTTACGAGACTGTACTGTCCATAGATCCCGAATAGAAATAGAATAATTACTGATGCATAAAATACTGTGAACAGTACAACGGAAAATATCTCAGAATTCCTCTTTCCAAGGCGGACTGCTAACGTAATTAACCCAGACTTCCTATCCGATTCAAGATCCCTGTAGTTGCCAATAAACAAGAGGAGCGCTATTATAATTGAGAACGGTACGAAATATAGAATGGAACTAACGTAAAAATGTCCTATGGCTGCCAGTGATATGAACTCGCTTGCAGCAATTGTTGATATTAACACCCCAAGTTCTCCTAGTCCCCTGTATTTGTATCCTATTGGCCACCCAGTATATCCATAGCCAAGGAGCATCCCCGTTAAAGCAACGAAGATCAGCGTCCATCCATACCGGATAGAAATAATCAGACTCAGACCTACATATATTGCGGATAATATTGATGCCCACCTCAGCAGGTACCCGGTAGATACGCCATAGTAGAATATTGGATGATGCCTGTAAGTGGTATTGGGTGAATCAATCTTATCAATACCCCTGCGATAGTCAAAATAATCGTCGAATAAGTTAGTTGCAGCAATGAGGGGCGTGATAATTACTGCTACGGATATCAGTGGTATGTAATTGAATATCCCAGTTTTGGATATAGAGTAAACAATTCCAGGAAGAACAAAAACTATGTAAAGATATATTGGTGGAACCTTCCCTCCCCTGGATGAAATGTCAACTATCCTCCTGAACCGTTCCATCACTCCAAGGTCCGTTCCCATCGTACTATAGATGCAGTTATTGTTAATAAACAATCAAATTTCAGAAATATGGTCTGAAAGAGATATCTGGTACCATCCGTTAATTGTGAAACAAATTCGTATATATTATGAATAAATCATGAATCATGCCTGAACTCGAGATGAATGTTTCAATGTTGAAGTGCCCCATCTGCGATCTCAACCATAGCTATAAAGTAAAGGTGGAATACTCTGAGAAGAAGGAAACGCCTCCAGACACAGACACGGATACAGATCCAGTATACTACAACACATTCGTTACAGAGAAGAAAGTGGGAGACAAGGTTGTTCAGGTCAATGTTTTTGAGATAGACGCATTTTGTCTGAAGAACGGTATACCATTCAGAATTATCGTTGATCCATTGCTTCCTGACGGATCGTGGCCGACTAAATTCACCGTCACATCTGCTACATAAGATTTAATTCTTCATTTGAAGTGGGACAACATAGAACAGGCGGAGCGTAGAAGCTAATGATTAATACTTTGATTGCTGGCGGTTCGGGGTTCATAGGAAGGCACCTATCGAAGAAGGTTAAGGATAGTGGTGGAGAAGTAGCACTGTTGACAAGGAAAACAGATCCTTCGATTCCATACGGGCAGATAGCATGGAATCCCACTGCTGAAGGAGATCTGTCGGGAAAGGAAATTGAGGGCTACGACATGGTTGTCAACCTCGCTGGAGCTGGGATCGAAAAGAAGTGGAGTGACAGCTACAAGAACGAGATCGTTGAATCGAGGGTGAAAAGCACTGCTGCTCTAGTTAATGCCATAAATTCAGCTTCAACCAAACCCAAATACTTCGTGAGTGCATCTGCAATAGGATATTATGGAAATGTGGAAGATGGGAATGTCGATGAGGACTCCACTCCAGGCAATGATTTCCTGGCCAGTCTTTCCGTGCGATGGGAGGAAGAGGCAAAGAAAGTGGATAAAAGCGTGAAATTATTGATTCCTAGGTTTGGGGTAATTTTAGGGAGTGATGGAGGAGCTTTTCCCCAGCTTCTCCGGGGAGCAAGTTCTGGTGCATCTTTCAATATGAAAGGAAAGGCAGGATGGAAATCTTGGGTACACATAGATGATGCAGTTTCTTCAATCATTTTCATGACACAGATAGGGTATGAAGGGGCTTATAACGTTGTTACTCCTAATCCACTCAGAATGGATGGCCTGATGAACATTATAGCCAGTGAGATTGGGAAGAAGATAAGGATCAGAATGGGCCCAACACTTGCACGGATGGTACTGGGCGAGGGTAGCGATTATTCTGTCTTTGGCGGCCAGAAGGTATTACCAAAGAGGTTGCTGGAAAAAGGCTTCGCCTTCAAGTATCCCGACATTCAGGATGCTTTGAAGGATTTGCTTGCGAAACAGATTTAGCTATCAACGAGGGTGAAAGTCGTTACTAGGGGATTTTGAATATATTACCGTGACCGGGGTATGCACTGATGCCGTGCATTTCAAGTATCTTTTTTATGGACATTTCAGCCCTTTCTGGATCAAGTGTGAATGATCTGTTGAATTCATACTTGCCATTATTTTCTGAAACTGCATCTCCAACCATGATTGCGGCTAAATCTTCGAAATAATACGATGTGCTTCCAGGGGTATGCCCGCTCGTATCTATCTTCTGCATACCGGGTAAATTTAATTCACTGAGCGATCTCGCTGATTCCACTGGTCTTGCCTTTGTAAGACCCACCATTGCAGACATCAGACCCTTCTTCGATGGCATCTTCTCCTTTCCCCTGGCGATCTCAACCTCTGCATCTGGGACAAAAATCTCCGGGTGATATTTGCTCTCCACATCATATAGCCCACCTATGTGGTCCACATGACAGTGCGTTATCAGAACGATATCAGGTTTCTTATTATTTGTTTCAAAGTAGTCGATTATTTTTTTAGCAGAACCCTTCATCCCTGCATCTATCAGGATAGTCTTATCCTTGGTATAGACGACATAACAGTTTGCCATTGTGCCGTCGATCAAATCTATGTTTTCTGTCAGCTTCACGATCTTTAAGCTCAACAAAAGATTAAACACTTTCGCGGTGAATACAATCAATTAACCCATGTACCTCATAGTGAAACAATAGTTACTTATGAAGATCATTTATCATCGTTTAGGTCGGTGAAATTGCCTATAACTATCGGTATATTAAAAGAGATAACGGAGAATGAGAGAAGAGTGGCGCTAGCTCCAGATGAAGCAAAGAGGCTGATATCAAGGCAGATGCAGGTGCTTGTGCAGTCAGGTGCTGGATCGGAAGCAGGATTTCGTGACGAAGATTACGCCTCTGTAGGATGCAAGGTATTGCCTAGTCGGGAGGACGTAATATCAGGTGCTGACCTGATAACAATGCTGGGAAGGCCGGATTCTCAGGACGTGAAAAGCATAAAAGAAAATTCAACGATCATTGGCCAAATTTACCCTCTTCGATACCCTTCTCTTGTTGAGGAAATGGCTAGTAAGAGACTGAGGGTATATTCGTTGGAACTGCTCCCCAGGACGACGCGGGCACAGTCTATGGACGTTCTGTCATCACAGTCAGCAGTGGCCGGGTATCGTGCAGGCATAATCGGTGCATACAATTTACCCAGATTGATGCCTATGCTCACTACCGCAGCCGGAACGGTCAAACCTGCAAACGTGCTGGTTATAGGTGCAGGGGTGGCAGGATTGATGGCCATAGCTACAGCAAAGAGGCTGGGTGCAGCTGTCACTGCATACGATGTTCGGAAAGCTGCAGGAGATGATGTGAGGAGTCTTGGAGCCAAATTCCTCGAGCTTGGTGTGAATGCAGAAGGAGCGGGAGGATATGCGAGGGAGTTGACTGAGGAGGAAAAATTGAAGGAAAAGGAAATGCTGGAGGCTGCCATTGTATCGTCCGATCTGATAATAACTACGGCAGGGGTCCCAGGTAAGAAGGCTCCGATGGTAATCAGTGCTGATACGATATCGAAAATGAAGCCTGGAAGTATTATAGTTGATGCTATGGCAGAATCTGGAGGGAACTGTGCTCTTACCCAACAGGGGAAGGTAGTGGAACACAATGGCGTTAAGATCATCGGTTCAATCAATCCCCAGTCGGACGTGCCAATTAATGCTAGCCAGATGTATTCAAGGAACGTGTTTTCATTTCTATCCATACTGATAGACAAGGATGGAAATTTCATAGATCCATCAAAGGACGAACTTTTGTCTGCGTGCATGATATGTACAGATGGCAACGTGACTTTTCCGCCAGTAAAGAAGGAAGGTGATAAAAAGTGATAATCACCGACTGGGCCTGGCTTTACATAATCGTACTTGCGGTATTCGTTGGTTATGAAGTGATTAGTCACGTACCAGTGATACTTCACACCCCACTGATGTCTGGTTCAAATTTTATTCACGGCATCGTGCTTGTCGGTGCAATACTTGCGCTGGGTTACGCAACAAATGACGTGGAGAGGGCCATTGGGTTCGTTGGGGTTGTAATGGCCACGCTGAACGTTGTGGGAGGCTATGTGGTCACTGAGAGGATGCTTGCGATGTTCAAGAAGAAGGGGGGAGATAAATGATCGACATAACCCAGCCCATTTACGTACTGACAATAATTGCATTCGTCATTGGACTGATAAGAATGGGCAACCCTGCTACTGCCAGGAGCGGGATCCTGTGGGCCGGCATTGCAATGGCATTTTCCATTGGGGTCACGTTCTTTGTCCCCGGATTATCAAATCTCGTCCTGATATTGCCAGCTGTGCTCATCGGGGCTATAATAGGTTACGTTGCCGCCAGGAGGGTTGCCATTGTGAATATGCCACAGATGGTTGCTATTTACAACGGTATGGGCGCAGGGGCTGCATCAACGATCGCAGCTATAGAGTTGATAAGGCTCGGCAACTCATCGTTTAACATAACCATAGCCCTAGCAGGCGCAATAATCGGGAATGTATCAATAGCAGGAAGTATGATTGCATTCCTGAAACTTCAGGGATGGATAAGGCAGAAGCCAATAACGTTTGTTCTCCAGCAGGCTGTGAATCTAATAGTGGTCGTGATAGGAGTCTTCTTTGGGGTCCTATTTCTGTTGCATGGCAACTTCTTGATTCCATATACATCTGCGCTCATTCCATTTTTCATTTTGACGATAGGTTACGGTTTCATGATGGCTTTGCCCATTGGGGGAGCTGACATGCCCGTGCTCATTTCGCTTTACAATGCTATGACCGGAATAGCTGTAGGCCTTGAAGGGTTTGCAATATCCAACTATGCAATGGTAGTAGCGGGAATCCTGGTAGGTGCTGCAGGAACCATATTGACTCTTGCTATGGCAACTGCCATGAACAGATCTGTTGGTGCAATACTGGCAGGTGGATTCGGAAAGACGCAGAATGAAGACAGGGCTATATCTGGAAATCTAAAACCAATTAGCAGTGAGGACGTAGCCGTTATGCTCGCATATTCTTCAACCGTTGCCATAGTTCCAGGTTTTGGAATGGCTTCAGCTCAGGCACAGTTCAAGGTCAGGGACCTTTCTGACATGCTCATTGCAAAGGGGATAAAGGTATTCTTTGCAATACATCCTGTAGCAGGAAGGATGCCAGGGCACATGAACGTACTGCTTGCTGAGGCGGGAGTACCGTACGACCTTCTTGAGGACAGAGATGAGGCAAACAGGACATTTCAGGACGTCGATGTTTCACTTGTCATTGGAGCCAACGATGTGGTAAACCCCGCGGCGCGCATACAGGGTACCACATTATACGGCATGCCAATATTGGATGTGGATAAATCGAAGAATGTTGTTGTCTTGAAAAGGGGTGCGGGAAAGGGATTTGCGGGAATAGAGAACGATCTTTTCTACATGGATAAAACAAAGATGCTCTATGGGGATGCACAGGAGTCAATCTCCAAGATAATACAGGAGCTGAAGAAGCTTTGAAAGTTCAGGAGATTGTTTCTTCACCCCTTTAATTAGAGGTTCATCGAATACGTAAGACAAGCATAATGCTTGGATTGGAATGAGGAAAGAAGTGGCAATATTCTGGCTGCAGAAATCTGGTAAGCCTTGGCTATTTTCTCCAAACATGTTATTGGGCGGTGACGGAAAAAGTGTCTGTGAGTGCAAATAGATTCAAATGTCGAATTCACGGTTACCAGAATGTTTAACTAACAGCAATCGATAATTTCGCATGACTTCTGAACAATCCAAGATTCTAATAATAGGTTTTGGAACGGTTGGTCAAGGATTCTTTGAGCTATTTTCAAAGAAAAGGAAATCTTTGGGAATCGAAAACGTTTCAATAAGTGAAATAGTAGACATGAAATATGGTCACATAATAAATCCAAAGTCTGATGTGATAGATGAGTTAAGAGCAGGTAAGATTTTTCCAAAAAAGGATGTGATAACGACCATCAAGGAGTCTGATGCCGACATAGTCTGTGAATTCACATGGCTTAACCTTAAGACAGCAGAACCAGCCTATTCCCATGTAAAGACATCACTCGAACTGGGCAAGCACGTAATTACAACGAACAAAGGGCCTTCAGCCCTGAAGTACAAAGAGCTAACAGGGCTTGCAAAGAAGAAGGGAGTGAAATTCTTGATGAAAGGGACTGTAATGGCGGGAACCCCTTCTTATAATTTATTGGACCTGACTCCAGGTGCAGAGGTAAAGAGTGTTCGAGGAATAATGAACGGTACAACCAACTACATACTGACATCAATGGAGCAGGGTAAGACATTTTCCGTTGCACTGAAAGAAGCCCAGGAACTAGGCTATGCAGAAGCTGATCCAACGAACGATGTAGATGGTTTTGATGCTGCTTCAAAGATTACAATCATTTCGCATATTCTGGGATGGAAACACGAGTTCGGAGATGTAAAGATCGAGGGGATAAGAAATGTCACCCCCGAACAGGCAAGGGATAAAACTAAGCTCATTGCATATGCAGACCAATCTACAGCTTATGTGAGGCCGATGAAGCTATCCAAAGACGACATTCTTGCTGGTGTAAGTGGGGTTACAAACGCCATTGAAATGGATACAGACACCATGGGAAAGATCTATAGTATGGGCCCAGGTGCAGGGAGGATTCAAACAGCACAGGCTGCCGTGACTGACCTCATGACAATAATGAAAGAATCCTGATTCGTGAAATTTTTCTTCCCTTTTTTCCATTAGATTTTTCCAATGATGTTTTTTAAATTTGATTACTGAGAAATTTTGACCAGCATATCCATTTTATTAGCCACACTGCAGTCAGCAACTGCATGGGTTTTTATTGTAGGCTTGTTTGTTAATGGAAGAACTTATGGACAGAATGAATAAAGCTGATGAAAGGCAAAGGACTGCTCACAAAAAAGGAATTTCACTTTCTGAAAGAGCAACAAACATCGATGATGATGTATTTAAACTGGCACTTGGTCTACCCAAAGACGTCATCCCACTTACTGCTGGCGAACCGGATTTTCCTACGGCCGATTTCGTTAACCTGGCAGCCAAGAAAGCAATGGATTCAAACTTCACCCATTACACAGCATCAAACGGCATTCTACCCCTGCGGGAGGCAATTTCAAGGAAGTTGAAGGAAGATAACAATCTGATTTATGATCCTGATGAAATTGTTGTGTCACCAGGAAGTTCCCCTTCCATATTTCTGTTGCTGTTTGCACTGGTTGACAGGGGTGACGAGGTCCTGATTCCAGATCCTGCATGGTTTCACTATCCAATCCTGACAGGCTTGGCAGGTGCAAAGGCTGTCAGGGTTCCGTTACGGAGGGAAGAAGGATTCAAGCTTGTACCAGAAGATATTGAGCGGGAAATAACTGACAGGACAAGGTTGATGATAATAAATTCGCCTTCCAATCCCACGGGTCACGTTCTTTCGAAGGAAGAGCTTGAGGGAATTGCAGGAGTAGCGGAGAGGCATGATTTGATAGTTGTATCAGATGAAATCTACGAGAAGATACTATACGACAATCATAAGCACATAAGCATGGCTTCGATTTCAGGCATGAGAGATCGCACCGTCACGGTCAATGGTCTCTCTAAGGGGTATGCGATGATGGGATGGAGGATCGGTTTCGCTGCATCTAATTCAGAACTGACGGATAAAATGAGATCTCTACTTGGTTATACACTTGTATGTGCTGGAAGCGTTGCACAGCATGCAGCAATTGAAGCACTTACAAGTCAAAAATCTAAGGAATACGTGAAGAACATGGTGGCAACGTGGACTAGGAGAAGAGAGATGGTTCTTAGGAATGTGGATGAGTATAGGGACGTGATGGGCATCGTTCCACCTGAGGGTGCGTTCTACGGATGGATAGACGTCTCCCCTTCAGGAATGACGGGAAAAGAGGTGTCTGCTGAACTCCTGAAGAAATATAAGGTCGGGGTAATGCCGGGATACCTATTCGGTGATTCAGGTAATGATTACATCAGGATATCCTACGCCACATCTGATGATGTGGTAGAGGAGGGAATGAAGAGATTGGGCAAATTCCTGAGGGAGCATAAAAAGTAGGGGACCAAGAAAAGAACGGCTTACCAAGTAAGAACTAAACCTTATATAGACCTGCACAGTTTGCACACAGTGAGGCAAAATGCCAGAAATTGTCAATAACCTAGATTTGAGCGTGGTGAGAGACACAAAGAAAAAAGTTGAAGCAGATGGTGGCCACTTTCCACTGGAAAAGCAGATCGAAGGGGAGTTTCATTTTGAAGGTAGCCCAATGTTTACTGCTACCCTGTCCTCAAACATGGCAACATTCACGGTGGGCGTGGATGAGCCGTCAGTTCTTGGTGGAAGGGGTGTATACGCGAGTCCACTCAACTACCTGATGCTCGGTGTACTGTCATGTTACGCTTCTACCATAGTTCTAACAGCATCACTAAAGGGAATAAAACTGAGCAAGCTAAAACTGAAGGGGCATCTATTCTACGACGTTGGTCCGATGTTACAGCCCAGTGACTTCCCGTTAGCCAAGGAACTTAAGATAGAAGTTGAAGCAGATAAGGATATCAAGGACATAATTAATAATTCTAGCAGATGCCCTGCATTTTACATAGTTTCGCACGGAGTAAAGACCGAGGTTACCCAGATCTAGGACTTTCCTCCTCTGAGGTATTGATCGTTCCCAGTAAGCCAGTCTTCCCTTATCGGGCTGAACATGTCCATATCTATGGTGTCTTCAATAGCAGTGGCCTTGTGAGGCTTGTTTGAAGGAATAACGAGGACTTCTCCCTCCCTGACAGTGATTTTCTTTCCATCTATTTCGAAAAGCAGTTCCCCTTTAACTATCCATGTCAGCTGCTCACTTTCGTGATGGTGCTCAGGCACAACAACTCCTTTTTTGAGTCTTACCTCTGCCACCATTACCTTGTCGCCATAAATCAGCTTTCGCGAAAGTCCACTGGATAGCTCTTCGGATTTTACATCTTTCCATGGCAATTTCTTTAATTCTACCATGTGAATCCAACATATTTTCATTTTAAGAAGTTTTCGTGATTGAATAGGTAAAATTTTTGAACACAATCCCGAATTTCCTCAAAAATTTAAAGAGAAGGAGGACTGGATGAATCCTTCCATGCAAGCACAATACCCACATAGGTGTTTGCGAGAGATTTGGAGGATTATCAGTCACTGTAGTAGTAAAGGTAGCGTTTCAGATCACAGGCAAAGCTGAAGAGATCATATCCACTGAGATAGGCTAATCCGCGGTAGATAATCCGGATGAAATAGCGCAAGATTCGCACTATTGCGTGATTAATGATGAAACTTTTCTCACTTCCTGAAGATCGCAAGCTTTATTTCGGTCATTTCCTCGATTGCAAATCTAATTCCTTCCCTTCCCAGTCCACTCAGCTTCATGCCTCCGAATGGCATGACATCTACCCTGAAATCAGATGTATCATTTATGAGAACCGCCCCGAAATCCAACATCTGTATAGCCTTCATAGCTAAGTCAAGGTTGTGTGTGTAGATACCAGCCTGAAGACCATATGGCACATCATTTGCCATGGCAATCGCTTCCTCAAAGCTGTCTATCTTCTGGAGAATGGAAACTGGCCCGAAAATCTCGTTGTGCCAGAGTCCAAGATCATGCTTCACATTCTTTATCAGAGTAGGATAGTAGAACTTTCCATCCCTCTTCCCACCGACAAGTACTTCAGCCCCGCTGGCCACTGCATCACTCACAGCTTTTTCCACTCTTATTGCCTCACCCTCTGCAATCATTGGTCCAACGTCAGTTGATTCCTCCAGTGGATTCCCAACTTTGAGTTTTGCAACCCTCTCAACCATTCTGCTCGAAAGGTCTTGATAGACGTCACTGTGAATCAAGATCCTCTGAGAGTGTATACAGTTCTGGCCCTGCGATTCCATTGCAGCATCGACTATTGCGTCTGTTGCAGCGTCCAGATCTGCGTCATTCCATACTATCACTGGAGAGTTGCTTCCGAGTTCCATTGAATACTTTTTGATTCCTGCTTTCTTAATGAGCTTATCTGCGGCTTCCACTCCTCCTGTGAAAGTGACCTTTTTGATATCTTCTGAAGCCAGGAAGTAGTTTGTCACCTCCCCCCCTCCAGAAGCTATCACTGTCTGCATTGCGTTCTCCGGAAGCCCACTCTTGTTCACAAGTTCATTTAGCATGAAACCTGAATATGGGGTGAGCGACGCTGGTTTGTTAATTATAGAATTTCCCGCCGCTATTGCCGGTCCAACCTTATGTGCGACCAAGTTCAGAGGATCATTGAACGGAGTGATAGAAAAGACGGGTCCTATCGGGACCCTGTTGTAATACGCGAATCTGTTCCTGCCACGAGATTCAACGTCCATTGGGATAGTCTCTCCATATATCCTCTTTGACTCTTCTGCTGAAAAGAGCATCGTTATGGACGCCCTTCTTGCCTCTCCCCTGGAATATTTGATCGGCTTTCCCGCTTCATTGGATATTATCTTGGCAAACTCTTCCCTTCTGCTTTCAAGCTCCTTTGATACCTTCAATAGGGCTTCGTACCTTTCAAATGATGGTACATCCTTCAACTCCTGAAAAGCCTTCTTTGCCCTGTGCAATACAGTCTTTGCTTCTTCTAAGGTAGTATCCTTCAGTTCAACATACTGTGACCCCGTGTACTTGTTCTTTACAATCATATCTGAAAGATAGTTTTATCAGAAATATATAGTATGTCTAATGGCGGGATTAAGCGACAGGGCTAATGGATGTTGACATCAGATCATCTACCATTATACTCCTTCACCCGTTGTCAAAGAAGATGAGTTCAGATGCGTCTTCCTAAAATACGTCCATGGCAACTACCCTTGCCATTGCACCACTCCCATGATATACTTTCAGGGGAAGGGCAGCTATCAGATATTTCTTCCCTTCTGTCAGCTGGTCTAACCCTGCCAGGTCTTCTATGAATGCAATATTCTGGGAAAGGAGTTTCTTGTGTACGTTAAAATCTGAATGAGCATACGGCTCAATTCCCAAAGTATCAACGCCTATAACATTGGGGTGATGTTTTATCATGAAATCTATCGTGTCATAGCCCAATCCAGGAAAGTCAAACTGGAATTCCTTTGAGTATGATCTCTTTTTGTCCCAGCCTGTATTGATTAGTACTATTTTGTGGTCATACTCGCTCTTCCACTTCTTTTCAAGCCTGTCTAAAGTTATTTCTGGCCCATCCAGCTCAGGCCTGATGACGTATCCCTCACCCACCAGCTGTGTCAGTGGTATTTCATCAACAGTCATGGCGTTATCTACCATGTGGTAAGGAGCATCGACATGAGTCCCAGAATGGGTGGCTCCGGAAAACGTTTCTACATTGTATCCGTCTCGTGCAGCAGTTCCAACCGGTACAATGTTCACCAGCGGGTTGGTGGGCCATATGGGCATATAAGTTTTTAACGGAACAGACAGATCATAAATTTTCTTAATTTCCATGGTCTTGACTATAAAGTATTCTTATTAAGCCTTTCTTTTCTGATTGCATTTCTACTCTGCACGAACAGGAGGGATACTAGTAGAAATCTTTCAATGCACCCAGCAGTTATCGTGTTTAGAATGGGAACTTTACAAATCCACCATCGATCTGGATGTTCGTCCCATTTATGTAAGAAGCGTCGCTTGAACAGAGGAATGATACCAGCCTTCCGATCTCCTCTGGTGTTCCAAACCTCTTTGCCGGTATTGTTTGTTTAATGGCATCATATGCCTGCTCAATTGAAATATTCGATCTCTCTGCATTCCTCCTTGCAATGTTCTCCAGCCTGGGCGTCATAATATATCCTTGTGATATGCTATTGAATGTAATTCCATTTTGTGCGTACTCTATTGAGAGCACTTTGGATAGGCTTACGACTGCAGCTCTCAGGGATGCTGAAATGGCAAAATTCTCAAGAGGCTGCTTAGTAGTCAGAGAAGTTACGAAAACTATCCTCCCATTTCCTCTAGCGATCATCTCAGGAAGCACGCTTCTCGTCATACGAACAGTGCTCTTTATGAACATATTTAAGCTGGAATCCCAGTCTTCGTCTGTTATGTCCAGGAAGGGAGCTACTCTTGGATCACCATAGTTTATCACAAGGAAGTCAACTTGGCCACCCTTATTTTTCACCTCAGAAAGCATTTCCTTGACATCATCAGGTTTGCTGAGATCACAGGGAATTGTTACGACCTCTTTCCCTGTCTCCTTCTTTATGTCATCAGCGCTCTTCCTGAGTTTATTTTCGTCCCTCGACGAAATGTAAACGTTACATCCTTCAGATGCAAGCACATTTGCTATGCCCTTCCCAATTCCAGAACTGGCAGCTGTAACTATCGCTACCTTACCGGCAAGACCTTTCATAGGAATCAAAGAATAGTACTTTATAAAAACATTATCTATTTCTGAGCTTTGTCTTAAGTGAATTTTACTCGGTCACCACTAGTTGCTCACGTAAACTCTCTATGCATTCTTGTCAAACTGTTGCAGATAGCTTGATTCTTTTGTATGTGAAGGAGGCGATAGCCATGAAGACGGTAGACGTTGTGACCAGTACCGCAATGTAGTAAGCATCTGTGACTCCACTGGTATTAAGAAATGCACCTCTGATTCCGTCAACAACGTACGTCAGCGGATTTATCATTGCAGCAATGGCAAGCGGACGGGGGGTTTGCGAAGTGATAGGGTAGAATACGGAACTGGTGAAAGTAACAATGAAGAACATCACGTTGCTTATCACATTGAAAAGTTGATTAGATCTCACGGTAGCACCGAGGGCAAGCATTATCGATCCAAAAGTAAGTGTGCCAAGGACAAGATAAACGAATACCAACAGGAATCCATATGCAGTTATATTTATGGAAATAAAGGGTATAGCAACAAGAATCATAATCAGCGCCCCCCCAAATGTGATAAGTATCATTGCAATCAGATTGCTAAGTTGATACTGGAACCTGGAAAATGGCATGGAAAAGATCTGCTCAAGCATCCCGGTTCGTTTATCAGACCAAAGAACCCACCCTGCATTGGACCCTCCCATAAGTATCTGGTCTGCAACTATGCCTGGTGCAATGAACGTCACGTATGAAATGTTAGCGCCACCGTAGTTGAAGGAATGTATGATCGAACCCATCATGAGGCCCATTATCAACAGGTACCCTACTGGAAGTAGTACAAGGAATGATATCGTGTTGATGTCCAGAGCGGACCTGATGATCCTGTAGGTTAGTCTTACGGTGCTATTCATTCTGCTGCTCACCTATCACTTTGAAGAAAACATCTTCAAGTTCTGTCTTCTTGATATTTAACCAGAGTAGGGAGTCCCCCTCTTCCTTGATGTAATCGTTGATTGTTTCCATTGCTTCAGGTACTTTATCCGTAACTATTTTTATTGGGGTATCCGGGTCTAAGGACCTATCAATTACTGCTCCATCTACTCTAGATTTCAATCTATCGGCAAGTTTTCCAGGATCCTTGTTCACCAATACTTCTATTGTTCTATCCCCTTCATAGCTTGACTTAAGATTATCTATTGAATCTATAACATACAATTTTCCGTGATTTATTATTCCTACCCTGTCACAGAGATAATCTGCCTCTTCCAGGTTGTGAGTGGTAAAGAATATCGTTGTTCCCCCTTTGGCAAGAGATTTGAAATAAGCAAGGAGATTCTTCCTGGCGATAGGGTCAAGGCCAATGGTAGGTTCGTCCAGAAAGAGTAGCTCAGAATTGTGTATCAATTCTCTCACAAGCTGAAGTCTCCTCCTCTGTCCAATAGATATATCTGCGGCACTGATTTTTCTTATTTCTGTCAAGTCAAATTTTTCAATCAGCTCGTCTATTTTCTTCTTTACCTGACTCCTTGGAATATTCCATAGCGCTGCATATATGTACATATTTTTCTCAACAGACAAGTTCCATTCATAGCTGGGCTGCTGAAGAATTACTCCAATCCTTTTCCTGATTTCCAGACCTTTTCTGGTCACATCCATGCCAAGTACTTTTACGGTACCCTTAGTGGGTTTTATGAGCGTTGTCAGAACTCTAATGGTAGTAGTCTTTCCTGCTCCATTTGGGCCGAGAAATCCGAATATCTCGCCCTCTTTAACGTCGAAGCTGAGGTCATCAACCACGTATTTCTTTCCATCGTATGACACCTTTAGATTACTGACTTCTATCGAGTTCATTTCAGTTGTCTACTATGTAAGCTATGTATATATTACCTATATCATAAGACCCGCATTGTAAATAAAATCCATTCTTTCCCGAAGCTGTTTGTTTTTTACAGTGATAATGGTCCATCACCACCCTGTCTGCCTATATCTATAGTGCAGCTAAAGCTCTAAAACAAATAGAAAAGGATAATCTATTGGGATGATATAGCCTGTGGACAGATGATCTGTGATGATAATAGGTATCCCAACAGATGATGGAGTTACTGTGTCAAAACACTTTGGAAGATCAAAGAATTTCCTTATAGTAAACATAGAGAAAGGAAAAGTGCTGGGGAAGAAACTTGAGGACAATCCTCACGATAGGGAGTCTGACGATCCAACCGGGCACGGGAGAGTTCTGAAACTGCTCACCGACAATAAGGTCAAGAAAGTAATTTGTTACAATTTGAATACCAGAATGGAAGACAATCTCGCAAGCCTGAAGATAACGGTCAAAAGGGCAGAACTTAATACCAAGATTGATGAAATTCTGAGAGAAGAAGTTAACAACACTGCTTAGTCCTCTGTAATTTTAACGTGAATAGGAGTTATGGGTTGAAAAATTGCAGCCGCTCTGCAATGACAGCATTTCAATATGACGGTGACTTTAAGAACAGACCGAATGAGGAACCACATTTTATAGAGATTAAGGGTTTAGCTTATTACAGGAAGGATTCAACTTCCATGAACTCTCTTCAGATGGTCTTTCACTTCTGAGGGGGTAAGATCAATTACTTTTTCAAAGTTATCAAGCATAGTCACTGCAGATTTGAAATTTGATTTCGTCAGCTGTTCAACATTTATTCCTATTGGGACTTCTATTTCATTGTGCTCAATTGACGAGACAATCTCTCCATAGACTCTGAGAGAATTTATGATCGATCGTCTGGATGATTCTGCAACATCGTTACCCTCCAATATGAAATCCTTGGCCTTATCTGGAAGTTCGACTGCAAGGAAGTCCAATAGGTTTAGGTCAGCAACACTTCTTATTGGGCCAAAGCTGAACAGTATCGTTGCTGGTTTCACACCTGCAACCTTGCACTGCCTGTTGTACTCTGAGATAAGACTTATGATCTGCCCACTGTCAAAGAGAAGCTGCGTGGTGAAGAATTCCGTCCCCGATAGTGTTTTGAACAACATTCTCTTTGCTTCATCCTTTCTTTCAGGGAGTGAGATATTGCCTATGGTTACTTCTTCCTGGTGAAACTGGGTCCAGAGTCTTCTAGCTATGACGTTTGCTTCTGAGACGCTCGGTCCGGGATACCTGTGGTGTCTTGTGTTACCTCCCACAAATATCATGTTGTGTATACCCAGAGAATGCGTTTCCTTTATCCAGTCAACAAATTTTTCATAGTCTTCAATATGCGCAACCACCTTGTTTACGATTGCATCTATGTGAAGTATGTCTGCAGTACCTCTCGCAAGGGCTCTGGTGTATATACTGTTGTACCTCGGTTTTCCCTCGTGATTTTCTTCAACCAGTTCAGGGACACTGATGGCATTCAGCCTGCTAAACGGACTGAGTGCATTTCCCAGCTCTTCCTTCCTTGCGTCGAGGTTCTTGAGTATTTTATCATCGTGGACAGGGTCACCTGTCTTGTTATCCCTCAGAGGTATCGCAGTGAAGACCAGAGGTTTTTTGGATAATAGATTCTTGAAACTGGTTGTATCGTTAGCCATTTACTGTGTTAGATATATTATTTCGTTTAAAATCATTTTGAAGCTAAAAGTAGCTCAGATACTGCCAGATGCTTGGGGATCTTTATATTTGTGTGCTTTTGTATTGTTTGTACTCACAAATAAGTATAAATAGGTCTGATTTTATGTAAATTAATTCTATTTATTAGAATTAAAAGAGGTGTAAAAATGGCAGGAGAAGATTTTGAAGCCGGCCATGTTGAAAAGAATGAAAGCGTGGCCACAGGAAGAGGCTATAAGAAGGATCTTGGCACCTGGAGTGTTGTTTTTCTTGCTCTTGGTGCCATTCTTGGTCCTGCGATAGCCTACGCCCCGGTATATACGGTTGCCTTTGCAGGACCACTTGGAATACTGTCCTGGTTTGCTGCAATGGCGATGCTGATTCCCGTGGGTCTGGTATATACGGAACTGGGAACTACCTGGCCAAGAGCTGGTGGGATTGCACATTACCCGTCCAGAAGTAATGGGCCGCTGGTTGGTGCTATAAATGGATGGTCATCATTTGTAGGCTACCTGCTTGTTTCACCGGTAATTGTGTTTGCTGTTGTTGAATACGCCAGCTTTTACTTTCCGTCACTGTACGTCAATGGACTGCTAACCACTTCCGGTATAATCGCCTCTGAGGTAGTGCTGATCGGAGTCTTCCTCATCAATCTGTTGAGGATCAAACACATGGGCGCGATAAACAACTGGTTGACTGTCCTGACCGTCGTTCTTGCTGCCGTTGTGATAATCGGTCTCGGATTATTCTTCCACGCTGGAAACTTTACATCGCCTGCCTATGGCGGGTTGGCACCCTTTGGAGCAGTCGGTTTCTTCACAGCCATTACATTTACGGTATTCGGATACGGAGGATTCAGGCAACCGATAGACTACGCTGAAGAAGTGAAAAATCCGGGCAGAAGCATACCGCTTGCAGTAATACTCTCGATAGTAATTTCAGGAGTAATCTATGCCATACTTGCATTCGTGTTCGTAGGCGCAGCAAACTTTACTGCACTTGGTGTAACCAGCTGGGGTGGTTTCTATGGAAACGGTTCTCCATTCGCATCCGAAGCACAGGCACTTGCACTTCCTGCGGTCGTTATAGTATCAATAGTGGTTGCACTCATAGCAACATTCAAAGACGGCATCATATACTATGGTGGAGCTGCCAGAGTAGGGCAGATCCTAGGAAGAGAAGATAACTACTTTCCCAAGTTTATAGGTCACGTGAGTCACCGTGGAGTTCCCGTATACTCCGTTATCCTCGTAGTAATAGTTTCACTTGTACTGGTAGCACTTGGAAGATCGCTTGCAACAATTATCGGATTGATGGTCGATGCTTTCCTTATATCATATGCTCCTGGAGCCATCAGCCTTGCAGTATTCAGAAAAACAGCACCTGACGTGAAGAGGCCGTTCAGGTTACCGGCTGCTTCAATTCTTGCACCCATAGCATTCATTGTCACAAACCTAATGGTATTCTGGTCCGGATTTTCAGCAATAGAGCTTGTCGTACCCCTTGACCTGGCTGGAGTTCTTCTTGTGATACTTTACAACAGACACAACAAGGTGAATAGCAAGGGATATCTTTATGGGCTATATCTGCCGGTCTTCCTGGTGTTTGTCATAATATACTCACATTTCAGCAGTACGTCCTTCGGAGGGACCAACCTGATACCCTTCCCCTACGATACCATTATATTCATCATAGTAACGGTAATTTTCTACTTCATAGGTGTTAGTTCTGGCGTTAGGGGAAGCAAATATTTCAAAGGAATCGAGGATTCTACCGCACAAAAAGAGACAAGCTGAAATTTAATTTTTTTTATTTTTTCTTCAATTAATGAAAGAGTTAACTGGATGGTCTCAAAGTTATTGCACAGTCCCTTAGAATTAAAGGCAAGAGTGCAGGGAAGTTGGTGATTGGAGACTAACTCTAGAAGGCTTTTAATTGTAAACAGGTATGGGTTAAGTAGAAATGGCAGTCCGTTACGTTACATTTGATTGTTATGGTACATTGATAGACTGGAAGAGAGGCATAGAATATAACTTCAAAAAATTTACAGGTTTACAGGACAAATATAATCAGGACATTTTTGACGAGTACGTGAAAATAGAATCCAGAAAGGAAAGTGGTTACTCCACATATAGGGAGATATTGGCGTCAACATTTCTGGAGCTGGAAAGGTTGAACAACATAGATCCTTCTGACAAGGATGCTGGTGACTTTGCAGAGAGCATTACACACTGGCCACCTTTTGACGATACTGTTACAACACTTGTTGATATAGGAAAGATGGGATTAAAGAGGATTATCCTATCGAATGTGGATCGTGATCTGTTAAAGGAAACAATATCTGAAAATGAGCTTGAAGTTGACGGCTACATAACTGCGGAGGATGTCAGGTCTTACAAACCATCGAAGGCTCACTGGATGAGAATGTTAGAGGAATATGATGCAAAAGAGGAAGAGGTCGTTCATGTTGCGGGGAGTATATACCACGACATAGTTCCCGCTTCCAAAATGGGATTTAAGACCATCTGGGTTAACAGATACAGTGAAAAGACCCCTAATGGAGTAAAGCCAAATTACACAGTGGACAGACTCTCTGACATCATCAATATACTGCTGAATTTTTAAACCTTGACGGAGCGGTCAGATAGGGAGATTATCCCAGTCTATCAGATCAGTATCTGTTGGTGTCCTGATCTCAAGCGAACCGAGCATCTCAGTAAACACCTGATCTTCTATCTCTATCTTATCATCCTTTCGCTGGAATGGCTTGTTAAAGAACGACCCAATTGCAGCAAGCCCCACTGCAGTCTGTAATTTTTCCTCATTTGAAGAGATACCGTCTATCTGGTTTGAGAACTTCCTATTTATTTCATCTTTCTTTAAGTCTGAGAGGAAGTCATCGACAGTTTCAGACAGTAGCTTGTTGTGTTCTTCAGCAAGGAGTATTTTGACCTTATATGTTGGATTGAATTCAATGTGACTTCCATTTTCCTTGAACCAGTTGACTGCGTCATTTTCAAAAAAGACTCTTGCAACAGCTTCTGCAACTTTTTTTGGGTTTGAAAAGTCTATTCCCTTTGTGAGATTATATATCACGAATGAACCATCATCTGACTTTTTTCTAGATGAGATTATTGCCTTATCTAAATTATCATCCAACGACATTATTCGTCATACAGAATGTTGATATTTAAAATATTCCTGAGTTTTCGAACGATTTAATTTATGAGTGGCAACAACTGATGGCTCAATGCTTAGCCTGGTGGTCTTCAACGAATAATCATAACTCTCAATTTCTTCTATCCGTGGCATAGTAATTATTCTCTGTTGATCGGGCAAATAAAACAACTGGTACAGTGCAGTGAAAAAGATGGAATGGAATTATTACCGTTGGTATGCGGAGGGCCGGATTCGAACCGGCGAACCCCTGCGGGAACAGACCCTAAATCTGTCACCTTTGACCTGGCTCGGCAACCTCCGCCCGCCGTAAATTGGTCTGGAGTATATTGTTTTTCTTCTTGATTTATGCGATCATTGAACAACAAATTTATTAATGAACTTACATCTGAAATTTCAATGAACATCTGTCCCGTGTGTGGGGTGAAATTTAGAGATGACAAGATAGCCACAATATCTTCTCACCTTTACTCAAAAGCTCAATCAAGCGACCCAGCACATGTGATGTGGCTCAACCGCGTGATATTCAGGAAAAAAATGTCTGAAGATGAACTTGCTAGAAAAATCGAGAATTTCTATGATTTTTCTGAAGGAGGGCTTGCAATGTGGATTAGGAGGAGGTTTGTTGATAGGTTTTTCTCAGATGACCCTAACGTTTTTGTTCTAGATATGCAAAATCCTACGAAATACACGATAATGGGTTACGTAACCGAGCATTATCATTTCCTGAAGCAATGGGTCAGGTCCTGTGCCTACATAGTAGCGAAAACAGACTTCTTTGACGTTCAGAAGTACGAGGTGGATAACATTAATGACGAATATTTCGGGAAGGATGGAAATCCCGCTCACATAGATTTACTGCTCCAGATGGGGGAATCTGTGGGATTGAAAAAAGATAAGGTAGTAAATTCGAAGCCACTGAAGAAGACTGAAAATGCACTGAATTACTGGGAAAATGTCTGCAGCTCTGAACACTGGCTTGATGCAATGGTATCGATGCATTCCCTGGAACTGATCGCAGACAGGAACGTCAAGCAGTATGGGGCCAAATATTCATATTTTAGGCCAGAAATACTCGACGGTGAAATCACCAGGGAGTCGTCACAATTCCTGAGAGCGGGATATGACGCTGACCAGTACCATGCTGGAGAGGCGCTAAAGCTCGTGGAATTTTATGCAAAAGAGCTGAAAATGGAACGTGAGGTACAGTCATACTTCCTAAGGTCAGGCGACTATTTTTACAGTTATCTGGAAGCAAGACATGAAAGGGGGAAAATGTATGAAGAGGAATTATGATGGATGTGCGCTGTGCAACGCCACATGGGGTGATTATTGGAGAGAGGTGGAAGGAGAAAGGATGTTCTTCTGCTGCTCCATATGCGCAGACGCATTTGAGAACATGGTGAAGAGGGTCAAGCAGGAAACTGGATGGGATAGGGTGGACTCCATATCAATTGATGGCAATTATTCCAGAGGAAGGGACTGCGAAGCGACCAACGGCAAAAACAGGGTAGAGTTTTTCTTCAGGCACGAAGACGGAATTATAACTGAATTCAGGATCAAGAATCAGGGAACCAAACCTGTTCCGTAATCAACCCAGAGGTCTTCAGAATAGATCTTGAAACCAAGGTTGGAGTATGCCTTTATGGCTGGAGCATTTTCCTTGTTCACAAACAGTATGGCCTTGTCAAGGTTACTGTAATGGTCCAGCATTGAAGAAATCAGTTTTTGAACGTATCCCTTGTTTCTCTGTGCTGGGTCAGTGAAAACGGATGACACTACGTACCAGTTCTTCCAGGCTGCTCCAAACGTTGCAGCGCTAACAAGATTATCCCCCTCGAAGTAACCGTATACAGTGCTGTAGTTGAGGAGGCTCCTGAATTCATCAAGCTCCATAGTCTTGAACCTAGTGTTATCCCACTGTGAAATGAGTTTCGCGTATTGTATGTACTTGTCCTGTGTGAGAAGCTTCACCTTTTCGTCGTGAATGCCATTGGGGTTCTCATTTACCATGCAGTATTCCCTGTAAATGTTAGGTGCATCGTTAAATGTCCCTAGATTGTCGCTGAATCTAACGTGGATGACGGAGTTAGTCCTGTCCACGTAGTTCAGTAGGGCTTTTGCAGAATCGTTATCTCCGTAGAGCCATATATCCTTCACGCCAGATGAATGATAGTAATTGAGGAGAATGCCAGTAACTTCATTATTCTCCTTTGCATATAAAAATGAACTATTCCCAAGCAGGAAATTGAAGTTGTCCAGGTCAAAGAGCATATAGAAGTTGTCATAGTCGTTCTTCAGGACCTTCATCAGCTTCTGTTTTTCAAACCATCCCTCGAGTTTTTTGACTTCTACTGCCATTAAACGTTCAATCACCTAATCAGACAATATTTAACTATTTTGTTGTGATAAAGGACCAACCATGAATATGCTTAACATCAGCGAAAATTCTATGGTTGCTCTTCAAGCGGTAAAGAACGACCTAAGTGGGAAATTTTACTGGAAGTTCTCCAGTCCTAACCTTGAAAAATCAACCTTCCACTTGCTGAATGTAAATGGGAAGCTACTTCGACCTACTCTTGTATTCGTGGGTGCCGAATCTGTCGGTTTAAACTCAATAAAATTCGTCAATCTTGCGATAGCAATAGAGTATCTCCACATATCGTCGTTAATTCACGACGACATAATAGACAAAGATGACATGAGAAGGGGGGTAGAGACCGTCCACCACAAGTACGGTACGGAGAATGCTATTCTTGCAGGCGATGCACTCATAGCTAGGGCAGTTGCCCTTTCATCTGCATATGGTGAATCAGTCGTCAAGAGGATAGCTGAGGCGGCATTCCTGATGTGCGACGGAGAATCAATGGATTTCTGTACGCAGAGGAAGAACGTCAGCATGAGCCTCAAGAATTACATGGAGATTGCCCGGAAGAAGACGGCCTCCCTGATTTCGACATCCATAAGCATAGCTGCTATAAGTGAGAAGATGGGGGATGAAGCCATAGCCGGCCTCTCAAAAGCCGGGGAGCACCTGGGTATTGCATTCCAGGTAAGGGATGATGTGATAAACACAATCGGCTCCTTTGAACTGGGCAAGAGGCCAGGAAAGGACGACAAGAAGTTCAACAGGCCGAACATCGTATCAGTTTTTGAATATGAGGGAAACAGCAGAAAGGATGCAATAGAGAAATCAATAAAGATGATGTCGCAGAATGTCAGCTATGCAATTCAGGAACTATCTGCGTTCGAGAAGATCAACTACATAAAGAAGATACTTGCTGCCTACTTCACCGAGGAAGACCTGAGAAAATATCTATAGGTTCTATTGATAGTCAATCATGGAATACGTTTTGGCAATAACAGGGGCATCGGGAATAGCTTATGGCGTTGACATCCTCAGGAAACTGCCTCAAAAGAAGGCGCTCATTGTATCTAAGGGTGCACTTGAAGTTGCAAAGTATGAACTCACTGGGAAAGTCAGTGAAAAGACGTTGAGGAGCTACGCAGACGAAGCATACGAAGAGGATGACTTTGGATCCCCCCTCGCTTCTGGTTCTCATAAGTTCGATGCCTTCATCATAGCACCAGCCTCCATGAACACGATCGGCAAGATAGCAAACGGTCTATCAGATAATCTAGTCACAAGGGTAGCATCCATTGCGCTGAAGGAAAGGAGGAAAATGGTGATAGTCTTCAGGGAAATGCCTCTCAGCACCATACATCTGAGAAACCTGCTGACCCTATCTGAGGCTGGAGCCTACATCCTCCCAGCGAGTCCTGGGTTCTACCACGGTCCTTCACGAATGGAAGACCTATTCAGCTTTGTCACCTCAAGGGTTTTGGATATCGTGGGCGTTGAGAACAAGCTCATCAAGAGATGGGGAGAAAGATAAAGCAAATTTTCACTCGGTTGAATGATCTAAAAATGCATTATTCCTTCATCAATTTCCCGAGCTTCATTTCAAAAAAATAGACAAAATTTATTAACGCTCGCTCTTTCACTTTTAATGGCTTCTTCCCACTGTTTAATTTGTGGCAGCGTTATTGTTTCTGGGCTTTATTGTCACAACTGTTTGTGGGAAATCAAGAGGATAAGATTGAAGAATGAGGTCGATCTCGACAGCTGGATTGAACAAAATATGCAGTCCTCTAGGAAGTTACCATACGACGAGAATATCAAGACACTTGATTCCTTCAGTAGTCCGTGATGTTGTATTTTTCCTTGAACTCCTGAAACTTCTCCCTTGTATCTATTCCATACTTCCTTGATATTTCTTCCATTATCTTTGTCCTTGAGCTATCCCATTCCTCGCTCAGAAGCATCATCCTCTTCTTTTCCGCAGAGAAAACGATCTCTTCTCCTTCTCTCTTCAGCTCCCTGAGAAATTCGTAGTCATATTCTTCCGTCATTTGTCCTTGCACCTCTTTGAATCGTACTTTGGAAATGCGACGTCATATCTGTTGACGGAGTAGAGGAATCTCAGGTATATTGCAAGCTTTTCTCCGTTGTCTCCCTCTATCTCCATTATCTTCTGCTTTACCTCTTCAGGTTCTGTATGGTTTTTCAATGCTTCTAGCAGGATCTTGGAAACTTGGGAATAGAACCCCTTCCCCTTTGATGCTCTCTCAAGAAAGTGTGCTGCCCTGTTTACCTCTCCGCCTATCATCTCTGTCTCGTACATCTGGAAGTATGCCTGTTCCAGCATCTAAATACCCCCTATCAAGTGTGTCAGTACAGATGGAAATATGGACTGGGCATAGGAGAACACAAGGAAGTAGAGAACTCCGAATAGCACGGTGAAGAATGCGGATGAATAGAGGAGGTAGTTGTTAGCAACCTTCTCCTTCACGCCCTCTCTCCAGAACATGTAAATGATGACTCTGCCGTAGTAGTAGAACGATACGACTGAATTTATTACAGCTATTATCACGACAAGGTATGCCAGAGGCGTTCCTGTGGATAGAACTGACAGGAACAGGAAGTATTTTCCTATGAAGCCAAGCGTACCTGGGAAACCTGCCAGCGAAAGTAGGAGAATTGCAAATGATACAGCAAAAGCTGGATTTCTCTTCCACATTCCGGAGAAATTCTCTATGTCATAGTTTCCTAGGCTGTTCATTGCCAGGAAGGATCCAGCTTTCATGAATCCATATGCGAGGGCGTACATGAACAAACTTATGACTGCAAGGTCAATTGCCTTTGTTCCTGCAACGAGGAAAACAACTGATAGGTATCCAGCCTGTGCTATGGATGAATACGCAAGCATCCTCTTCACGTTATTCTGAGATATTGCAACAACGTTTCCGAACGTCATTGTGAGTATTGCGATTATGGCAAACAGTATCTTCATGTAGCTAAAGAAGAGTGGGGATGTGAAGAGTATGTTTAGCAAGACGATGAGCGTCATGATCTTCGAGCTTGTGCTAAGATACGATGATACAGGGTTTGACGCACCTGTATAGGTATCTATTGCCCATCCGTGCAGCGGGAATATGGCAAGCTTGAATCCAAATCCGAAGACCAGAAGGCCCAATGCAAGGTAGTATACGCTGTGGAAGCTCGGTATCGCGCCAAGGAAAAGACTACCTGTTGCAATGTAGTACAGCGATATACCAAATATTATGAGTCCGGTCGAGAAGGCTCCTATGATGAAGTATTTTATCGCAGCCTCAATCTCGCTGTCAGACTTCCCATAGGCCGCAAGGACGTAGGTTGGAATTGAAACACCCTCGAACGCGACAAATATGAAAAGCAGGTTGTAGCTAGCTATTGTCAGCAGCATGAATCCCAGGGAAATGAGGAATATGAAGACCATCAGTCCAGGTTTCTTGCTCAGTGGGGTCTTAGACATGCCGATCACGGATAGGAGTCCTGGGACGAGTATAGCTATGAAGAACAGTTTCGAGAATCCTGATAGCAAAATACTGCCGCCCGCAACTGAAGATGAGAAATACTGCAGTACAGTGATGATCAGAGAGACGGACACAAACACAGCACCGATCGCCACCATGACGGATCTCTTCTCTGTTGCCAGGCTGACAAACAGTGCTACGAATGCCCCTATGAACAGGATAAATACGTTCCACAAGTAGTCATAATTTCCAAATGTTATCATCAGTGAATCCCTCCCAGGAATTGTATCACGTGGATGTTAAATATGTGAAAGACAAGAGCAGGGTATATTCCCAGTATGAATATGATGGCAAGGGGAAACAGTGCGACCAATAGATCCTGCTTTCTTGCAGTTATATTCCCCAGGAACTCGTTATACGGGCCAAAGATTGTTCTCTGCAGTGCAAACACGTGATATGAAGCTGTGAGAACCACCCCTATGAGCACGAATATTAGATAGTATTTCAGTACTGCATAACTTCCGAGGAGTATTGATATCTCGCCTACAAACCCGGAGAAACCAGGTATGGCAACGGATGCAAGGAATGCTGCCAGGATAAGGAATGAAAGTGCTGGCAATTTTCTTGCCAGTCCACCCAGTGCCGGTATCTGTCTTGTTCCAGTAGCCTTCTCAAGGGTATCAACCAGGGCGAAAATCATCGCAATGATGAGGCCATGGGAGATGAGCTGGAAAACCGCCCCATAATAGAGAAGCTGAGACGCGAGTGGGTTAGATCCATTCAGATATAGGAAGCCGCCGACTGCAATTGTTATGAACGACATATGACCGATGCTCGTGTAGCTCATCATCCTCTTCAGGTCCTTCTGGTAAAGGGCCACGAGGGCCGAATACGACAGGGAGAAAATTCCCAGGGCAATCAGTGCAATCGGAACTGCAGTACTGCCCGCAAATGATGATGCCATGAAGATTGGAGAGAATATTATGAGCAGTCCGAATGCACCCATCTTTGAAAGAAGGGAAGATATGAAGACTGTACCTTCGGATGGCGCCTCCACATATGCATCAGGTAACCAGGAGTGCAGAGGAATGGTTGGGAGTTTTATAAGGAAGGCGAACAGGAAGCCGAAAATCACGAAAGCCTGGTATGCTATTGGAACTGAGCCTATTCCCGATATCAGTGTTGCCATGGAGAAGTTGGATGCACCTTCAGTGAAGTACATCGTGAATATACCAAGCAGCATGAAAACTGAACCGACGTGGGTATAGATGAAGAACTTCATTGCGGCATAATTCTTGTTCTTTCCTCCCCAAATTCCTATGACGAAGAATGAGGGGATGAGGACCATTTCCCAGAAGATGTAGAACAGTATGAAATCTCTCGTGGTGAATATTCCTATCAGCGAGAACAGCAGGAACTGTAGCAGGACAAAGAACCCAGGTGAGCTCGAGTACCTGAGGGGTACGAATATTCCTATGAATGATACGAGGATCAGCAGTATTGAACTGACGAAGTTCAGTTGGAATGAAAGCGTGAGGATTGAGAGTGTTCCGTAATTGAAGTTAGTCATGGTCATGTTGTTCGTCACTACAAACACGAAAACTATTGCAGAGAAGAGAATGGTGAGATATCTTGCAACCTTACCCCTTGCAGCAGCTGACGCTATGATGATAAGGGTCAGTATGAGCAGCAGATAGCTCAGCTGAAATATCAATGTATCACCCCTACAAGCATGAATATTCTGAGAAGCAGGAGTGCAAGCACCAATCCTATCAGTATTATGAGAGCATACTGCCTAGCAAGGCCTGTCTGAATCTTTCTCAGGACTTTCCCTGAATTCTGGAATAGTCTTCCAGAGACGTTTACAAGCCCACCGATTGCTTTCTTCTCAAATCCGTCAGTTACGGCTGACATTCCCAGAACTCCTCTCTCCGCTATAACGTTGGTGTAGAAGACATCGATGTAGAATTTGTTCTTTACAAGCAAGTATAGGTCTCTTGTCCCGTTTGCAACTTTCTGTGGAATACTGGAATGCCTTCCCCAGGCATAGTAAGCTATTCCCATTCCTATCAGCATGAGGATCACAGGCACCAGGTCCATCGTATTCAGCGGGGCAATTCCGAATGCCCCTGAAGCTGACCCAGTTTCAACAAATGAATAGAATCCGCGCTGGAAAACTCCAAACACTACAGCGAAAGCAGCCAGTATCACTATCGGTATCAACATTATCCACTTTGATTCGTGAGCATGTTCCGCTGCATCGCTGCGTGGCTTTCCGAGCGCAACCTTGAAGAACAGCCTGAATGAATAGAGTGCAGTAAGGAAACCACCTATCGATAGGAGTATCCACGCGAGAAGGAATCCAGCGTTATGGCTGGCCGTTATGATACTGTCCTTGCTGAAGAAGCCGGCAAATCCCGGAAATCCGGATAGTGCGAGTACTCCTATGAACATTCCCGAGATGGTTATAGGCATCTTCTTCCAGAGGCCGCCCATCTTGTTAACGTCCCTTACGTTCAATATTGCGTGAAGTATAGAACCTGCAGTGAGGAAAAGGAGTGCCTTGAAGAAAGCGTGCGCCTCAAGCTGGTACATGGCAAGGCCTATGCTGGTTGCACCGAGACCAAGTCCAAGAGCGGCGAACATGTATCCTATCTGACTTATAGTGGAGTAGGCCAGAATCCTCTTGATATCATTGACAACCAGGCCAATGAGTCCCGACATGATTATTGTCAGTACGCCTATGTAGAGGATAACCTCAACCTGGATTGAACCGTATGGGAAAAGTACGAAAGTCCTCGCTATCAGGTATACTCCGGCAGTGACCATTGTGGCAGCGTGGATGAGCGCTGAGACAGTAGTTGGTCCCTCCATCGCATCCGGTATCCAGACGTGTAGCGGGAACTGGGCGCTCTTACCGATCGCACCTCCAAAGAGCAGAAGTGCAACTATCGTCTGCTGCCAGGCTAGGTGAATCGATGTGAGTCCCGAAATTGACAGAGCCGCTCCGTTTGAATATAGTATTGCAGCTCCTATTCCTGCTATGAAGAAAACATCCCCCACCCTTGTCACTATGAATGCCTTCTTTGCTGCCGAAGCCGCATTCGGTTTGTAATACCAGAAGCCTATGAGCAGGTAGGAACAAAGGCCTACCAGTTCCCAGAATATGAAGAGCATAAACAGGGATGAAGATAGAACCAGGCCAAGCATTGATGATGTGAATAGAACCATCTCTCCAAAGAAGACGTGCCTGTTGGGGTCTTCCTTCATGTATCCAACTGAGAATAGTATTATCAGGAAGCCTACGAATGATACCATCAGTGACATTATCATTGAGAGCTTGTCTGCGTAAACTCCCATCGGTATGATGGCTGGGAGTGATGGTAGCCAGTTGAAGCTGGATTGTATTATAATGCCATTCACCGTATAGGTGAAGAAGATGTACAGTGTGATAAGGAAGGATGCCAGGATGAGCGACGTTCCCAGGTACATTGAGTAGTTCTTTTTCAGGTACCCTATGCCTATGACGAATGGAAAACCAATGAGAGGAAGGCCGAATATCAGGAATGTCATTATGACTGATAGATCCATTTTACCACCTCAGCAGTTTCAGTACGTCCAGTCCAGCAGATCCCTTCTTTCTGAACACTGCGATGAACAGTGCCATAGCCACAACTGTTTCTGCAGCCGCTATAACCAGGACGAAAAGTGTCATGTCAGCTCCTGCTGGATTGCCGTAATAGCTGGATGCCCCTATGAGATTTATCAGGCCTGCGTTTATCATTATTTCAACAGATATCAGTGCCTTGACAATAGTTTTCGAACTCAGGAATGAGTAAATACCTATTGCAAGTATTGCTATGGAAAGAAACTCCACAGCCCCCATATTCATTGGAGCCGAAATGATGCTAGATAGACTCATTTGTTCTCACCCCTCTCACCTAGGTACATCGCGCCAAGCATGGCCGCAACGAGAAGGAAAGTTACAATCTCGAATGGAAGAAGATATGTTGTGAAAATGGACTGAGTTATTCCAGGATTTATGGATGTTCCCGTGTTTACTGGAATGGTTCCGTGAGGGAAGGCACTTAGTTGGATGAAAGTCACCATGATCAGGAACAGGATGACTGACAGTGCAATTGCAATCTTATTCGGCATCCTGATACCTCCTGGACAGCATTACGGATGTGAGAATCAGCGCTATTATTGCACCAGCATAAACGAGTATTTGTATGGCTGAAATGAAGAAGTTTTCCAGATAGAAGAAAATACCAGCAACATCCACCACCAGAAAAGTCAACCAGAGAGTGGAGTGAAGAAGATTCTTGCTAGATGCAGCCATGAGGGCAGATACGATGGCTAGTATGGCTAGAATGTAGAATATTATCATTGTCTATCTTCCCCCCAAAGCTCAGCTTCCTTCTTTCCCAGCTGTAAAGGAGTATACCTTGTGTTCTTCCTGATAAAATGAACTTCCTCTACCTCAGGTTCCAGTGTTATGGCACCTGTTGGACAGATCTCCTCACAGAGATTGCAGTGTATGCAGGTTGATACATCCACTGATGGATATATTTCCCTCTTGTTTGGGTATTTCTTGTCAAATTCCTGGTTCTTCTCGTGGTGAAAATCCACCATCCTGATAGTCCCGTTCGGACATATCTGTTCACATAGCGTACATCCTATGCACGTATCGACATTGAGAAAAACCCTTCCAGTTGTTCTTGCAGGATATTCGAGTTTTTCCTCGGGTACCTGTCTTGTGACCTTTGGTTTGAATCCTTCCATGAAGACGGTCCAAACCCCCTTTACCACACCTGCAATTCCACTTGCTGGTCCCGGTATCTTTTCTTTATCTGACATTTAGAACAACCCCCCCAAGTAAAGAGCTATGCCTGCACTTATGAGCAGGTTTATTATACTCAGTGGAAGGAGATACTTCCACCCCATCTGCAGAAGATGATCTATCCTAACCCTTCCCAGTGAAATCCAAGAAAGCAAGAATATGAAGATGAAGACTATTCCCTTTATAACCAGCCAGATGGTTCCAGGGAAAATAGGTCCCTCCCATCCTCCTAAGTATATGACAGCAACAACAAATGCTGCGAGAGCCATGAACCCGAAGTTTCCCATGTAGAATATTCCGTATCTCATTCCGCTGTATTCAGTCGAGAAACCACTGACAAGTTCGCTACCACTTTCTGGTAGATCAAACGGTGGGATGGATTGCCTTCCTATCATGGCAAGGAAGAAGACTATGAACCCTATGATTTCTGGCACGATGAAGGGTATGAATCTCTGTGCAGTTACAATATCATATGCACTGTAGCTCCCTGCAAGCACTATAACCGAGACGAGAGATATCAGCATGGGTACTTCGAATCCCATGTCCTGTGCTGCAGATCTGAGGGCGCCAAAAAGGGAGAACTTGTTGTGAGAGGCCAATCCTCCTATTATTTCCCCAAGAGGAGCTATTGTCATGAAGGCGATGAGGAATAGTATCGTGTAATTGAAATTCACAACCATCAGATTCAGGATTGAAACGTTGCCGAAAGGTATCAGGATAAATCCCAGTATCACTGGAGTGAAGACAATATAAGGAGCCACCCTGAATGCAGTCCTGTCAGCAGAAGTGGGTATGATATCCTGCTTTTGTATGAGCTTAAACACATCAGCTATGAGCTGCAGAGTTCCCCATTTTCCCACCCTGTTTGGTCCGATCCTGTTCTGAACGTCTGCCATATATTTTCTGAAAACGTAGATGATGATGATTACTGCTACCATCGATAGTGCAAAAACAAGAACAACCTCCACTACCCCAACGATAAGGTATGCAATCCAGAGTCCTATTGGAACACCCTGGTACGTGTATGGAACAAAATTGATGTGGAGGAACTTCACTATGCCGTAGAGGATGCTCATCAGGAAGAAAAAAAGGTTCATCTGTCAACCTCCCCAAAGACAGGGTCCATTGAACTCACAGCAGCTGTCAGGTCTGCAATCTTGTACCCTTTTAGCATTGTTGGTATTGATGAAAGATTTGCAAAACTCGGGCTCCTGATCCTCACCCTGTAGGGTATTGAAGATCCATCCCCAATGAGATGTATCCCGAACTCCCCTTTGGGGGATTCAGTTGGAACGTACGATTCGCCAGTTGCCTTGAGCCTCACAAGCATTGGCTTTGAATACTTCTTGTTGTAGAAATCACCCTGAGGCAGTTTTTCAAGCACCTGCTTGACTATCTTTATGCTCTGCCTCATCTCCTCTATCCTTACGAGGAATCTTGCATAAACATCCCCCTCCGTTCTGTAGGGGATATCAAAATTTACCTTGTCATAGAACAGGTAGGGTGAATCCTTTCTCACATCCCTCTTGATTCCTGAAGCCCTCTGCATTGGACCAGTTACTCCATAAGAAAGCACATCTTCTGGGGAAAGTACTCCAACACCCTTCGTCCTGCTCACATATATGTAACTCTTTCCAAGAATGGACTGTATCTCCTCGAGTTTCGCCCCGAAATCTTCAGTCCACGATTTGATCATGTCTATGGCCTTTGGTGTTACATCTGAGTAAACACCACCTATTGCAAAGTAGTTGTATAGAAGCCTGCTCCCCGTTATCTCGTCGAATATCCTCAGTATCCTTTCCCTCTCCCTGAAGCAGTAGAAGAACGGTGTCAGCATTCCCATATCGAGACCATGGGTCCCGAGCCATATCAGGTGCGATGCCTCCCTGTTCAACTCGACCATCAATTGTCTTATCCACAGGGCCCGTTCTGGGACCTGAACATCCATCAGGCTCTCGACTGCTAGTACGTATCCAAGCTCCATGTTGAGAGCAGCCACGTAGTCGAGCCTGTCGATGTATATCATTCCCTTTGGATATGCACCCATCTCTGCCAGTTTCTCCGCATTCCTGTGAAGGTACCCGATGACAGGTTGTGCGTCGACGATGATCTCGCCGTCCAGTTTTACCTTGATCCTGAGAACACCGTGAGTAGAAGGATGCTGTGGCCCGAAGTTTACCTCTACTACCTTGTCCTCCATATCAGTATCCCTCCCTCCTGTCGTAAGAAACCGTGTCCTCTCCGTCGTCTGCCAGGTTTACATACTGCTTCTTGTCCATCGGGTAGTCCTTCCTCAGAGGATGTCCTACCCATCCCTCGGCAAGAAGTATTCTCTTCAGGTTGGGATGATTCTTGAACTTAATCCCTACCAGGTCCCAGGTCTCCCTTTCATGCCAATCCGCTCCTTTCCAGAGTGATGTTACCGAATCGACTTCCCCATCAGTCTTCGTCTTAACTATGAGGCGGGAATTATTTTTAGATGAAAGAAGATGGTATAGAACCTCAAGATGATCCCTGTAATCAACGCCTGAGATCATCAGAAGGGTGTCGAACCCCTCGTCCTTCTTCTCCTTCAGGAATGGCAGTATGTTCTCCTTTGCCACATAGACGATCTTTATGCCATTCTTGGTTGAAGACTCGCTCTCTACGGGAATCAATGTTTCACCTTTCCCGCAACGATTCTGTCCTGAAGCAACTTCAACGCCTGAATCAGAGACTCAGGCCTTGGAGGGCACCCATAAACATAAACGTCAACAGGCACGACCTGGTCAACTCCATCGACAACGGAGTACCCCCTCACGTACGGGCCACCTGCTGAGGCGCAGGCTCCCATGGAGATAACGAATTTCGGGAAGGCCATCTGATCGTAAAGTCTTCTTATCCTTGGTGCCATCTTCTTCGTGACTGTCCCTGATACAATCATTAGGTCAGAGTGCCTCGGCGAATCCCTGAAAACATCTGAACCAAATCTTGCCCAGTCGTAGTCAGATCCCATTGCACTCATCATCTCTATTGCACAGCACGCCAGCCCGAATGTGAAAGGCCAAAGTGATTTTCCTGTTCCCCACTTGAACGCTTCCTCGAGTGATGTAACTAAAATACTATCCGACACTTAACCACCTCATATATCCTTTCTTGGATGCATAGAAAAGCCCACCAAGCATTATAGCTATGAAAAGAACGACGTCAAGGAATATACCTGCCCCGAGTGTTTTCACTGAACCAGCCCACGGTAGCAACAGGATGAAATCAACATCGAATACGACGAATGCCATTATGAAGAAGAAATACTGTACGGGCAGTGGCGACTGGAAATCTCCAATGGAAACTTCTCCGCATTCATAGTTGTCGTGAGTGTATTTGCCATAAGCCTTTGGCGAAAAATGACGTGCAGTTCCGATAAGTATCGCAATAATTATAGGTACTATAATGACTGCCAGAGCAAGGGCAGCCAGATCAGGGGTCATGCTCATCACACCTTTAATGATTTATCAAATTTATAATTTGTCGGCTTACTGCTTGAAATGTCTTGCATTACGAAACACCTGTTACAGATTTTCTATCTGGACCCTTTGGTGCCCCCTTCTGCTCGAATTTGACGAATACGTTTGACGTTAGCAATTGCCGTAATAGCTGGATGCCCAGTGCAGGATCCACTCCCTTCGGGCATACATCTGAGCATGCGCCAGAAAAGTGGCATCTCCACACGCCATGTTTAGAATCTATAACGTTGAGCCTCTCGTTGAATCCCAGGTCCCTGTTGTCAGAGATGTACCTGAAAGCCTGGGCGAGAGCCTGAGGACCGAGATAGAGCTCGTCAGTTGCATTAGTTGGGCACGCAGATAAGCAGAGTCCGCACATGATGCAGTCTGTGAACATTGCATAATTTTCGCGCTGATCCGGCGTCTGGAGATATTCACCCTTGGGTTCTTCCTCATCCCTGATAATGTAAGGCTTCACTGCTTCATGATTCTTGAAGAGTTTGCTCAGATCAGGCACGAGATCCTTCACCGTCCCGTAATTCCCCATGGGGTCAATCTTTATCAGATCCTTTCCAAGTTCCAGAATCTGTGTCTGGCAGGCGAGTCTTTCCCTGCCGTTGATTATCATTCCGCAGGACCCACAAATACCCATTCTGCATGAATATCTGGCGGATACTGTATGATCCAGATGTTCCTTTACGTAGAGTACGCCATCGAGGACAGTCATGCCCAGCTGGACTGGTACTTTGTATTCTACATATTTCGGCGGCTCCCCGCTCTCTGGGTCGTATCTCCTTATTCTGAGAGTGACTGTCTTTACGACCTCTCCGAATCCCTTCAGTGCAAGTTCTTGCATTTTAGACTCCTCCTCCATATAACATCAGTACGATTGTCCTGGTTCCCCATATGAATACGATCAGTGCGACGATTAGCATGCTATATGTGATAATTTTTTCAGATCTGCTTCCCGGGAACTGCTCTGATAGCATGATTCTGAAGCCGTTGAATATGTGGAATACCAGGAATGTAAGCAGCAGTTCAAATACCGATCCCCAGGCCAGAGATGTGTAAATTTTCGTCACGTTGTAGTAATACAGTGTGCCGTTTGTCAGGTTATGTACCCCTCCAGTCGTGCTGTAATGGTAAAGCACCTTATCTGTTGTTGGAGCGAGGGCGCTTATGGCCAGAAAATGGAAAGCACCCAGCACAAGGATCAGTACACCGCTGATATACTGTATCAGCATGATCTGGGATTCCTTCATACTATCACCCCGGTATAGATGTATATGATGCCTATCACAGATATGATTATCATCAGTATGCCAAGGACTATCTTGAGTACGTCATTGAGCCCTCTCGTTGATTTTGCCTTGTATGGATATTCCGGTCTGTAAGGTCTGGGAAGCATGAGACCGTTCTCGACTATGGTCAACCTGATGCCGTTCAGGGCGTGATAATCTGCTGCAATCAGTATCAGCGACAGGATCAGGGGCCCGAAGTGCTGCCCGAATGGGTAGTCAAGATCAACCATGATCTTGTTCCATGTTACGGGTCCATTGAGGATGTTTGAGGTTTCCCATACGTGTGCCATGAGATAAAGGCCGAGGGCAATTCCCGTCAGCCTGTGAAGGGAGTACATCCACCTGTCTGTCCCGTACTTGAATGGGTTGAACCATGAGATCCATCCTTTCTTATTTTCAATCGTCATCTTATCACCTCAGTATACCCTCGCCTCCGGCTTCCACTTGGTCAGTGTTACCGGCTTGTAACTTAGCTTCAATTCGCCACCCACCTTCTGTATAATCGTATGCTTCAGGTAATTCTCATCGTCCCTCTTGGGGTAGTCTGTCCTGAAGTGAGATCCCCTGCTCTCTTTCCTCTGGAGGGCACCGTAGAAGACAACTTCTGCCAGTTCAACCAGATTCTTCATTTCAAGAGAAGCGATAAGGTTCTGGTTGTAGACGTTCCCCTTCTCAGCGATCGTGATCTTGGTGCTCTTATCAATGAGCCCACGAACAATCCTCAATCCATCCGTGAGGTCCTTCTCATTCCTGAAGACATACGCATCCTTGTCCATGGTCTTCCAGAGTTCCCTCTTGATGTCGTATGGGTCGTTGTCTCCCTTATCCTTGTATGCATCAGCTATGAAATTCTCAGCGTAAGCTCTGTCCCCTTCGGATAGATTCACCTGCTTTTCGTTGGACAGGAGCCATTTAGCAGAGTCGCCACCCGCCTGCTTTCCGAAGACTACGCATTCGCTTGTCGAATTTGAACCGAGTCTGTTTGATCCGTGTACGGAGATGCAGCCAGCCTCACCGGCAGCCCAGAGGCCAGTAACTCCTGTGTAACCAGTTGTTGTAATATCTATTCCACCCATTGTGTAATGGGCGGAAGGTCTGACAGGAAGCGGAGACGTGAGCGGATCCAGGCCAACGTAGTGGATTCCTATTTCCCTCACCTGTGACAGTTTCTCCTTTATCTTTTCCTCGCCAATAGGCGAGAAATCCAGCAGCAGGTAATCCAGTCCGTCCGGGCCCTTGTATCCCCTGCCCTCGAGTATCTCCGTCATCATGCTCCTTGAAATTATATCCCTAGGTGCAAGGTCCTTCTTTGACGGAGCATATTTTTCCATGAATCTTTCACCTTTGGCATTCTTCAGTATCCCGCCGTCCCCCCTTACACCCTCTGTTATCAGTATTCCTGATGGAACTAGTCCGGTTGGATGAAACTGAACGAACTCCAGGTCCTTCATCCTGAGACCCCTTCTGAGTGCTATTGCAAGTCCGTCCCCTGTCACTAGATGCGAATACGTGGTATAACCGTACAGCCTGCCCAGCCCTCCAGTCGCTATTATCGCAGCCCTTGCCTTGAATATCCTTATTTCGCCTGTGGGTATGTCGAAGGCCAGTACGCCCCTGAATGTGTTGTTGTCAACCAGTATATCATATACAAATTGCTCGTGGAACTTGTCGATGTTTCCATACTTGAGCATGGTGTCGTAGAGGGTATGAACCTCGTAGAATCCCGTTCTGTCTGAAGCAAACGTTGCCCTCGGATATGAATGGCCACCGAAAGGACGCTGGGCTATTCTTCCATCCTCCCTTCTGGCCCAGGGAATCCCCCAGTGTTCAAGTTCCAGTATGTCCACAGGGCACTGCCTCACAAAGAATTCAACAACATCCTGATCGGCGAGGTAGTCTGATCCCTTGATGGTGTCGTACGCATGCAGATCGAATGAATCTCCCTCATCCGTATAGAGAACGGCTGCGGAACCGCCCTCTGCAGAAATTGAATGGGGCCTCATCAGTTGATTTTTCGCAATGATTGCAATCTTCAATTTTCCCTTTCCAACTTTGGCAGCTTCTATTGCAGCTCTAAGACCCGCAAGACCGGAACCGACTATAACTAAATCGTAATCAAAGATTTCGACCAAATAGATCTCCACTACTAAAGTTCAAGACGATATAAAAATTCTCAGTTTTTTGACCTTAATTAAATTAAGTACACTAAAAGTAAAAATTCAATGAACAAAGATTAACTTCAATCCCCCTTTTCATCGTCAGGTGGCGAGAATAGAGAACGCAAACGTAAGGAAACCAACAATGATCAACACCTCCGTACCACCTTCTCCCAGATCAGTTACCTTGTAAAGGACCCCGGCTATTTCCATCAACAGAATTCCCAGAAAGAAAAGGGGGTATCTGTATCTTGAAGGAAGTATCTTCAGCATATCATCACAACCCCATATGAATCAGCAGTATGTTCGGCACAACTCCGGCAACCATTCCCCGGATGAAGAGGTCAACGAACACGAACATTATGAGACTCGTCCACGCTAGTGCCTCATGATGCCCATTCAGCCTTGACTGGAACCTGTAGAGTGAATTTTTCCTGTTCTGGTTCACAGGGCAGTTGACACAGTCCCTGTATCCACCGATCAGGTGCCTTACTGAATGGCAGGAAAAAGTGTAGAATGTTACAGCAAGTGCATTTACCGTGAGTATAATAGTCCCAAGGCTTACGGTTATCGCACCTGTATATACTATTGAATGGTATATGTCATAATAGAAGAATGGCAGTATTGCCCATGCTGTATACATGAAGTATCTGTGTGTATTCTCTATCCTGAAGAATCCAGTTTCACCGCTGTACCCCCTTTTGCTGGAGTCAAGCCTGACGTCTGTGGCGCAGCTGTTGGGGTGATTGAACAGGTGCCTGTGATAATCCTTCCTGTACGCATAGCAGGTCAACCTGAACAGTACGACAAGTGGGAGGATCAGGACCGTGGGGGTGTAGAATGGATCGGTGAGGCCGTCATAAACGGGTACCTTGTACATAACGATCAAAATGGAACCAAGGATTGATATGAATACGAATGACCAGAATCTCCAGTTTGGTTCAAGGAATTCAGGCGGAATCAGGTGCCTTATGGGTGATTCGTTCGCAGCCCTCATTTATTTCCTCTCCCCTTTCTTCTTGACCTGACAAGCATTGCCAGGGGATCGTACTGTGCATTTACTGCCCG
Organism: Thermoplasmata archaeon; assembly: GCA_049965815.1. Taxonomy (GTDB): domain Archaea; phylum Thermoplasmatota; class Thermoplasmata; order Thermoplasmatales. The sequence goes on along the minus strand of JBMFVV010000001.1, from coordinate 82,965 downwards.
CTCCTTCTCTGGAATTATGGCGTTGTCTGTGATGTGAATTTCCTCAGGGCATACCTCTGTGCAGCATTTGGTGATGTTACAGTAACCGAGACCAGCATCCTTGTTCATGAACGTCGATCTGTCCAGTGCATCAAGAGGGTGCATATCCAGCGACGCCGCCTTAACAATATGCCTGGGACCAAAATATCCAGAGTTGTGCTCCCTTATCACATGACACACATCCTGGCACAGAAAACACTCTATGCACTTCTTGAATTCTTTCGACCGCTCTATATCCACCTGGGAAATTTTCCAGGGTTTTTCGAGGCCCTCTCTTGGAGTGAATTTTGGTATTTTCCTGAGGAGGTCCCAGTTCTGAGACACATCTGTGACAAGGTCCTTGATGAGCGGGTAGGCTGCAAGCGGAGAAACAGTTACCTTTTCTCCCTTGTATGAATCCACCCTTGACTTGCACATGAGTGACGGGCGGTGGTTGATTTCCGCAGAACAGGAACCGCACTTCCCCGCCATGCAGTTCCATCTCAGGGAGAGGCTGGGGTCTATGTGTTTCTCTATATACTTCATTGCATCAAGTACAACCATCCCCTCCTCCTTTGGAACCTCGTAATCAACGAATCTACCCTCACTCTCAGTTGCAGGGTCTCTCCTAAACACGCTTACCTTTATTGTTTCCATCAGTATTCCTCCTCCTTTACAAGTTTCTTAAGATAATCAGGCATGGGCGGGACTTCTCTCCATTCAAGTTTCATACCTTTCTCAGTTTTAATGTAGATGATGTTCTTCCTCATCTCGGGATTCTTCTTGGGGAAGTCGCTTCTTGCGTGTGCACCGCGACTCTCCTTCCTCTCTATTGCACCCCTCACTATCGCCTCCGCAGCAGTGAGCATCGATGGCAGCTCGAGAGCCTGAAGTAAGCCCTTGTTGTATTTGAGACTCCCGTGAACAGCTACTTTCTTGGATAATTCCTTCAGTTCCATGATCACTGCCAGTGCCTTATTCAGTTTCTCTTCATCTCTTATTATTCCAACGTTATCGCTCATGTTCTCTTCTAGCCTTGACGCCAGGTCATGCGGGTTCATCCCCTCCTTTCCGAGGAAAGACTTCACTCTCTCCATTTCTGCTGAGACGACAGATTCATCTATCTTCCCGGGAGATACATTCCTTGCATGGGCAGATGCCCCCTCCCCGCTTCTTCTCCCAAACACAAGTATGTCTGCAAGGGAATTCCCTCCCAGTCTGTTGGCGCCATGGAGGCCGCTCGCCACCTCTCCAGATGCAAATAGTCCGGGGACGTTTGTTGCCCCAGTCTCTGGATCAACCCTTATCCCCCCCATCTGGTAGTGGACCGTTGGTGCAACTTCCATCTTTTCCTTTGTGATATCCACACCAGCGAAATCCATGTACTGTTTGTACATGCTTGGCAATTTTTTCTTTATGAAATCAGCACCCTTGTGCGTAATGTCCAGGTAGACACCTCCATGTACTGTCCCCCTTCCGGCCATTATTTCAGCGTAATTTGCCCTTGCAACTATGTCCCTTGCATCCAGTTCCATCTTCTTTGGGGAATAACGCTGCATGTACCTTTCACCATTGGCGTTCAGGAGGATACCGCCCTCACCCCTCACCCCCTCAGTGACGAGCAACCCCTTAACTCCCGGAGGGAAGACCATGCCCGTTGGATGGAACTGTATCATTTCCATGTCCATCAGTTCAGCGCCTGCCTCATATGCAAGCCCAAGGCCGTCTCCCGTTGATTCCCATGAGTTGGAAGTGACCTTGTATATCCTTCCGCATCCACCTGTTGATATTATCACGGACTTTGCGTTGAAAACATAGAATTCCCCCGTGTTGAGCTTTATTCCCATTGCACCTACTACCCTGTCCCCGTCCTTCAGGAGTTTTGTCACATAGAGCTCATCGAAGAATTTTATGTCCCTGTGAAGAATCTGATCTTCCAGAGTCCTGATGATCTCGAGACCTGTCCTGTCCCCCACATGGCAGAGTCTTCTGTATGTATGGGCACCAAAAGCACGCTGCATGATTGTACCTTCAGGAGTCCTGTCGAAAAGTGCACCGTACTCCTCCAGTTCCCTGACCCTGTCTGGAGCCTCCTTGGCCAGAATCTCTGCCATCCTGTAATTCGAGATGTATACCCCTTCTTCAACTGTATCGGCAAAATGGACTTCCCAGCTATCCTTTGGGTCAACGTTTGCCAGTGATGCTGCTATGCCCCCCTCTGCCATGACCGTATGCGCCTTTCCAAGCAGTGACTTTGAGAGGATTGTAACGCTTGATCCGGAATCGAATGCGGCGATTGCTGCCCTCATTCCAGCACCCCCTGCACCAATTATAAGAACATCTGTTTCCCGTTCAATGTATTGCGAACTCATATCAATCATCGAATTCAAGTGGATATTTGCACAGTGATTAACGAGATATAAATTTTTAGAGTTACCTAGATAAGTTCAATATCCCTAATCTTTTTAATGATATTGGTCTATGCCTTCAGATGGCCGAGAAATCTATCTTGTTCTTCTTCCTGTCCTTGCTGAGCAGGACTATCCTTGAATCTTCCCTTTCCCCTCCGAATTCGTAGTTAAGGTAGCCGTTCAGCCTGAATGAGAAGTCCCTGATCTCCTCGTGGGATGGCATGTTGTTTATCGTCAGCCTGTTCCTTGACCCTCCTACGTGAACATACCCCTTGTTCTCCACGAAATCTGGGTCCGCCTTCTTGTCCAGCCTGTAGTATTCCTCTATGTAGCCTAGGTTGAAATCCTTGACAAGCGTGTGTCTTATGACAGTCCTGGTCTTCAAAGACGGAAGGAGCTCAAGTGTCCTGTTCAGTCGTTCCCACGAATCCTTGTATATTGGATTGAGCATCTCTTTGAACAGTTTCTCGTTCGGGGCAGCCACTGTTATGTATAGCTGCGTTGGAAGGACCTTCAGTTTCTCAAGCGCTTCCGGTTGAATGCCGTTTGTTACAACGAATGTGGATATGTGTCTCTCCTTGGCCTCCCTGAGCAGGTCATCCAGCTTCCCGTAGAGCGTTGGCTCTCCAGTGAGTGAAATGGCCATGTGTTTCGGGTTCTGCGCATCGAGCCATTTCTTCATGTTTGTCCTGGAATCCCCCTTGAAGCCAGTCAGTAGTAGCCTCTGGGCCTGTATGGAGCCTTCCATTATCTCTTCCGCATCGTCTTCTTGGGGAATCTTTGCCCCCTCCCATCCCTGTGACCTCCAGCAGAATGTGCAGTTCTCAGAGCACCAATCCAATGAAGGAGTCATCTGAATGCACCTGTGGCTCTCTATGCCATAAAATGTATTCTTGTAACATGGCCTGTTGTAGTAGAGGTCCTGCCTCACCCAGTGGCAGAGCTTAACGCCTGAATGGTTTCCGACTATCTTGTACCCCTGTTTCTCCAGTGCTCTCTTCTTTACTTCATCCATCAAGATTTACCCCCACTCCCGAGACGATGAATCCCGTGTGATACAGAAATGACGTTTCGGGTCTCATTCCCATGGCGCTGAGCTTCATGGGAACATCGATGAGATGATGAGCACTAACTAAAAAACCCTTTTTTATTAGGAAACGCGAAAAATTCTCTGCCTGAGAATATGTAGGAAGGATCGACGATACCCTCTTTGTACCCGTCAAGGGAACGTCAAGGAAGTTCCATGGCTCTGGATTGTCAATGAATATTGCATCGTAGTCATCCACCCTTGCCTCCCTTCCATCCCTGTTGTTTGGTTTTATCATTTCACCGACTTCGAACCTTTTTATGTTCTTTACCTGGAGGTGATAATGGTCTTCATTCAGTTCGTAACTGTCAATCTTAACCCTGTACATGAGTGCAGACAGGATGGAAAAGCCGCCTGATCCACCGCCTATCTCCAGCATCCTGGAACAGAACGGGAGATCGAGTTCAAAACCTATGGTAACGACGTCCTTTGGAAGTATAATCTGCGGTCCCCTTTCTATTGAGAGAGAAACGTCGTTCAGGGTTGATGCCCTTATCCTGAATTTTCTCGATCCCATCTCTACCTCATTGCTCGAGAGTGAGAAAAGGGATGTATCGATGTTTCCAAGGTCCCTGATGTACAGCAGTCCCGCATTGTTCGAGAAAGAATAAAGCTCTTTGTCGTTGTAAAGGGTGATCAGCACAAACTGAGCAGAACAAAGAATTTAAAATAGTTATTCTTCCCTCCTTGTGTCTGAAAAGGAAGAGGTCATAGGTTATTTCAAGGACAACGGTTATGAAAGGAAGATATGCGTCAGCTGTGGCAAGGCTTTCTGGACGATCGATCATGCAAGGAAAACGTGCGGAGAAGTTCCGTGCGATCCGTATTCATTCATAGGCAATCCACCTACATCGAGGAAGTACTCACTGGAAGAGATGAGGGAGGAGTTCCTTTCCTTCTTTGAAAGGAACGGGCACAAGAGGGTGAAGAGGTATCCTATAGTTGCGAGGTGGAGGGAGGATGTATACCTCGTCAACGCGAGCATATATGACTTTCAGCCTCATGTTACCTCCGGAAAGGTTCCGCCTCCGGGCAACCCGCTTGTTGTATCGCAGCCTTGCATAAGAACGGTAGATCTAGACAATGTGGGGAAGACGGGCAGGCACCTTTCAGTATTTGAGATGGGGGGCGCAAAATCATTCAATTTCCCGGGGAAGGAGATATACTGGAAGGACAAGGCCATAGGGTATTCCGTTGAATTCCTCACGCACCTTGGCGTTAACAGGAAGGAGATAGTCTTCAAGGAGAAACCATGGGCTGGCGGCGGCAATGCTGGATCTTCAGTTGAGGTCATGGTAAGAGGCCTGGAGGTTGCAACGCTTGTTTTCATGGACATGGTCGAAGCTCCAGATGGGGATGAGGAGATTGATGGGGTGCGTTACAGGAAGATGGACAACAGGATAGTGGATACTGGATACGGCATAGAGAGGTTCACCTGGCTTTCACAGGGGACTGATACGCTGTACGAAGCTCTCTATCCTGATATGGTAACTGAACTCATGCGGGAGATAAATCTCGGAAGACCTGAATTCCTGAGGGAGTTCATAAACGCATATGCTAGCGAGGACGGTTCGGAGGTGAAGTTCCTCTCTTCACTTACCCCGGAAGAAAGGGAGAGCCTGGATAAGCTTTCAAACATATACGTCCTCGCAGACCATTCAAGGGCGATAACAATACTCCTGTTCGACGGGCTGGTTCCATCAAACTCAAAGGCGGGCTACGTGCTCAGGATGCTGATAAGGAGGGCTCTTCTAGCCAGGAAGAAGATAGGGATAAAGAGCGAACTCTGGGACCTCATAGAAGCACAGAAGAACAGGTTCAGCGACATACTCGATACGAGGCTTGAAGGATCTGCAAGGGAGATAGTCAGGCTGGAAACGGAAAGGTTCGACGAACTTCTTGGTAAGGGTGATGCGATGATAAAGAGGTACGCGAAGGGGGGAATTATGAGGGCAGAAGACGTTATACTCCTCTTTGAGTCCAATGGTCTTCCAATAGAGTACGTGAAGGAAAGATGCGAGGCACTTGGCATAAAGTTCCCTGAGAAACTTGAGAAATCCAGGGGATTTTCCAACATCAGAAAAGAGCCAAAGGAGAAGGAATACATCCTGAAGAATAAATATCCCGAGACTGGTAAATCGTACTACGACAATGAAAGAATTTTTGAATTCAACAGCAAGGTGCTAGGGGTAGAGGGTAAATTCGTCATTCTGGAAAATACGTATTTCTATCCGGAGGGTGGTGGACAGCCTTCAGACCACGGGATAATGCTAGCCTCCGACAGGAAGATGGATGTGGATGACGTGAAAATCGTCAACGGTACGATCGTGCATGAAGTCAATGACGTTCAAGACATAGCGCCGGGAGAGATGGTTCACGGTCTCTTGAACGTGGACAGGAGGAAGAGGCTCATGCAGAACCACACAGCCACGCATATAATGCTATCGTCCATTAGGGACGTACTCGGCCCGCACATATGGCAGGCGGGCGCCCAGAAGGACGAGAAAGTAAGCAGACTTGACGTCACGCACTTCAGGGATGTTTCGCCAGACGAAATATCGAGGATAGAGGAGAGGGCCAACGAGATAGTGCGGATGAACCTGCCATTGCACAAGGAATTCGTTAACAGGAACGATGCCGAGGCCAAATTCGGTTTCACCCTATACCAGGGTGGTATTCCTGAGGGTAACATGCTGAGGCTTGTAGAGATTCCAGGCATAGATGCAGAGGGCTGCGGCGGTACACACCTTGACTATACAGGAGAGGTAGGGTACATCAAGATAGTCAAAGTGGAGAGGATACAGGACGGTATCATGAGGTTCAATTTTGCTGCAGGCAAGTCTGCAGTTGAATTTTCAAACTCCCAGAGCAGTCAGCTTCTAGAGTTGAGGGAAAAGATGGGAGAAGACCCAATCAAGGCATTCGAATCCATGAACACAATGCTCGAGGAAACGAGGAAGGCAATAGAATCTGGTTTTGATTATTCAGTCATCAATTACAAAGGGAAGGAGATCAAGGTCATGGAGGTAAACGAATCGATCGCCGAATTCGTTTCAAAGAGCCTTTCAAAATCATATGGAATCGTGATATCGGGAGAGAAGGTGAGAATTGCTTCTTCATCACCGGACGTATCAGCACTTGATATAATGCGCATCCTTGAGAGCAAGGGATTTGTAAAGGGAGGCGGCAACGGAACGTACGCTCAGGGAAAAGTATTAAAGCAGAATCTCGGTCTAAAGGAAGTAGAAGGGGCGATATCAGATTACAACAGATGAGCTTGTAACGATCCGTTCTACGGTAAAGAAATATTTTGCCGTTACAGGCGAGGTCAAAGTCCAGGAAGGAGTATACGAATTCCACACCCTTGTAGACCCGAATCTCGAGGGCGATTTCAAGAAACTGGTAGCCGACCTGAAACCGCTGGGATATATTCCCGTGATAGGAAAGGGGAGGGAAGCTGGCTCGGAATACACAATTTCCGTTATTAAAAGAAGGAAGACGAGACCCTTCGGCATATGGGTAAACATAATTCTACTTGTTGCAACACTCATATCAACCATATATGTTGGTGAGGGGTTGTACGCTGGATATTTTGGCATCACGAAATTCTCGTGGGGGCTCTACTTCTACGGTTTCCTCTATTTCTCTCTGCCGTTGCTCATAATCCTGGGCTCACATGAGTTTGGGCATTATTTTATGGCAAAGAGAAACGGCGTTGCCGCTTCTCTTCCTTTTTTTATTCCCGCTCCTTTTACGCTTCTTGGAACATTGGGCGCATTCATTTCTCTGAGGGATCCTCTTCCTGACAGGAAAACGCTGATCAAGATTGGTGCGGCCGGCCCGATCGTTGGCTTCATAATGAGCATAGTGGTCGGGGTCGTAGGTGCATACCTTGGAACCATACAGAAACCCGTAAATGTTACAAGTTCACAGGTATCGTACCTGATTTCACTCCCTGTCATCTACTATATATTTCCTGCAATTCAGACAACCAACGTGCACCCGGTTGCTTTTGCAGCCTGGGTAGGTTTCCTAGTTACAGCAATTAACCTGTTTCCGATAGGGCAGCTGGATGGAGGGCATGTTGCAAGGGGCCTTCTCGGGAAGAATGCGAAATACCTCAGTTATGCATTCATAATCATTCTTGTCGTACTGGGCATATATTACGTCTCTTGGATACTGTTTGCCATCATAATCGTGATCCTGGGGTTATCTCATCCACCTCCACTGAACGACATATCGAAGCCGGGAAGGAAGGAGATAATGGTAGGGATAATAGCAATTGCACTCGTTGCAATAAGTTTCTCGCCTGTACCATTCGTAGAGCATGTCTCGCCAAACCTTGCAACTTCCGAACTGACGGGAGGAAACTATTTTTCAATATACGGAAACCCGGAATTTGAAAATGACAAGATGCTGCTCACAGTCGATAACCTGAATAACTACACAATTCCACTCAGTGTGACGATCAGGACACCGACAGGTCTGTCCGCAACACCGTCGTTCAACGAGAGCATGTACCCGCTGGAGAGGAGGAGCTTCAACATCACCGTATGGCCAGTTAACAGTTCATCAGTGGGTTTCTATGATTTTTCCATTACAGTTGCAGCATCGACAATGCAAAAGAGTTACAACAAGAACCTGACAGTTGTCTCCCTAGACCAAAATATAACTGCAAATAATATGAATCCATATTACACGGACAAGAACACGGTGATTCTCAATATAACAAACAAAGGCGGTTTAGCACTCCTCGATAATCACAAGTTCGACAATTCTTCCGGATATATCATCAGCGGAACTGCTGTCATAGAAACGTCGGGGAACGGCACATACATCGAGGTACCTCCATACCAGCAGGTATCCATAACAGTGGAATTTCTCAATAGGACAGCAGAGACGGGTATCGTTCTGACAGACATGAACGACCCCTGGCAGTCGCTGGTCATATTCTACATTCCATCAAATTCTCCCCAGACAGATTTGTTTTACTAGCGTGGTATGGTCTGGCTTTCTGCACCCTCCCATCACTGACCGCTACCTACCATTTTAATAGGAGTTGATATTTCACCAATATGGTTGAGTATGACGTGATAGTTGCAGGTGCAGGAGTATCTGGTGCCACAGCTGCAGCTATGGCGGGAAAGTTGGGAAAGAGAGTTTTACTTATTGACAGGAATTCAGAGATGGAGCCGGGCAAGAAGACCGTCTGGGGCTGGGTATGTGGCGATGCCGTTGCTAGATCCCACATAACATACGTTCAGAAGAACCTTGGAAATACGTTCAGCAGTCAGGCCCTGGGGCTTGCCGTGGATGGGGTGGTAGCCCTGTCACCGGATCTTGATTACAAGCTGCCTTTCGATGGTGAAGGGTACAGCCTTGAGAGACCACAGTTTGGGAAGGCACTGTTTGATGAGGCAATAAAGAATGGGGCAGAGTTCAAGGGAAAATTCAGCGTGGAAGGACCGATAATCGAGGATAACAAGGTAAAAGGCGTATTTGGCAAGAACGAGAAGGGTGAGGAAGAAAAAATCAGAGGTAAAGTCACGATAGATGCACTGGGAATAGCATCCCTGCTGAGGAGGAAGCTTCCTGACAATCCTTACATAGATAAGGAAATAGACTACGAAGATCTTGAGCTGACTGGAAGGTTCATCTACAAGACGGACGATTCATTCGATAATCCAAAGTTTTACGACAAGAAGAATGCACTGATCCACCTAAACCAGCAGATGGCTCCGGGAGGTTACGGATGGGTGTTCCCGAAGACAGACGGAAGGGTAAACGTGGGTCTGGGAGTGCAGCACAAGAGCCTAGAACTGAGGAACAAGAAGTTTGGTGCAAAGGACAACCTGAAGTCGTTGATCGAGAAGTACATCAAATGGAATCCGCTGTTCAAAAATTATACTCTGGACAATTCCAGTAAGAATGGGGAAGGATACTGGAGCGTGAGTGTGCGGAGGCAGATGGAAGGCATGGTCTACCCTGGATACATAGGGGTGGGCGATTCCATGGCATCAGCAAATCCACTGAGCGCAGGAGGACTGGGACCAGCACTGATAGGCGGAATACTTGCTGGAAGGGAAGCGTCGAAGGCCGTTGAATCAGGGGATACAAGCCTCGAAGGACTCTGGAACTACAACATAGATTACGTGAAACAGTACGGGAAGAGCATGGCAGGCATGGAGGTATTCAGGATATTCCTCCAGTCCATGAATAACCAGGACATAGATTATGGAATGAAGAGCTTCATCACTTACGAGGAAGCCGTGGAAATCACCTATGGCAGGATACCTGAGCTGTCCCTCACAAAAAAGGTCAGCAAACTGGTGAGGGGTGTGGGCGCCCTAAGAGCATTCAAGGACCTGGTATGGTCTACGCAGAAAATGAAGGAACTTAATGCGATTTACGCAGATTATCCCAAGTCCCCAAAGGAGTTCCCGGAGTTCAAGAAGAAGGTTGTTTCTATCATAGATGAGGCGAAGGCAAGGATGCCATCGTCTCCAGTCTGACCAGGAACTGCTGAATATTCACTTCTTTAATGAGTGTTTCAGCGGGCTTCCTTCCTTTACCTTGGATTTGCAGTATTCATAGAGTGCATCGTACAGTGGGAATTGCAACTTCATGTTCTCAAAATCGTCCGCTGCAATCATGTTGAATCCTGTCGCCGCAGCTTCAAGTCCCGCGGATTCCGGTGGTGCATCCGGTATGGAAGCATCCGCGCCCCTCACAATTTTTGCCAGCTCTAGGAGCGCATCATCCTTCAATTTGTATTTCCTTATGATAGAATCGAATGAGACGAATTCGTAATCCCCTTCCTTGTAATGATAGAGTTCTGCTCCTGGCGTATCAAATGGGATGGCTCCTGTCCTTTTAGCCTCCTCCATTACCCTATCTCTCGGAACGAATAGGAAAACGGCTTCTGGATCAACGAACTTCCTGATGAGCCAGGGGCATGCGATCCTGTCAACTTTCGCCTTCTCTCTAGTTATCCACTTCATCGTTAATGGAAAGCTAGCTGGATATAATAAGACTACCCTCCATAATGGAACTGCACCACTGTCGCAGTGGGAAGGAAAAATATCCAGTTTGAAAGAACGGATGGTGATTAAAGCAGCCCATTCAACAGTAGTTGAAAGTGCTATGAAACAGCTATTAATCTTTCTTATATCGGGGCACAATGAATTCCAGTCTTCCAGCTACTCACAAGACTAATGAAAACCTCATCCTATCAGTCATAGTAATAGGGTCGCTTATGGCATCCGTAGATTCAACGATCGTTCTACTCGCATTCCCTGCTATCACCTCAGCACTTCACTCCACCATATCTACCACAATCTGGGTGATATTGATCTACATGATAGTAACAGCAGTCTTCTCCACTCAGTTCGGGCGAATAGGCGATATATATGGGAGAGCACGGACATTCAACCTTGGGTTTGTCATCTTCACAATATCATCATTCCTGTGCGGAATAGCACCAACTGACATAACCCTCATAGGATTCAGGGCTGTTCAGGCAGTGGGCGGAGCTCTCATATCGTCCAACAGCGGTGCGATAATAGCAGACACATTTCCTAGGAACAAGATAGGAAGGGCCTATGGGTTCACGTCAATGAGCTGGAATATTGGAGCGCTGCTCGGTATACTTCTAGGCGGATTCATAACCACTTTCATAGGATACAGGTACATATTCTTCATAAACGTCCCGATAGGTATTCTGGCAACAGCCCTCGGACTCAGGTACATTGAGGACAACGCCAGGGTGAAGGAAGTTCTGGATATACCAGGTATGGCACTTCTTGGAATCGCTGTCGCTCTGATGTCATACGCTGGAATAGACTACGCATCTTCCGGCTTCAGACCGCTGAATGAGGCTATGCTCGCAGTCGGCATAGTGACTGCAGTTGCATTTCTGCTGGTGGAGAGAAGGGTGAAGGTACCAACGATAAACTTCTCAATGTTCGTGAACAAGGTATTCAAGAATTCGCTTTTAGCCTCATTGTTTCAGGGACTGGGCTATATGGGAGTCACATTCCTCCTGATAATGTACCTGCAGGGAGTGAGGGGCTTCTCACCATACTACGCTTCCCTTATCCTCCTCCCTGCTTACCTGTTGAGCGGTATCCTTGCCCCGTTCATGGGAAGGCTCTCTGACAAGCAGGGTTCAATGATCATTGCTACTTCGGGCATAACGCTGATGACTGCCGGAGTGCTATTCTACATATTCCTTCTTGGAACGAATACCTCTGTTTATATCGTGATGTTAGGTTCGATAATCATGGGGATTGGTGGTGCAATGTTCTGGCCTTCCAACCTCAGCGCTATAATGGCCAATGTCTCACCAGAGCAGAGAGGTGCAGCTTCCGGTACTGCAAGACTCCTGGGCAGCATCGGTATCATAGGGAGCTTCATTATTGCATTCGTTGCTGCCTCATCGGCAGTGCCCAGATATCTTGCATTTGAGATATTTGCAGGAACATCCAACGTTATCGGCGGGATCGGCAAGGGGTTCGTTAATGGTATCCATTACTCATTCATCGTTCTAATTTCGATGCTCGTCATATCAGGTATTTTCTCAATAACGAGGGGCGTTGAAAACAGGCACGAAAAACTATACTCTAATGGGAAGGAACCATCATGATGGGCAAACCGACTGTAGGAGGGAATTCGCATTCCATTTGGTCAAAAATAGAATGTTGTGAAAATCACAACAGTATTATTCAGTGAATGACGACAAATATAAGATATGAAAGCAGCGTTCCAACGATCACTCCTGTGTTAAGGAAAGGGAGACCTGGGGCAGGTTTCTTTACGTTGCCCATTACAAGATAGACCATTCCGACGATGCCTCCAATCAGAGGCAAAATAAGAAATGGAACAAGATGTCCTATCTTTATGCCGTAGATTGCAGATGACACCACCATTATTCCCGGAAATGCCACGTCCCCAAATCCAAGTGCCATTACGGTGTGTCCCTCAACTCCGTCTTCTGTGATTTGGATCTTTCCAACATCCTTGGAAAAGTCTGTCGGAAACAAGAACAACATTGGGAGGTCCTTATCTATTGCAATCCTGGCCAGGTCTATCATGTGTTTTGTTTTATAGACGGATATGTAGTCGTATATTGCGAATGCTGTCAGGAATACTGCTGCAGCCCAGATACCTAGTATGAATCCAAGTACGAATGCCATCCCGGATGTGAGGAAGAATCCAGCTATGTTGACAACGTACCATTTGTTGGTCAGTATAAGTGCGAGTACCATTATGACAGGTGCTGCTATTATGATAGCATAGTATTCATTCAGGGTATATGCAATCACCAGTCCAAGGTAGTTCCAGACGTAGAAAACCATCAGACCTATCACTGCTATGAACAGCCACTTGAGGAAATTCAACTTAAATCTTCTTGCGAGCAGTATCAGCAGAACAGAAAATACTATCGCTGCAACCAGGTAGTAAGCAACATATCCGAATCCAGATGTCGTGCTGCTGGCAGAAGTAAGCAGCTTAGCCTGCAGCGCTATGCTCGCCAGATATACTGCGAAAATGGACGACAGTATGAATAGTATCAGGCTTGTGACCTGAGCGGATGGAAATTCTCTCTTTTCAGCCATTTCTCATTCAGTTCTCCTATATTCATTGCGGACTGTTATAGAGTTCACGATATATGTTTTCCTGTAAATAACACATATCAAGTTTAGAGTGCAAATAGAATCTAATATCGCAATATTGCAGGCCCAGTCACGAGAAATTGATATAGTCCGGTTGCACTATTGAAAGTCATGCCTGCGAAGAAAATAGCAAGAATCTCAAAAAAACCAGAGATCAGACAGCTCAACGCGAGTGGTCCGTTCAGTCCACTAAAGAACAAGCTGAAGTTGTTCGGTCAATTCGTAGGTGATTGGGATATTGTAGAAGCCAGAAGCCTTCAGGAGGATGGTTCCTGGTTAATTTCAAAAGGCGAATACCATGCCGGGTGGATCCTTGGAGGAACTGCAGTACAGGATGTTTGGAAATCCACTGATCACGGGGTTGTCGATACGGGCGGAACTACTATCCACATCTATGACCCGGATACCGATTCCTGGAACAGCATATGGATTTCACCGAACCAGGCTACGATAAGAAGTTTCACGGGAAGAAAGAAGGGTAGGGATATTGAACTTGAATCCAGGGAGAACAGCAGGAGGATCATGAGATGGATCTTCTACGTCGTGAAGAAAGATTCGTTCAGGTGCAGGTCAGAAAGCACAAATGATGCAGGGAAGAAATGGATTGTAACGGAAGAGATGTTTGTGAAGAGGCATGAACACAAATCATAGAAGGGAAAATTTGCATATGCTGAAACAATAATGGAATATACGGACCATTTAACAGCGATGTGAGCTGTTGGATGCCGCATTATATGAGAATTTTTGGTACACAACCAATCGATGATAACATTATTATAGAAGTGCTAAATAAGGGTAAGTGCCAACTGTCTCCTACTATCGGTCTCTAAAGCATTCCCTATCAGAGTGTTCAGAAAGAGTGAAGATGCTAGAACAGAATGTAGCTGAAAAGGAGAAGATGATCCAGGAGATGAAGGAGCAGAATCTAAGATTTGCAGCAGACCTTGACAACTTCCAGAAAAGGATCAGCGAGGAGTCTATGAAACTCTCGAAATACGCCTCTGAGAGGATCATAAGGGAGCTATTGCCTGTCCTTGACAGCCTGGAAAACGTGAAGGACGAAGGAACACTTGCTATCAAGAGACAGATCGAGCAAATCCTTCAGAAAGAGGGGCTGGTTGCAATAGACGACAACAGCAAGTTTGATCCGAACAGACATGAAGCGATAGGGGTGGAAGATGGTGGTGAGGCAAACACCATCAAGAAGATAGTCAGGAGAGGATATGCAATCGGAGACAGAGTAATCAGGCCAGAGTTAGTAATTCTCAACAAAGGTGATTAAAATGGAAAAAATATTAGGTATAGATTTAGGAACAAGCAATTCGCAGGCAGCAGTAATGATAGCGGGTAAGCCGGTTGTGCTACCCAGCTCCGAAGGGACGACCCTAGGTGGGAAAGCATTCCCCTCCTACGTCGCATTCACGAAGAACGGGGAGCTGCTGGTTGGAGAACCTGCAAGGAGGCAGGCTCTAACAAACCCAGAGGGAACCGTTTACGCATTCAAGAGGAGGATGGGTGAAGATTATAAGTTCAAGGTGAGGGGGAAGGAGTACACTCCTCAGCAACTGTCAGCGTTCCTCCTCCAGAAGATTAAGGACGACTCAGAGAAGTATCTCGGTGAAAAGATCAGTAAGGCAGTCATAACCGTTCCAGCATATTTCAACGACAACCAGAGGCAGGCTACAAAGGATGCAGGTGCGATAGCAGGCCTGGAAGTGGTCAGGATAATCAACGAACCGACGGCGGCGGCGCTTGCATATGGGCTTGACAAGACGGAAGGCGAACACAGAATCATGGTCTTCGACCTCGGCGGAGGAACACTGGATGTCACAATAATGGAATTCAGTTCCGGGGTGTATGAAGTGCTTTCAACATCTGGTGATACAAAGCTCGGTGGAACAGATATGGATGAGGCTGTCATAAATTACCTTGCAACAAAATTCCAGCAGGAAAACGGCATAGACCTGAGGAAGGACAAGAATTCCTATATAAGGTTAAAGGATGCTGCAGAGAAGGCTAAGATTGAGCTTTCAACTTCCCTGTCCACTGAGGTAAATCTGCCATACATAACCAGCGGAGCAGATGGTCCGAAGCATCTGCTGATATCCATAACCAGGGCAGATCTGGAGAATCTTGTACGGCCGATCATTGAGAGGGCCAGGAAGCCGATTGAGGAGGCATTGAAGGGAGCAAAGTTATCAGCCTCGGATATAAGCAAGGTCATCCTTGTTGGAGGACCCACAAGGATGCCTATAGTCAAGAAGTTCGTTGAGGACATAATGGGAAAGAAAGTCGAAAGCGGCGTGGATCCAATGGAGTGCGTAGCAATAGGTGCTTCCATTCAGGGTGCTGTACTGGCTGGAGATGTAAAGGGCATAGTTCTACTGGATGTAACACCCCTAACGCTCAGCATAGAGACACTTGGTGGAGTGGCCACCCCCCTTATAAATGCGAACACAACGATACCCACTAAGAAGTCTCAAATATTCTCCACGGCCGCAGACAACCAGACTGCAGTAGAGATCGTGATAGTGCAAGGAGAAAGACCACTGGCAAAGGACAACACATTACTGGGAAGGTTCATGCTAGAGGGTATACCTCCAGCCCCCAGGGGAATGCCGCAGATTGAAGTGACATTCGATATAGATTCCAACGGAATTCTGAATGTTACTGCAAAGGACCTAGCAACGAACAAGCAGCGCGGTATAACGATAACATCAAGCACAAAACTCAGCAAGGAAGAGATAAACAGGATGAAGGAGGAAGCCAAGAAATACGAAGAGGAGGATAAGAAGAAGAAGGAAGAGATTGAAACAATAAACAACGCTGAGGCGCTATCATACTCCACTGAAAAGACGCTCGCAGATTATGGTGACAAGATTCCGCAGGACATCAAAGATAACATCAACGGCAAACTGAAGGATCTGAAGGACGAGATACAGAAGAAGGACATACAGGCAATAAAGGACAAGATGGATATCCTGACTAAGGAGATACAGAAAATCGGGGAATATATGTACAAGAATGTAAAGTCAGATGAGCAGCAATCACAGCAGCCAGGTGAAACCTCCTCAGAGTCAAACCCAGGCGAGACGGAAATTCACGAAGATAAAGAAAATAAGGGTCAATGAACTTCTGATATGAATGGGTAAGGATTACTACGCTGTACTGGGAGTAGACAGGAAGGCATCCAAGGAAGACATCAAGAAAGCCTACAGGGAGCTAGCAAAGAAGTACCATCCTGATCTCAACCCCCAGAACAAGAAAGAGGCTGAAGAAAAGTTCAAGGAAATCAGCGAAGCGTATGAAGTCCTTATGGATGATCAGAAGAGGGCGAGGTTCGACCAGTATGGGGAAGAGGGTGTAAATTTCCAGGGAGGATTTGACTGGAACCAGTTCCACCACTATCAGGACATCCAGGACATATTCGGAGACCTGTTCTCCCAATTTGGGTTTGGAGGGGGGGGATTTGGCAATCCATTTGGTGGCTTCGCAGGTCAGCAGAGAGAGCTGAGAGGTTCTGATGCGTACGTTGAGATACCCATAGACATAAGGAGAATAGCCCGGAACGAGAGGATCGAGGTATATTACTTCAGGGAAATGAAATGTGAAGCGTGTGACGGAACGGGATCTGAAACCAGGAAACTGGTGACCTGTCCAACGTGCAAGGGCAGGGGTTACGTAGAGAGGTCGTCTAATCAGGGTTTCATACTCTTCAGGACGACTGAAGTCTGCAGGACCTGCAACGGGAGGGGGAAGATACCAGAGAAGGTTTGCCACGTATGTTCCGGGTCAGGTTTCGTGAGGAAGAAAGACAAGATAGAGATTTCACCGCCTGCTGGTATCAATGAGGATGAAATCTATGTACTCAGGGGAAAAGGGAATTACAGACCTGGCGGGTCCGGAGACCTGAGGATAAAATTTGACATAGACTACATGGAGTTCAGGAGAGAAGGGGACAACCTGGAGAAGGACGTGGATGTGGACTTCATTGACGCAATTATCGGTGGGAAAGTGAAGGTATCACTGCTGCGTGGAGAAAAGGAAGTAGACATTCCACCAGGAACACAGCCCGGGGATAGGATAGTGCTCAAGGGCGAAGGAATACAGAAGAAGAGTGGTAGGGGGAATGCGGACGTGATCCTGAGGGCTAGGGTGTTGCTCCCGAAGAAGATATCAAAGAAGCAGAGGGAACTCCTGGAACAGTTCAAGAATGAGAAGGGATTCTTCTCGCAGTTTCATTTGTGAAGGGAGAAGTACATTCTCTTGTTGTTCTTCCCCTTGTTCTCTATCTTGTAAATATCAATAGTACCCACTTCAGAAGTATTCTTCACGTGAGTCCCGCCATCCGGCTGCATGTCTATTTCTCCGATCTTCACTACCCTGAGGATTTCAGAAGACGGAAGCAGTTTCGGATCAACCTTTAGCGCACCTTCCACACTCAGTATTTCATCCCTCTTCATTGAAAGTACCGTGACATCCTGATTTTTCAGGAGCTCCTCATTCACCCTGTTCTGTAATGATTTTGATATGTCGTTGTTCCAATCCTTGAAGTTGAAATCTATCCTTGAATAGTCTTGATTTATCTGATTCCCGGTTATCATTGCGCCAAATTCTTTCATTGCAATTGAAGAAACAACGTGAATTGCCGTATGCTGCCTCATGTGCTTGTACCTTCTTTCCCAGTCTATCTTCAGTCTGACCTTCTCTCCTACTGACGGAAGGGGATCAGTAATGTGAACAATCTCTTCCCTCTTTGCGACGTCCTTTACCACGTATTCCATTTTCCCTTCAATGACTCCAAGGTCTGAAGGCTGTCCGCCGGAAGCTGCATAGAAGATAGTCCTATCAAGGATCACTCCCTCTCCGACTTCAACAACCTCGGCATCCAGCTCTTTCAGATACGAATCTTCAAGATACATCAGCATTGTTTTCATTTTCAAACCCCTATGAACGGTATCAGTAATGAGAAGATAGCAATAAATACAAAAAAGATTCCTATGAATATATTAGTCGATACAAAAAGTTTCATTATCCTTCTTTCCGGATCTACCAATGCCCTGAGATAGGAAACCAGCAGTGATATTCCGAGTGCCAGGTAAATCACAAAGACTATAATTCCCACGTAAAAACTGAAGTAGTTTCTGAATTCATAGCCCGTCAGAACGGTTATGACCACAGCCAAAAGGGCTATAGGAAAGAGGACTTTCATTGATTGCTTTGTCGTTCTCTTAACTGGAAGCATTGGAACTGAAGCTGCCGCATAATCATCCCTGTATTTTATTGAAAGAGACCAAATGTGCAGAGGCGTCCATATGAATATGGTAAGGAACATCAGTAGTGCAACAGTATTATAGGATGAGGTGAATGCATAGAAACCTGCAAGTAATGGGGCTCCTCCAGAATATGCCCCCAGAATGATGTTCCAGGAGGTTCTCTTCTTTGAAATTAGTGAATATATTATGGTGTAATCGAATATTCCTGTTGCCATGAAGACAAGAGACCAAAGAGATCTGATGGCTGCGAGGACTAAAGTAACAAGAATGAGTATGATTCCCCCGTAAAGAGCGACCTCTGGCCTCATCTTTCCAGAAGGAAGGGCCCTGTTCATCGTCCTCTTCATCTTCCTGTCTATAGATAGGTCAAAATAATTTGATACTGATTCCGACCCCATGAGCCCTAGAGCGATGTAAAATGCAACAAAGAAGAACCCAACTATGTCTAGGCTCTTGAGTATGCTAAGGGCGAACACTTCCCCCGCAATCCCCGTAATCAAGAGGAACACCCAAACCCTGGGCTTCGTCATGATTATGAAATCGATTACGGAGTTTCCCATTGTCAGGGTAGTATGGAACTCTATAAATTAGTGATGTTTCAGGGGAAACGAAGCATATAGCGTGTCAGTAAGGATATAAGGCTGATATACCGCATGTCCTGTGTGGTCAATCTGGTCATCCTATATGCATTCGGGAATACAATAGACGAAACGCAAGTTCTTGAAGACAACATAGCGTTCTAATGCTTCAGCGTGAATATCATGAAGGGGAGAACTTTCATCTGGAATGTGAGTTCGTTAAATCGACGCCAAAGAATATATAATGACGTTAGATGCAGATTAGTTCGCCTGCGCAAGTGGGAAGAAAGTGAGGGCTGGTAGATCAGCGGAAGATCGCCTCCTTGGCATGGAGGAGGCCCGGGGTTCAAATCCCCGCCAGTCCATTATTAGTGGTCCATAGTTCTCAAGATTCATGACGTCCTTTTTTTCTTTTCAGTCTCATTCTTCTAGCTCTCTCTAAACATCGTCGGTCTGATTTTCCCGTGGTTGGAAATGCACTGTTCTTGTTGTGATCAACATAGAAATCGATTTTTGCTTGAACATCCTCATGTCTAAAGACCTTTGAGGTTGCAACGATTTCCAGTCGCTTATATGTGACTCTGGTTGCAAATGTAGATACTCACTTTTGTTCATTGGAGTCTCTTCCTATCTTCCTTCTCAGCGTATCTAAGCATTTTCCTTCCCTTCACTGTGGTGAAAATGCAGAGTCGGATAGGTAAGGCTAGACTGGTCAGAATTCGATTGAAGCTTCGATATACGATTTGTGTCTCTTTCTTACTTGTCGTAAACGGCACTTCTATGCCCAACTTTCAAAGTCAAAATTCTAAGAACTTCATTTTGAATGTCAAGAATTATCCTATAATCACCAACTCTCAGTCTGTAACATGGGGGATTTACTAGTCTTTCAAGCAATATTTCTGGTTTTTCCTTGAGTTGATCCACCTTGGAGTAGATTCTTTTTGCGACAGATCTATCGAGACGTCTCATCTCTCTGGAGGCACTAATGGACCAGACGATTTCGTATTCCATTAAAGGTCGAGATCCTTCTTCAGCTGTTTATGAGTGACGAACTTCCCTGCCTCGATTTCTCTCCTAGCTTCTTTTATTTCCCTCTTTGTTTCGTCGTTCAGTTCACTTAAGTCTTCGATGAGTCTTTCTATTACCTCTTCGTAAGTTTCCCTCGGGTGAAGTTTCATAGATTGCAGAGTCTTCTTTGTGTCTTCTTTGACTTGAATGGTTGTGATTGTCACAGTAACCAATATTACACTATAATGTATAATTGTAGTCTATAGTGAATAAACAACAGAAATCCTATTCAAGAAATTACATAGGGTTGGGGATCAAGATCACATTGTGAAAAGAGTAGTTCCCATCTCTCTATAGGACATTGAAATCCTAATATATTTACAGGGAGATGAGCAAGAAAGCTCCGACCTTCGGGGAGGAGATGAATTGCGAGAAGTATGTAAGTATAAAAAGAGATATCATGCATGCGGAAAGTCCTGTGGATAAGTCTTTCTACGAAGGAGAATGCATGCAGGATACTACCACAGCAAAACTAGTCAATGGCTGGTTTGGAATGCTTCCACAATCTGCTCAGAGCGTTGTGGGCAAAGACGTTCCAGATTGCACGTAGACAGGGATGCGTGCAAGGGGAGTATTGATACCCCCAAAGAGGCAACCTCAGGAACGACATTGAAACTCAAGGATGGAGGCTCTACAAAATGCTCCCAGACCGTGAGGGGTGAAGGAGTAACAGCAAGCAAAAGCAAAAACTCCAGTGCTTTAGCACGGAGAGTATGTCACTCTTCATCTTTTGTAGCTATAATACATAATCTGCAAAACTGATTTAAGAATTTAAAATTCTGAAGGAAGGGCAGGTAAGATATACGGAGAAAACAACCCTTAAATATCTTCCATCATATATTCTGGAAGAATGCGTCTAAGCTACCAATCTGGCACCATCATCATAAGCGATCCTCCTTCAGTCCCGGACTATGTCGCCTTTGATAGGCGTACTCAATCATACCGGGCAGAGGGTTACTTGTACTCACGACTAAAAGCTGATTTCCCAGATGCAGAGGACCTTGTTTTTAGTGAAAAAAATGTTGTGTTGAAACATCAAGAAAAGTTAAGGTCGTATCAGAAGAAGGCAGTTGACCTGTGGTCATCCAATTCCTTCTCGGGAGCAGTCGTTCTTCCTACCGCTGCTGGAAAGACTCATATTGGAATCGAGGCCATGTCAAGACTTTCAACCACAACGCTCGTCGTCGCACCCACAATAGAGCTTGTGCAGCAATGGAGGGACAGGCTGAAGAAGACATTCGGCATAGAGGTAGGGCAGATAGGGGGAGGAGAGAAAGATGTGCAGGACATTTCAGTGAGCACTTATGACTCTGCATATCTCATGGCCGAGAAGCTTGGCAACAGATTCAAGTTCCTGCTAGTTGACGAAGTGCATCACCTAGCAGCAGAACGTTATGTGGAGATTGCCAGGATGTTCGCATCCCCTTACAGGATGGGGCTGACTGCCACATATGAGAGGACCGACATGCTTCACGAGAGACTGCAGCAGTTCATGGGAGGTAAGGTCTTTGAACTGGGTTACGAGGAACTGACTGAATTCCTGGCTGACTATGAGATCATCAGGATACCGGTTGAACTGGAACAGGAAGAGGAGGAGGAATACGATAAAAACAGGAAGGTATTCCTGAACTACCTCAGGAAGCACCGTATGAGGATGAGGGGTCCGTGGGACTTCGAAAGATTCATCCTCTCCTCATGGAATCCTGAGGGGAGGGAAGCGCTTATTGCGTGGAGGAAGGCAAGGTCGATAGCCTTCAATTCAAGGGTGAAGGTGGATACGGTCAGGTATGTGCTTTCAAAGCACAGGGGAGAGAAGACGATCATATTCTCAGAGGATACTAACACCTCTTACCTCATATCAAAGGAATTCCTGATGCCGTGCATCACATACCTCACTCCAGGTCCAGAAAGGAAGGAATACCTTGACATGTTCAGGAGGGGGGACGTGACTGCAATAGCCACTTCGAGAGTCCTGGACGAGGGAGTGGACGTACCTGATGCATCCATAGGCATAATACTAAGCGGGTCTGGCTCAACAAGGCAGTTCCGCCAGAGACTTGGAAGGCTCCTGAGACCGTCATCAGGCAAGAAAGCAACACTCTACGAGATTGTTGCAAGTGGTACAAGCGAGTTTGCCACTTCGAAGAGGAGGAGAAAGGGTGTTCCCGACTCAACTGATGTCAGTTAGAAGAAGCAAGAAGGGAACGCTGAGATCTGTGTTCCTTACGGAAGAGAACAGCGATTACTGCACTTCAATAATTGATTTATTCTCAAGGAGTAAAGGCAGAAGCAGAGGGGAGATCGAGGAAGAACTGAAGACTGTGGAGCTCAAGGTACAGAATCCAAAAATATTGAGAGGGCTGGCTCTCATAATGTTCAGGGCCTCAGAGTTCAGGAAACCATCCCCACTGGATGCAGAGGCTGTGAGGAAAGCAATATTCTCAATAGCAAGGAAGCCAGTGGTAAACCCTGAGGAGAGGAAAGCCGTTCTGGAGAGGGTTGCATCTTCCATGTCAGCCACCATTCAAGAAGTTGACGATGCAATTTACGGAGACAAGGAGAGCAACATGATCCTTGCCTCGCCATTCAATGCTTCACCAGACATACTGGCAAAAAAGTTCAACGGGGAACAGATAGAGACCGTTATAATGAAATCCTTGTGGGTTGAGGTTGCAACCAGGAATCACTTGAACGATTTCATAAGGAACCTCAGAACGAAGGGGTTGCTCTACGAGGAGAGAGTAGAAGATGACAGACATATAATCAGGGTAAACGGACCTGTTTCTATTTTTGAAAGGAGCGAGCGGTACGGAGTAAAACTTGCATTGTTTGTGCGATATGTACTGTCACATGACGATTGGGAGATCAATGCATCCGTATCCCTCAAAAACAGTGCGGGGAGGAAGAAAAAGGATGATTTCATCTACCATATAGATGAATCAATTTCTGATCTTATACTCAAGGAAGACGTTACGGATGAACGTCTCCCGTCATTCGTAAATAGCAATCCAAAATCTATTGAAATTGAAGGGACTATAATGACGCCTGAATATGCCATAAGATCAGGGGATAGTGAGGTTGCAATATTCGTATCACCTCTTACGTACTATGAAGATGAACAGCTCAAGGTAACAAAGATCAGGAATGCAGGGGTGCCGGCAGAGGTGTTCTGCCTACTTGAAAGCAAGGAAAAGTGCCCAAAGGGAGCTATCTGCTTCAAGGAGGATGTTGACTGGTGGAGAATCAGAGAGTACCTAGCACAGAAATATCCAAGCGAAAAATCAAGAGAGAACAGAGATGATAAACCAGAAGCAGTGCAAAGGCCAAAGGGTAAACTACCTGAAATTACGCAAAAGATAATCTCACATCTTAATTCCCTATATCCAGATGATCAGGCCATGGTGGATTACCTAGATTTCATGGGGATCCCGCCGGATGAAGGGTTGCGCGCAGCCGGTTTTGAGATAACGTGGAAGGGTCTGAGACTGGCAGTGACAGGAAGAACAAACAAAGGGAAGTAGTAGATGGTTCATTTCGCTATTTTAAAACTGGATTGCTAAAACTAAAGTAAGGATAATTGCAGTTATTCCACGAAAAAGAATGTAGTCAATTCATTACGAGAATGTTTAAATAGGCAAACCATTTAAATCCCCAGTTGGTATTATCTAAAAAATGATGTCAGAATCGCAGACAGATGTGTACAAGGTCGCCCAAGAATTCTCACTTGGGGACGATTTCACCTATGGAGTTGATGTTAAGCTTAGGGGAAGGTCTGGTATTGAACACAAGTTCGACCTTGTGCTTACATCCAAGGAAGATGAAAGAAACAAGATTGCGGTTCTTCAGGACGTTTCAGAGGACCTAATCAGTGACATCATGGAATTCAACGCCATAGCACGCGACTGCGGCATACAACTGAAGGCTATAGCAACTGACAGGGAACTGAACAAGTCTGAACTGAATCTTGCAAGAGTCTGCAACATAACTGTTGTCAAAAGTAATTACGAGAAGGCTACAAACTCCATAATTGGTATCCAGAAATTCGACGAAGACGTTGGAAGGCTGATAAGGAAAGGGAGCGTCTACATGATATCTGGCGGTCCAGGAACAGGCAAGACGGCCATTTGTTCACAATTTCTAGCAGAAGGAGCAAAAAGGGGAGAGAAGGGGATGATAATTCTAACCGACAGGCAGGGACGTAATTTCATATCCCAAATAGAGACGTTTTCCCACGGATTCAGAAATTACTACGCCAATGGAGTAATTGAGGTACTTGAGATCAGCGACCGCATAATGAAGCTTAAGGCAAACGTAACAAACGAGTATCAATCTATGATCAGCTATATCCGTACTCTGACTAATCAACTGAAGACACTTGTCGCTGAATTCGAAGTGACTAGATTGGTTATAGACCCTGTCACTCCGCTGATCATACCCGATAATGATTTCCTCAACCTCTTCTTCCGTGCAATATCAATACCCCAAGCTTATACCCTAGTTACTAGCGGAATTGGCAAGAGTGACACTTCAGCATTTGGTCTCGAACAGTCTTTTGTCTCCGGACTCATAAAACTGGAAGACGTTGGTAATGGTTCAGAGGTCAAGAAGGCTTCAATTGTCAAGATGAATGGAGGTGGCTATAATTCCAGTCCATTCCTCTTCAAGATAACTACAAAGGGCATTGTTCCCTATGACGAAGATAGCTCAACAAGTTCTGGTCCACTGTTCAACCAGGTAATCCTATAATATTCATATCTCATCTATTGACCATCTGAGATTACCCAGCGTTATCTAATTCAGAAAGTACGGCAGCAATCAGAGAAGTGTTGTCTGACCTGTCCTGGTTGTCCAGTCTATTGTATTAAGGCCTGACATCTTCCTGAAAAGATTGACAGTTGCAGGGCCAAATCCCTGGAAGTGATTGTTGCTTAGGATGAATGCATGCTTTACCATATCTTCCTTCTTCTTCAGTTCCCTGGCCCATGATCCTATTTCAACACTTCTATCTTTTAGGACTTTCCCAAATTCATTCTCTCTTATGGACCTATCACCCACAAACCGGAGATAAACTGTGTCAGATGTGACAACTGCAGGGACATGGGCATACGGTATCTCTGACCACGCAACGCCCACTCTCCTTTCCCTCAGCATGGAGAATGTATCATCAACAAACCATGAATCGTGTCTCATCTCTACTGAGTAGCTGGGGCCAGAGGGAAGATTATCAATCAAGTTCTTCAGATTTTTGTACCCCTCTTCGAACGTCAGTGACGGAGGAAGCTGAATGAGGATTGCTCTAAGCTTATCTCCCAATTTTGCGATCACATCGATGAATTTCCTTGCCTCGTCTGATGCATTCTTTAACCTCAGGTCATGTGTCACTGTTTGAGGCATCTTCGCCGTAAATGAGAAATTTTCAGGTACGGCATCAAACCAATTTTCAACCGTACGTGGATCAGGAATGCGGTAGAAACTTGAATCAATCTCCACTATATCGAATATTCTGGAGTATATCTTCAGATAATCACTGGTCTTAGTCCCCATCGGATAGAAGGTGCCAACCCACTGGCTGTAGCTCCATCCTGAACACCCGGTTCGTATTTCCAACTAGTGGGCATGAGCAGTTAATTTTTAAGCTTAATGCTCGCCAGTATGAACACAGTAATGGCGATCATTTGATTTCCAAATCAAAAATTATATGAAAAAAGAGGGCATATGAAACAGTGTTTCAAAATATACAGAGCCAGATAAAGAGGGAAAAGAGTGCACTGGTCGTTTGGGATGTTCAGGAGGCACTGGTTTCATCCATATTTAACA
This sequence comes from Thermoplasmata archaeon, assembly GCA_049965815.1. Taxonomy (GTDB): domain Archaea; phylum Thermoplasmatota; class Thermoplasmata; order Thermoplasmatales. Next base: position 57,036 of record JBMFVV010000001.1, on the reverse strand, counting down.
GGGAAGAATTTTTATCCAACCTCGCTAAGATCATTAAGAGGGCTAGGGAAATAAATATCCCTATATTCTACTCAAAAATAACTCCCTTACCCGACAGATTCGAATCACCTCTCAGAAGGGCTGCGGGCTTCGGCAAGTTCGAACTGGGAGATATCGTCAAGGAAGTGTATCCTGAAAAGTCTGATATTGTTATAAATAAGAACACAGCCAGTTTATTCATAGGTACAAATTTTGAATTGATGATCAGAAATGCTGGCATTAACGCGTTATACTTCACAGGAATTGCCACTGAAATTGGAGTCGAAACTTCTGCAAGGCACGGCCAGAATTTGGGTTTCATCACAATCATAGTAAAGGATGCAGTATCATCTAGGGATAAGGAGGCGCATGAAAGGAGCCTTCAGAATATGTCGAGACTGATGCCTGTCATTACAACAGATGAATTCCTGAAATCAGTATAGAATGATTTTAGGAATTGTGAATGGTACAGAAACTTCAGACAGACATTGAAATGTTTTATATCTCTTCCTTTTACAAGGGGTATGATAAGAGAGCTAGAGTGGAATGACTTAGGGGACTTGGTAGCCAATTATTACTCTTACTATGACGAATTGAAATACACTCCTGACTTTGGTATATCATTCTACAAGAAGAAACCTGATTACTCGTCAGAGGTAGAATGGTTTTCAAGTCTATACAGAAGCGTGATAGCTGGTGACGCCATAGCAGTGGTAGCAGAAGAGGACAGAAAGGCAGTAGGATTATGTGATGTCCAGAGAACAAGACCCGGTACGGAATTGGAACACTCAGCAGTTCTCGGAATTGCAATTAGGAAAGAATACAGGGGGAGGGGGCTGGGAGAATTGATGATGAATAAGGCCATAGAACTCTCCAAGGGAAAATTCGAGATGCTGAAACTGGAGGTATTTTCAGTAAATTCTGCAGCCATAAACCTCTATAGGAAACTAGGTTTCGTCGAATACGGTACTCTTCCTAGGGCAGTGAAGAGGGGAGAAAGCTACTATGACCTTATGCAAATGTACTACTACCTTTAGCCTGAATTTCAGGGAACCGGTACCTGGATCGTCAATGGCAAGGTCTACCAAAGTATTAAGTTGAAATTTATGTTATTAGGTATGAATTAGATGGTTATCACAAGTGGCTCTATACCAAGGGTCTCCGGGCAGTTCGAAATGGGGATTGGAAGTCAGGTTGAGAGCATTTCAACTAGCATAACAGCAAACTGGTCCTGGTACAACAAACTGATGGGAATAGTTTCATGGAACTTGAGTAATAACTCAGCGTTCCAAGAAACTGCAGTCCTGTACAGGTCTGGTTATTTCTTTGGGAATGCATATTTCCCAATTTACGTGGAAAATGGGGTGTCAACGTGGGGAACGCAGCTCACTCCACTGGCCAACAGGGGAACTGACAGGAACACGATGCCGCTTGGTATAGTCGATTTCGGTGGGGGTAACAGGATAATAGCCTTTCTATTTACACTGGACCCAGGGCAGTCTTGGAGCGTCCTTGAAGGGGGATTTTCAGAAAGGTCCCCTCCTTCAAATGGTGTCCTCTTCGGGGCTATGTTTGAGAAGGCTGGCTCTTTCTGCATAGGGTATGATCCAAAGCAGGTTGTGGATTATGATAGGCAGACATCATCCGGTCTCAAGGGGTATTCTCCCAATCCAAGTTACATAAGGACTGTTGAGGTGGCTATATCGACATTCGCACAATTCGTACAACTTTTCCCAGGGGATACGATAAGCGATAATCGCTGTTCCAACCAGACTGAGGTAGTGGTAGAGGAAGAAAAAAATGCTGCACCGGGCGACATAGAGGAAATTGTGGGGAACATCGTCAGGGTAATAAGGTCATTTTAAGCCTCTATCTGGGCGCCTGGAGTTTCACTAAAGCAGGTTCCCGTCATTGATTATATTGGTAACGTCTTCGAAACAGTGAACTATTCTATCGGCTACGGTAGGGCTGGGCGTATCCTCCATTTTGAGTGTGAAGAAGTTCATCCTCTTTGCACCCTCTATGTCCCTCCTCTCTGAGTCGCCTACGTAAATAACCTTTGTAGGGTTGTGAGCCTCTTTCAGTGCAGTTTTGAATATTATTGGGTCAGGTTTGGGCGCCCTCACGGACTCTGCTGTGACTATAGAATCAAAATATTCTGTGATTCCAAGTGCAGAGAGCGTTCTTTCTGTGTAAATGTTATCTGCATCCGTCACCATGACGATCTGGAAGTTGTCCCTTGCAGACGTAACGAAATCAATGAAGTCAGGTCTTAGCTTAAGATTCTCTTCATGGAATTCATAGTATTCTTCCTCGTAAATCTCAGATATGTTGTACAGTTCTGAAAGCACTTCATGATTGATCTGCATGAAAGTCCTAAATCTCTTTTCCCTGTCATCAAGCTTTTCCAGTCTCATCTTAGAAAAGTCAGAGCGAATGTCAGTTGTAATATTATACTTTTTACTTATCAAATCCAACCACTTAAATATGGATTTGTTTTCGGATTCCACAGTGGTTATAGTATTGGAGAAGTCTAGGAAAATAGCTCTCTCGGGTGACATTAATCTGAATTTCACCCTTTGGTAAATATTTTAGGAAGGAAGCGTTTGAGGAAATATGGCCGGGATGGGGTAGCGGTGCATCCTTGGGGACTGTGGATCCCCGGACCCGGGTTCAAATCCCGGTCCCGGCCTCCCATCATTCTTCAATGATCAACGGTAAGTTTGCTTCTTTTTAAATGCCTGATGCTCTGGATCATATATATCGCTATGACCGCAAGCGAAATCAGCAGAATTGCAAAAAGATCGTTCCTATGGGTGAAATCATACTCAGGAGTCAGTATATACACTCCATAATACCCGGCAGCTTCAAGGATTGCATATCTGATCCCGAAACCTGCCACTGTTGACAGGAAGTAAGGAATAAACTTCATTCTGAGGATGCCAGCTGCAAGGGCCACTGCTGAGTAGAAATACGGTATGAAAGTTGAGATAAATATTGAAAAGGGGCCGTGACTGATTATCCAGTCTTCTGCGATCTTGATATTTTCCTCTTTAACTCCAGCCCACTTGATTGATTTGAGCAGCACGGGTCTAGCGGCATATCTGCCGGCAAAATATTCGAAAGGTACAACAGCTCCTGCCAGTGCAGCTAAGAGTGCAATTTCTGGGTTAAAAATTCCAATAGAACTCAGGTAACCGATCACTGGTAGAGTAATGAAGTCCGGAATGGGAAGTAATCTAATTATGAATATCCCAATGTATCCGCCGAGAAGATGCGGGAATGGTATGGATACATTAAGATGAGAGTAAGAAGAAATATTTATGAACCTTATGTAACCGTTGAGAATGCCCATAACTGCCACTGCCAGTACGACCACTGCAGTGGTGAGGGTATAGTGCCAGTTCTTGTGCATCCTGATTTTTGTGGGATCGGATTGAACGATCTCATTGAGAGCTACCACTTATGCGCCCCCAAACCGTGCTTCTTACAGTATTTATGGTTCATTCTGTATCTTTTCAGGGCAAAGTCAGGATTGAAAGCACCATAAGAAATGCGTAAATTTCCCGCAATAGTCAAACTAAGCATATCAAGAAGTAAATTCCACCATAATGAATAGACATATCTGATTGTTTTTTCCAATCCAGGTGTATTCCTGTTCATATTTCTCTTTCCAGATGCTAAATATCGGCTCTGTTCAGTGCTTCTTCAAGTTTGGTAAGATGTTTCTTCAATTCCCTTCTCTCCTTTGCGTTCAGTTCCTGCAATACTTTCTCCAGGAAGCTGGTGTATGAAGAAAGCACGTTCATGTATGTCTCCTTTCCCTTCCTTGTCAGTTCTATCATTATCTTTCTCCTGTCTCCTGCCTTACCCTTCCTCCTGAGAATTCCGCTTTTTACTAATCTGTCAATAATGCCAGTAACGTTTCCAGGCGTAACAGAAAGATAGTCGCTAATTTTATTCATTGGAACAGAGACACCGTCAGAAACGACTTTTAAGGCCAAGAACTGGGGTCTCGTCAACCCCCTGGCGGATAGCAGGGAGGTTATCCTCCTATCCAGCGTTCTGTATGTGTTTCTCAGAGCTTCAACCGTCCCGTTTTCTGAACTTTCATCAGGCAACTCAATATGTTTTTTCATCCTTCACTAACATGATTATTTATGTATAAATAGTATAACTATATAATGACCGAAGTAGTTCTCACCGCTGATCGCGGTTCATTTACTGATTACGGCGGAGTCTCTACTCTGGGATACGTTGCCTGCATGCCGGATAGAATTGTTCCTAAATTGATGATGGATGCTTTATTTACTCCTAGAATAAAATACAAGTCCAACGGCGAGGCGATAGTAGCGCCGTATGCACTGAGAAAGGTAGAAGCTATACTCCTGAAGGCAGGTTTCAAGGATGTTGTGGTGGCACCTCCAGAGGCTCTTGGAAAGGTCATAGACAAGGATACAAAACTTCTGGGAATAACTGTCCACGACCCCTATGGGCTAAGCCCAGTTTCATTCAAGCTGACTATGCTTTTTGGCGGTGGACCAGCCTGGAACGCCACTTTCTTCAACGAACTATCCCGGGAAATTTCAAGGTTGAAGAGGAAATATAATTTCAAGGTGTTTGCGGGTGGTCCTGCAACTTGGCAGCTTGCCCTGGATAGACCTGACTGGCTAGATACTATCTACAATGGAGAGGCAGAAGTCGATCTCCCAACATATGTCAGGGAAGTATATTCCGGAACAGGTATTCAAAGGGAAGTAAGGGGTAAAGATGCAAAGGTGGAGGAGATCCCAACAATTGTGAAACCAGCGAGACTGGGGGAGGTTCAGGTAACCAGGGGTTGTCCCAGAGGCTGCCAGTTCTGTTCTATAACGCCTGAAACATACAGAACCGTGCCACTGGAAGACGTGCTGAAAGAAGTCAGGATAAATTTGGATGCAGGGGCGAGAAACATAGAACTCCTGACAGACGACATCCTCCTTTATGGATCAAAGAGACATGCAACAAACAGGGATGCCGTGGTTACACTTTTTAGAAGAGTCAAGGAAGAGGGAGCGGAACAGATATTTTTCCCGCATATTTCGTCGCCTGCTGTTGTTGAAAGCCCGGAAACTGTTATGGAAATTTCTGAGATAGCGGAATACAAGAAGCACAGGGGTGAGGCACCTGTAGTTGGACTTGAAAGTGGCAGCACAAGAATTATCACGAAGTACATGAGAGGAAAGCCTTTCCCATACAGACCAGAGGATTGGGGGAATGTAATATTAGAATCGACGAGGATTCTCAACTATGCGTACATCACCCCTGCTTATACCATGACAATAGGATTCCCTGATGAGACTGACGAGGACGTACAGCAGAGCATAGATCTAGTCCAGAAATTATTTGACTCAGGAGGGAAGGCATGGGTCTTCCCTCTGCCGGTCATTCCAATCACGTCTACAAAGATAAGCAGGAATCCTTTTCCAGAGCTAGAAAAACTTCCAGGGAAGTACTGGGAATTGCTGTATGTCAGCTGGGAAAAGGACCTTGAATTAACTAGGATGGTTCTTCCGCAGATGACAGAGCGGATGAACAACAGGATAACCAAGTTCATAGTGAATACAGTAATGGACCACACCTTTTCCAACATTGAAGATGTTTTCAGAGAACTGATGGAAACCAGAGGGAGAAAATCGTATGAATACAGCAAGGTCGAGCTTAATAGCGTATTTGGCATATTTAGGAGCATTTACTGGTTGATGTTAACGTTCTCTAGGAAAGGCAACAGGAAAACGGGGGAATCGACTTCTTCAGGCTCAGGATCATCCACTTAAAGGTCGATGCTCAATTCTCAATGTTACCACTACTCTATTGCGTTAGTATTTTGTAGCTTAGTTTCTTTAGACGAGTAATGAGAATTCCCGAAACAGATTGGTCGCTGGACACTAACGAAGTGGTTGACATGAAAGCAGGAAGGGAATACGCTGCTGTGTCAATAGTAGTTTCAGAGAACAAACTCATCCTGGAAAAGAGAAGCTTGAGCCAGAACGATCCGTGGTCGGGTCAGTTCTCCCTTCCAGGGGGGCATCGTTCGGGTAATGACATTACACTGAGAGATACGGCTATAAGAGAGACGTTAGAGGAAACAGGCGTGGACCTAAGAAAAAATTCAAGGTACATTGGACATTTTGGGCCATTCACTCCGAGGAATAGGGAAAATCTTGAGGTATATGCATACGTCTTTGAGCTGCCTAATATCCAGAAGCTGGTTCCGTCTCAAGAATCTGAATATCTCATTTGGGTTGAGCTTTCCAGTCTGCACGTTACTAACGGAGTCTACGGTGAAGAATTTAACATAAGGGAAGGTACGATATGGGGAATGACGGCTAGGGTACTTGAAAAATTTATCGTTTTGTACGAGAAGAGTACAAAATAATTTTATAGAAAACTGCGTGGTATGAGATATGAGCGGTCAATCAAATCCACTCCCATTCGAGTCATTCATGAACCCTGGGTTAGGTAGGTATGCGAAGATCTACAGGGAATCATTAGAAAATCAAGAAAAATTTTACGAGGAGGCTGGATGGTTACTTGACTGGTATTCAAAGTGGGATGCAATCATCGACAGGAGTGGGGAACCCTATTACAGATGGTACGTCAACGGAAAGCTGAATATTAGCTTCAACGCAGTGGACAGGCACGCAAATGGACCTAGGAGGAACAAGGCGGCATACATCTGGGTGGACGAAAATGGGAATGAAAAGATAGTCACATACAGAGGTCTGTACAGGAGGGTGAACGCTCTTGCGAAAGCATTGCTTGAGATGGGCGTCAAGAAAGGGGACAGAATTGCAATTTATATGCCGATGATCATAGAAGAACCTGTCGCGATGCTGGCCTCTGCAAGGATTGGTGCCGTATTCACCGTCATATTCTCCGGATTTGGAGCAGAGGCAATCGCGGATAGAATAAATGACTGCGGTGCTAAACTTCTAATTACTGCAGATGGTGGCTACAGAAGGGGGAAGATCATTCCTCTGAAGGAGACTGTTGACAGGGCGGTAGAACTTACGAAGACAGTAGAAACAATCATCGTCGTAAAGCACACAGGTCAGACAGTTAACATGATTGAAGGGCGTGATTACTGGTATCACGATGTGATAAATGAGAGGGTGGATGTGGAACCAGAAAAGATGGATTCCAATGACCCATTGTTCATACTTTACACATCAGGTACTACGGGCAAACCGAAGGGGGTAGTGCACGGAACAGGTGGTTATGGTGTCTGGGTTGCAAACACTATGAAGTGGGCATTTGATCCTCAGGAAACTGACAGGTGGTGGTGTGCAGCTGATATTGGATGGATAACCGGACATAGCTACATAGTCTTCGCACCGCTGATACTGGGGCTGACATCAATTCTCTATGAAGGGAGCTTGGATTATCCAACTCCAGACCAGATGTGGAAAATAATATCATATTACGAAGTGGATATTCTTTACACCTCTCCAACCGCTATAAGGTCTCTAATGAAGTACGGTGATGAATATCCAAAGAACCACGACCTTTCGTCACTCAGGGTTCTCGGTTCGGTTGGAGAACCCATAAATCCCGTCGCATGGGAGTGGTACTATGAAAGGATTGGAAACTCCCAGTGCCCGATCATTGACACATACTGGCAGACAGAAACTGGCGGATTTGTTATCAGCCCGGCCGTAGGAATAGGACCGACGCCTTTAAAGCCAGGATCTGCGACCCTTCCTCTTCCCGGAATAGATCCAGTAATCTTGAAACAGGACGGTGGGGAAGCCGGCCCAGGTGAGAAAGGGCTTTTATTCCTGAGGAAGCCGTGGCCTGGCCTTATGATCGGGTTGAACAACGATGATAAGAAGTACAGGACGCTGTACTTTGGCAGAGCAAAGGATGGCTATTACACGGGAGACTATGCAATAAAGGACAAGGACGGATATTACTGGCTTCTAGGGAGGGCTGATGAGGTCCTAAAAGTTTCAGGTCACAGGATAGGTACGGTGGAGGTTGAGGATGCGATCCTGTCAACCGGATTTGTTGCCGAGGCAGGTGTATTTGGAAAACCTCACCAGGTAAAGGGAGAAAGCATAGTTTCATTCATAGTGCTCAAGAGCGACACAAAAATAGAATCAGCTGTAAATATGGTGAAGGATAAGGTCAGGCAAAAATTTGGGCCGTTACTTGTTCCTGATGAGATACACGTAGTCGGTTCTCTCCCAAAGACGCGCAGCGGGAAGATCATGAGGAGAATAATAAAGGCGGTATACCAGGATGAGATACCGGGAGACCTGACTACCCTTGAATCTGAGGCATCTGTGGAGGAGATAAGAGAAGCCATCGATAGATTCAGGAAGGAAATTGCAGAAAATTGATTCATTGAGCAGATTAGCAATTTTACTATCCACAGGTATCGCCAAATTTCAACGCATATTTGATACAGTCTTCAAATCCCAAGGTTTTTCTATATTTCCCTACTACGCCCTAAGGGATGGAAACTTCCAAACCAGCTTGGATTCTCCTGCAGAACGCATTTGGTCTGATACTTGGATTTCTGACCTATCTGCTCATACTTAGAGATGCTGGTGTTAGTTCCTGGGGAATTTTCTCCACAGCCCTGTCATTCGGGCTGATATTCTCATTCGTATCGGATCTTGGCATAAACACTGCACATACCAGGATGATCGCCCTAGGGAAGGACAGGAATGAATACAACAATGCGCTGATATTCATGAAGATAATCCTAACTGTCATTTACATAGGCGTCATATTTCTTGCAGTCCTTGTCTGGACCGTAGGATTTCATCAAAAGTTCCAGTCACCGCTCGTATACCTGAGCATCCTGCTCCTCATCCCCTACTTCCTTGGGCTTCCTTACATCCAGGCCAATAGGGCATTCTACACAGGTACGCAGGAAGTATTCAAGATGTCCCTGCCCGCAATAATGGAATCCATTGTCAGGTTCGCAGCAGTGGTCGTTCTCCTCCACTTAAACGTATTCAACTTTCCAAATGCAAAGTCCGGGATTCCAGAAATGGCTATACTTATTGCCGTTTCCTACTCAATTTCTTATGTGGTATATGCAGTACTAAGCTTTGTTGTTGGCATGCCGTGGAAATTCAGGATGCCCCATATTGAAACGATAAGGAGCTACCTGAAATATTCATATCCTCTCATGGGAGCAACCATAACCAAGGCGATATCGGCAAATATACCACAGGTGCTGGTATACATTGCAATTGGATCATTTGCCTCAGGTGGATTTGCAGCAGACTACAGATTCATACTAATGATGACGGGATTCACGATGTCAGTGACAGTCCTCATTCTCCCCTCCCTCACAACTCGGCTTGATTCCAGCGAAGACTACGGGAAGGCTATGGGGATGACGGTGAAATACCTGACCATATTCGTCACTCCAATCACCGTATTTGCCACTGTATTCGCTGCTGCACTGCTAAATCTGTGGAATTCGGCCCTCATACAGTTTGCATTCGCGCTTCAGATCATGCTCATAGGGTCATGGTTCTGGACAATGTCCACCCCATACTGGACGCATTTCAATGCAATCGCTAAGACCAGGGTATCAGGTCTCCTGAACAATTTCGGTTACACACTTTGGATTGTGCTTGACGTAGTTCTTATACCGCACTCTCTCGCTGACATCCATTTTGCTGGATTGGGGGTCATAGGTGCAGCGTACGCATATCTGATATCGGGCGTTGTAATTCTTGTGTCCTCCATAATAGCACTCAATCTGGAGGTAAAGGTTCCGCTTACCCTGCAATCCATAAAGGGTGGGATAATTTCCATACTTCTGGGAGGGTTGTTCTATTACTTTCTTGAAGACTCAATCAGGCTGCATTCAATAGTACTGCTCGGTCTTTTCCTGCTATACTCTTTCGCATACGTTGGCCTGCTGATAGTCTCTAGAACGATATCCAAGGAGGAGCTCATAGACATCCTAAACATGCTGAACCTGAAGAAACTCTGGAAGTACGCAGCCGGGGAAATCAGGAACAAATCACAATAGTGTTTTATCCCCCTTCCTCATTTTAAATTGTGCCAGTGAAGATTCTAGAACACACTGCTGACGTCAGGCTGAAGGCCTGGGGGAATACGTTTCAGGGTGCCCTCCTGGACCTTTCCAATCATATGCTGGGAATGGTCTACAGTGCGTCCATCCAGCCTGAATTGTTCCTGAGTTCCAACGTTGAGTACGATTCGGATGAAAACTGCGTTATTAGAACGCTGAACGACATCATCTACAGATCAGAATCTGATTCCCTGGCCCTGAAGATCAGGAAGATCACCATATGCGATCGTAAGGTAATCTGGGAGGCCGTAGGGGAAAAGGCAGACGCGAGGAAAAGGGGTCCATCCCTGGTCAAGGCTGCAACGTACGACAGGATCATCGTTTCCAGGGTACCTGCAGTGATAGTAGTCACTCTGGACATATGACTGCGGCCTTCAGAAAGAATAGTTATAATATTGAGTAGCTATAACTTCTCATGGGCAAAGACGACAATTTCATCTTTGAGGATTCAAAGAAACTAATGATTTCTGACGAGATAATCGTTCAAGCTATCCAGGAACTGTACAAAGACGAAATAAAGGAGAGGATAAAGGAGAGGCTCAAAGCAAATCCAAGAATGGAGGAAGAGCTCAAGGATGCCATAAAGGACTACACAAAGGGGAAATTGCTGGAAGCTGGAGCCCAGGGGAAGATACTGAAAGTTGTGGCTGAGCTCGGCCTAATATCGATGCCGGAGTCTTTCAGGGATGAAATGGTAAAGTCAATACTGAAGGCTATCGGACCGGAGCTAGACACAATTCTGAAGAACACGCTTTAGATGAAGCTAACAGTAAACAGGGTTCTGCTCCTTGTCCTGGGGATTTCCTATTTAGTCATAATTTTGCTGAGGAGAAGCATCTATTCAGCCGGACTAGTGGACTGGGACACAATTGCAATACTTTCATCACTCATAGTGGTCAACACAGGCCTCATGTATACGGGAGGTCTGAATTATGTTGCATACACAATAATGAGAGTAACGAATGGAAGGAGGAAACTTATGGTCATTTCCATCCTCCTCACATCATTTGTTGCCATGTTTCTCACGAATGACGTTTCCCTCCTGGTTTTGATACCGATAACAATTGCAATAGGGAGATTCGCTAAGAAGAACCTTGATGACGTGATAATATTCCAGGCCATGGCTGCCAATGTTGGTTCCATGCTCATGCCATTTGGGAACCCACAGAACATCATAATGTTCAGGTTGTATTCACTGAATTTCTTTGAATTTGTCAAGACGATGGCACCCATATTCCTCGTTTCGATACTTTTGCTAATCATATTTTCACTCGTATTCAAGGAAGAAAAATTTGTATCTCAGGAGGCCGCACAGAAACCGCATGTATTTTTCTTTGCTCTCTTCGTTGCATTGCTTGTATCTGCGATCCTGGGGATGCTACTTAACGCTTCCATCTACTTCTTTGTAGGCATTATAGCAATCTCTATGGTCTCCCTCATGCTCTTTGAGCCCACGACAATAGTGAAGGTGGACTACGTCCTCATAGTTGTTTTCATACTGATATTCCTCGTTATGAATTCCGTAAGGCTGCTGGTCACCATACCCACGCTGGGAGGAAGGCAGTTATTCATCTCTTCAATACTCCTCTCCCAGCTGATATCCAACGTCCCAACAACCGTTCTCCTCGGAAAGACTTCGACATTTGCAATCCTATCATACGGAGTGAACATTGGGGGGAATGGAACGGTAATTGCCTCCCTGGCGAACATCATCGCATTGAGGAATCTGTCAGGTAAGAATTTCCTCAATTTCAATAAATATTCATTCCTCTTCCTTGCGATCACTGCGGTCGCTGGTTTTCTTATACTCTTCAAATGAAATATATAACACGAGGCTATAGCAATTCATGCAGATTCTATTGAAGAACGGTATCCTTCTCACAGAGGACCACGTACCAAAGAAGATGGACCTGTTCATTGACGATAATCTCATCTCTCAAGTTTCAGAAAGGATTAGAGTGGAATCAGACTATGTCATAAACTGCGAGAACAGGATCGTATCTCCAGGTTTTGTGAATATGCACAACCACGTGGCAATGACCAACATGAGGACACTCCTGGACGACATGCCTTTCTCAAAATTCCTCGATACAGGGTTCAAACTTGATGCTGTCAGGACAGACGAGGAGCTCTATCAAGGAAGCAAACTGGGAATCGCAGAGATGCTGAGGAAGGGAACCACGACCTTCCTTGATATGTACTACGGCGAAGATATGGTGGCCAAGGCTGCTCAGGAAGTAGGCATCCGTTCCTACCTGGGCTGGAGCATCGTCAACAAGAACCAGACCACCCAGAAGGGTGATCCTCTGAAAAACGCAGAGCAGTTCATTCTGAAGTTCAGGGGAAACGAACTTGTGACACCCCTGCCTGCACCTCACGGCATTTATTCCTGCGAAAGGGACGATCTGATAGCATCAAAGGATCTGGCTGACAGGTACGATCTTCCATACACCATTCACCTGAGCGAGAATAGGAGGGAGGTCTACGACATAGTGAAGAAGGAGAAAAAGAGACCGGTGGAATACCTGGATGGTCTCGGGTTCCTGAGCAACAGGCTCATAGCAGCCCACACCATTTACGTCACATTGAACGAGATAAAGATAATGGGGAAAAATGGTATGACGGCAGTGAACAACCCCGTAAGCAACATGAAACTTGCCAACGGGAATTTTGCACCTGTGATTGAGATGATCCAGCATGGGGTCAATCTGACGCTGGGAACTGACTCGGCTGCAACGGGCAATTCACTGGATATGCTGGAGAATGCTAAACTCTCCTCTCTTCTACAGAAGAACTACAGGGAAGAGGGTTCCGTTCTTCCACCGCAACAGGTCATAGACTTCATGACAAAGAATCCATGGAAGGTGCTCGGTAAGAATGCAGGCGTACTTAGGGAGGGCGCTCTAGCCGATATCGTGGTCGTGGGTGGAGAAGTGACTCAGATACCGCTGAGAAGGGATAATGCAGAGAGGATCCTGATTTATTCCTCATGCGGCAACGATGTTGAGCATACCATAGTGAATGGAAAAATCGTCTATTCACAAGGGAAATATACGGGACTGAATATTGAAGATATCAGGAAGAAAAATGAGGAGATATTTGACCGCTACAGCTCACTGATCAACTCGTGAACAGTCCTGTTGCTCTTCTTAGCCATTCTGGCTACTGCGTCCCTGAAACCTGATGAGTACTGGGAGGCCTTTTTCTGCTTCCAGGCTATTTTGTCGTTGAGCAGCAGCCGGGAAGCCACGCGACGCAATGCAATTTTTCTCTCACCGTCATGCACGAGTTCTTCAAAAGGTATCTTGTGGGCCACTTCTATGACATATTCATTCAGATATGGATAGAATAGCTTCTTGCCGTTTGATTCTGCTATCTTCATTTCCATAGGAACCACATATTCAACTACCCTTTTTAGGTCGTTTTTTGATGTATCCTCACTTTCATATTTTTTGTAACCGAGGAACAACTCATCTGCCCCCTGTCCTGTGGCCATTACCGGGCAATCTGACTGTTTAGTGATGAAATACAGGGGAAGTTCTATGAGCAGCAGCATAGGTGATGTCTCCCCTGTCAGTGCCTTTACTGCAGACAACCCTTTTATAATGTCCTCATCGTTCTTCTCATAAAATTCAAGTTGCAGACCGAGCATCCCGGCAGCCTTCTGTGTCCAGTCCTTGTCATGGGAATGTGACGTGCCGGCAGAATACAAGTTCACTTTTTTTCCTTGATTCTTCGCAAGGAATGCTATGAATGAGCTGTCAAGTCCCCCAGAAAACAGAATGCCTATGCTATCCGGGATTTCCTGGATAGCCTTCTCAAGGGCACCTTCTAGCTCAGTTTCCCATTCCATGGGTTTCTTCCCAGGTAATCAGGGATGTCCCCAATCTTAATCCGGATCTGTTCCCTGGTATCTCTGTGCCTTATAGTCACTTCGCCGTTCTTCAGGGTGTCGTAATCGATGGTGATGCAGTATAGAATGCCCACCTCATCGTACCTTGAATACCTCTTCCCGATGGATCCGGAGTCGTCATAGAGGACGGAAAATTTCTGCTTCAGCAGGTCTTCAAAGATGGCGTTTGCCTTCACGTCAAGACCGTCCCTGGCCATCAGTGGCAGGATTGCAGCATCGTATGGAGATATTGAATATGGTATTTTGAGGCAAACATAGCCTGAATCCTCTCTTATTGATAAATTATGATCGAGGATTGTGTAGATGATACGGTCCAGTCCAAAAGCTGGCTCTATTACAACTGGAATGAAATTTTCCCTATCAACAACGACCTTCTCCTCCTTCTCAATCAGGAATCTTTCAAGGTCTATGTTTTTTCCATCAATGGAAACATTCTTTGCACCTTCCTTCATTGCAGCTATGATCTTTGATGATCCTTCAGGGAATTCCGCCTTGATTTTCTGGTAATTTATTTCCTTCTTCCTTTCCATGACTTCCTTCTTTGGGATGACCCTCTGGGCATACAGATCCTTGCCAGAAGCCTTTATGTGATTAGTAAGATCAAACGTCCCCCTGTGCGCAATACCTGTAATCTCAATCCAACCCAGGTCCGTCAATGACTCCGCATCCCACGTCTCAGAAGAATAGTGGCTCAGTTCTTCCTTTCTGTGCTGCCTGAACCTGATCCTTCCCAAGTCTATGCCGATGGTAGAATAGAATCTCAGTGCAAGACCCATAAAGTACGCCATGGGGTGGCTTTTCACTATCCCCTTCTCATAAGCCTCCCTCGGACTTGCCTTCAACTCCTTCCCCTCATTTGTAAGGAAGGTGACGGCTATGCTGTCTTCTGGATCGCGCACCCATCTTTCGTTCTGTGGATCAAAGAATGACTCGCATTCCATCATGTTGAATTCTCTGAGCCTGTACAGAGCCCTGCGCGGGGATATTTCATTCCTGTACCCCCTTCCTACAGTTATGATGGCAAATGGGAGTTTCTCCCTGAAAAACCTGTAGTACTCCTTGAAGTTAATGAACATGCCCTGGGCAGTTTCTGGTCTAAGGAATAGAGGCTCTGAACCTTCCCCCTGGTCGACCTGGAACATCAGTTTCTGTATCTTCACCTCTCCGAGGTCTCCATTGCACTTTTCGCATTTTATTCCTAGCTCTATAATCTTGTTCTGGAGCCAGTCTCTGTCAAGTATTACCGTCACACCCTTTTTCTCTATCAGATCGTCTGCGCGATATTTTGTACCGCACTTCTTGCATTGAACGGAGAAATCAAAAAATCTATCGTAGTGGCCGGAAGCTTTCAGGACTTGGGAATGGGTGATTGTTGTGCCATCAAATTCAGCTATGTTCCCCTCCGAGAGCATGGTTTCCTTCCAGGTGCGGATGATCTTGTCCTTCATCCGTGAGCCATAAGGACCGAAATCGAACAGTCCTGAAAGACCCCCGTATATACCGAATCCCTGGAAATAAATTCCTCTTCTTCTTGAAATCTCTTCCTGGTCCACTCCCTTCATTTTATCAACGATGATATGATGTCGAAGTCATAAACCATTCCGCTGAGCTCGTCATCCACGTCCCTGACCGGAAGCTGGGTGAACTTGTTCTTTTTCATGATCTTCGCTGCATCGTAAGCTGATGCGCCTTCGAAAATTGATATGGGATTCTTTACCATGATCTTCTCGACCTCAACGTTGGGTATTTCAAGGTCCCTTATCGTATAATAGAATGTGTATATGTCCCTGAGACTCTCCCAGCTCCACGCATCATCATCTTCCCCTATTCCGAGTTGGGTCGAGACAGTTTTTGAATCAAGGTTTGCTCCATTCAGCAGGTCTCTCTCAGTGACCAGCCCAGTCAGATTGCCGTCATTGTCCAGAACTGGAAATGCTGTGATCTTTGTCAGTTTGATTACCCTCTCCACCATCTTTGCAGTGGACCTGATATGAAGTGGTATTGCATTCCTTGTAACGAGCTTGGATATGGGAATTTCGACTTTCTTGGATATTACAGCATCCAGGAGATCGTACGGCGTTATAATTCCGGAAATCTTCTTGTTGTCCACTATGACAAGATGCCTTCTCAGTATCTTTGTGAAGTGACTGACTGCTTTGTCCAGTGTGTCCTTTGAAGTGAGTGTTGGCAGGTCAGTCCTCATCAGGAGTGACAGTTCATCCTCCTTTGGATGTTCCAGTATGTCCCTTCTCGATACTATGCCTGCGTAATTTCCCTTTGGATCTACAACAGGTACTGCTGCTACATCTTTGCTAGCCATTATTTGCATTGCATCCGAAACAGAAGCAGGCAGTTTTAGTGTAAACGGCTTCTTTGTCATATAAGGCTCAACGGTAAGATTCATTCTTATTCCCTCAGAGTTCCGTTTTGTAAGGGATTATGATTACTTTAATTTTGTTGTATTTTTATCCCTTAATTGACTAAATTTTTATTCATATTAGGCGAAAATGGACCTTTTTTTATCGCCTGTACCCCCAACTCGATTGCGTTTGTCTGTAACATATTCCTTTTTATCACCCAGGTCAATTTATTGATGGACCCTATTTGAACGCTAATAATTTATAACAAGCGATGTTATCGTTCGTTCAGCTCCGGTGGTGTAGTCCGGCCAAGCATATCGGCCTTTCGAGCCGACGACCCGGGTCCAAATCCCGGCCGGAGCATATCATGGACCGTGCCCATTGAGTTTTGGCATTTATCATATGCCGAGAAGCAAGCATTTAATACAAAGTGCAAATTGAAAGCAGTGATTTTGAACATCATTTACCTTCCACTCATCGGATATCTGCTGGGTCTATCGCTGGCGGCCCCTCCCGGACCAGTGAACGCAATAATCATGAACGAATCTTCAAAATCCACGCTCCACGGCTCAAGTGTTGGGGCTGGGGCAATGACGGCTGATTTCATTTTCCTGATAGCATTATACTTTGGTAGGGTGATTATACCGGACTGGACGTTCAAGTATCTTTACATCTTTGGAGGTTTTATAATGATATACCTCTCAATTTCCGTAATCCGGTCCAGGATGCCATCGAAGACACCAAAAGGGAACTACTTTGTTGGATTGTCGATGGGAATCACCAATCCTTTCCAGATAATCTGGTGGATAACCGTCGGTCTATTCCTCATCGAGAGAATGACGCTCCTCTCAGTTGGAGGATTCTTCTTTGGACTACTGACCTGGATCATCCTCTTTCCATACGCAATGAACAGGGTCGGGAGCAGGTATTCGCCATTCTTGAGGATTTTTTCCTTCATCATACTCATCATTTTCGCCGGTATCATGTTCTTTTATGGTGCCAGGTCGTTTATATGAATGGGAGGTGAGTTAGAGATTCACTGTGGAATAGCCAATTCTACCTGTGCTAATGTGAAGAAATCTAGCTGAACAATCCCTGCTTAATGAACTCTTCTTTTTCTTTCCCTTGATCAAGGTATCGGGTGTTGAGCTAGAGAGTTATTGGCTATAATGCCTGTTCTTAGCAACAGTTTCTTTCTGAACCTGCTTTCCGTGGTTCTGGGATCACCTGCGCACAGTCTCATTCTTTAGCTCTATTGGGATATTATCAATGATATTGCCTGTACATCTCAATTTAGCTCAAAGGTTTAATATTTCTTATTTAATACTCTTCCGATATAAATGCCGGCAACAGAGCAACCTAAGGACTGGTTTTCTAAGCTCGATGAGCAACTCACCAAGAAGGAGAAAGAAGTAATGAAGGAAAGTTCTCTCACTACAGGTAAGAAATCAGAAATGAACAAGAGGATCCTGACGGATTTGTGGCAGACCTGGGTAAGATTCAACAAACAGAACATACATTTCACCATAGATCCACCTCCAAACAAGTGGCTGGAATTCACAAGTTACCCGGAAAAATTCCAGCTGAGCAATGACTTCTTCTTTGAGAATGTAAGTAACATATCATTCAAGGATACAGCCGGGGAAGTTGAGAGGATTGGGGACGCTCTCAAAATCATCTACAAGAAGGAAGAGAACGAAAGCATATCGGCGCTCTTCGAGTTTTCTGAGGGAGAGAAATACGATAGGTACACGGGCTGGCACAGGTACTTCACACAGTACATCCTCTATGAATCTCCAATGAAAGCGGCAAAGATAGAGGAGCTTGAGGAAGTGCTGTTGAATGTGATATCAAAATGGTACGAGAGCCAATTGAGAAGAAACAGGGACCTTATAATAGACGATATCAAGAGCAACTACAAGAAAGGTGAAACATTTATTGAGTGATGGAGGGCAATTAGTCTACCTCCAGGGAATCGAAGGATCATACGTAAAGGAAACTGACGTAAAAGTCCTCGGATACGATAGCGGTGGCTACATCCTTGACAAAACAATAATGCACTACCAAGGAGGCGGTCAACCGGGTGACAGGGGTATGCTTATTTCCGGGGATGTGAAGATACCAATTTACAACGTGAAGAAGAAGGGAAAGAACGTTCTTCACCTTTCCAATACCGAAATGGACATTGGTAGTGGAAAGCTCGTGCTGGATTGGGAGAGGAGGTACAAGATCATGAAGATGCACACGCTCCAGCACGCCATCTCTGCAGTGATGTTCAGTAGCGGATACAGATCTCTGGTTACGGAGGTCTTTCCAGCTTATGGATATATAGAGAGCGATTCTGAAAATATGGTGATGGCCGACGAGGCATACAACATAAATAAGACGGCACGCGGATTGACGAGGTACTTTGTGAAGCGGAATGAACTGGACCCGAAGCTCATGGCAAGATGCAACCTCGACAAGCTTCCAAAATCAATTGATGAAGTTTCGGTGGTGGAGATTGAGGGCCTTGACGTATGTGCCTGTGCGGGAACTCACGTTAAAAACACCACAGAGATAGGGGACTACTGGATCAGGTCCCCGGGTAATAAGATAGAGTTTGGACTTTTCTGAACATTTCACTGGAACAGTTCTGATTTTGCCAGTATTTCGAGTCCGTTCGATCCAATGCTGTAGGGCCTGGCCTTCCTGTCGTGGTTTGTGAGCCTCATTTTTAGGACCCTTATTATGCTGGTTGTTGACCCGATGCTGTCGTCATACTTGTTCTGTAGCGATATCACTCCATCTGAGACAAATTCTGCAAGACCATCCCTGCTTGAATAGGGGGAAGAGACGTTTGATTCAGCCAGCAGAAGGGATGTGACCTTCATATCCCTTAGGGCGTTCGATAGGTTGATGATCACATTCCTCCTCAGAACGTCATTCTCTGCGACCATCAGGATCAGGGAGATGCTGTCTATTACAATTCTCTTGGGTCTGAGCGACTCTATGCTGGACCTGAAATTGCCTTCTGTTTTCAGCATTTCTACAAATTCTATCGTATCTGGATTCAGCAGGAATAGATTCTTGTCAAGATAAGGAGTGAAGTCCATGTTGTACGATTTAGATGCAAGGATTATGCTCTCCTTCCTTTCCTCTAAAGTGAAGTAGACCACGTTTTCGCCCTTAGATGCCCCCCTGTAGGCGAAGTGTATACCCATCGTTGTTTTTCCCGCTCCATAACTTCCCAGGACAAGTGTTGAACTCCCCTCCGGAATTCCCCCTCCAAGCATCGTGTTAAGTCCATCTACTCCCGTATCAACATTCTCCATCATTTCACCTTCGTTGTATTCAGTACAATCATGCCAGTCTTGTAGTCAAACTCAGTGTCAAACCTCTCTATCTTCTCCCTCTCTATTACGGGAAGGACGCCAGTGAACCTTGGGATAGTCATGTATCTCTTGCGCTTGCTTGAATTCTCAGTTGTGTTCCACTCGAATAGCAGTGTGCCATCGAATATTTCCATCAGTATGTTTTCAGCCCTCCTTTCTACGATGCCTGATGTCATGAGTGCGTATACAATGGAATTCCACATCTTACTGGCCCTGGAGAGCCCCCTTGATATGTCAAATAGGGTCTTCTCATCAATGTACTTGCTCGTAACAAGGTCTGTAAAGGAGTCTATTATTATGAGCTTGTCCTTTCCGGCCTTCTCAATCTCCTTTATGAAAGACGAAACGATGTTTTCCCTGTCCCTTATTGTGCTGCCACCTATCCATGAAGAAGGCACCTGTGTCTGGGAATAGTAGAGTCTGGAGAAATCTAGGATTGATATCCTCTTCCTCAGGCTTGACGCAAGACTTTCTTCCAGAGACAGCGAAAGTATCCGCATGATTTCATCTCCCGGCTTGGAGAAAGTGACGTAAAGTATGCCTGATGGGAATTTGACCTCGTAATCCTCCAGGCCCCTTGGTACCTTTCCATCCAGTGCTCTCGCGAGATTGGCAGCTGATGTCATTGAGAATTCGAAGTTCCCCGCCCCTGGTTCCCCAAGAAGAAGGACAGAACTTCCCTCAGGTATACCACCCTTCATGATGTTGTCAAGTGATGATACAAACGTCGGGACCTTCATGCATTGACCCCTGCGTCTTCTATTGCCTTTCTTACGGCGTCATTGCTGTCAATCATGTACTCCCACCCATTCCTCTGTGCCTTTGTAATGTCCAGGCCCGCGTACTTGACGTCCCCAACCCAGCCTGCCCCTCCTGGTCCACCAACGTAATTTATCTTAGCACCCGGAGAATATCTCTCCACTGTCATTTCTGCAATCTCCCTCACTGATGTCCTCCCCCTTGTACCGAGGTTGAACAGTCCATCTTCCTTTCCATGAAGGAGTATCATTCCATTGACACAGTCGTCCACATATATGTAAGATTTCTTCTGTGTTCCGTCTCCAAGCACATCCAGAACAGTCCCATCCTTTTTCAGCTTGCTGATGAAATCTGCTATTGCACCGTGAGTTCCCCTTCTTCCTACAACATTTGCAAACCTGAAAACTGACGATCTGAATCCGTAGTTGCTTGAGAAGCTAAAAATAAATGCCTCGGCAGCTAGCTTGGAAGCTCCGTAATGCGATATGGGCATCAGGGGGCCGTACAGTTCTGGTGTGGGAATGATGGCAGCATTGCCGTAGACTGCACTCGTAGAGGAGAAGATAATGTCACTCACGTCCTTCGCACGCATTGCTTCAAGGACAGAAACAGTTGCCTGGACGTTCTCCCTGAAGTCCACGCCAGAATCGCTGAACCCCTTCCTCACATCAGCGTTGGCACTCAGGTGGAACACGATCTGCACCCCATCCATTTCTTTCTTCAGTGAATCTGTATCCTTGACATCAATCTTCTTGAAAACAAAATTCTTTGAATCCAGAAACCCCTCTATATTCTCTTTCCTGCCTGATGAAAGATTGTCCACCCCAATTACATAATTGTCCTTTATCAGTGACTCAACTAAGTTAGAACCGATGAAACCTGCTGCTCCTGTGACTAGAATTTTTTTGCTCTTCACTCTTTGACAATAGGTGCGAAATTTAATAATTTTCTGTGGATAGAGAATGTCATATTTCAACCTAGACCAAATATTCCCGATTTGAAGAAATGGTTATATTTTGGCAAACTCTCGCAGGATGTGATACCATCCTTCATCTCATCACTGATACTCTTCATACCTGCATTCATCGCCAATCCCAGCGCTGTGATCACAGGAGGCCATTTTGCGATAGATGGCGGAAAGAGCTGGAGGGGGAAGAGGATATTTGGCGATCACAAAACTTGGTCAGGCTTCCTGGGCGGTATGGCTGCAGGGACTGTGATAGGGTTGTTGCTGAATTATCTGTTCCTCCTGGCCGGGGTGAAGGAGCTAGTTTTCTCCTACCAGCTGCTAAACGCATTCTTGATGGTTCTCGTCCTATCTGCATTCTCCATGCTTGGAGACCTTGCAGGATCTTTTGTGAAGAGAAGGATGGGAAGGGCACCTGGGGCCGAGTCACTCTTCCTGGATCAGTACCCGTTCGCACTATTTGCCCTCGCCTTCTTCTATATCATATTCCTTCCACAGGCAAAGGTACTGTTTCCGTGGGAAGGAGTGGTTGCGATTCTCATAGTCACACCGCTCATTCACAGGGCGGTGAACATAATTGGGTACAAATTCAAGATGAAGAGCGTACCGTATTAGGACTTTATCAAATATTCGTTGATATTTGACTTCCTGCCATCTGTTCCAGTACATCATAAGATGGTGTATAGCGCTGTGTCAACGCCTTGTATGCCACCACCCGATAATATTGTTCACGTTTACTAAAGAATTACCACACAATACAGCACTTAACTTAAATCTCACACCTTCCTTTTAGGAAAGAAAATCATTTGCATCCTTCACAGGGTCCTTGCTTAGGTAGAGATTTGGAAGATCATTCCTGAATTTTCTTGCCCTTGAATCAAGGATTATGGCAACGCCCCTATCTTCCGGGCTCCTGATGAGGCGACCGATTGCCTGCCTCATACGTGTGGCAGCCACGGCATCATAGGCATACTCCCACCCCCTCCTGAATTTCATTTCGTAGAAGAGTTCCATTGCTGCGGTCTCGGGGGCAGGGGGCGGATAAGGTATTCCTGTCACCACTGCCACTTCCACAAGCTTCCCTGGGAGATCGATGCCTTCAGATATCCTTCCGTTCACAACTGCAAACAGGTTCCCTCCCTTCTCCCTGAAGTTGGTGATAAGGGAGACGAACTCTTCGTTGTTCATTCCCTTCCTTTCAAAATATATTCTTCCCTTCATTTCCAGCTCAAGGAAAGATGAAAGCTGTTCATATGAAGTGCAAAATATTACCTTGTTTCTCCCAATGCCCTCAATGATCTGCTTCACATACAGGCCCATCTTATCCCTGGACTCGTCCTTCGTGGCGTACCTGGACGTTACGTCATCTACAAATAGCACCTTCAGGTTTCTTTCGAGGTAGTCTGCCTTTACCAGAACCTTTTCCGGATCATCCAGGCCCATCTCATCCATGAACTTGCTGAATGGAGAAATGGTACCCGACATGAAGAACGACCTGTACGCATTGCCGAAAAATTTGAGAACTTCGTATGTTTCCAAATTCATCAGGCTTATGCCTGACGGCTCATCGTTGTGGGCTATCATGACCCAGTAACCATCGTCATCCTCCATCAGCCTTGCAGCAATTAAGGCAGTATTGTAGACGTAACTCCTTGGCAGCTTTCCATCGTTGCTCTTTGATTCCCTTATGGACAGACCATAGTTTGCCATGGCTGAGAGGATTCTCTGTATCTCCAGGGAATTCATCTGGAATGCGTCCATGTATGCTTCAGTCACTTCCTGCGTTGTGATGATCCTGTCACCTTCCTTTAGAAGAGATGAAAGGGCCTCCCTCAGGGAATCGACGACATATGATACGTTTATGTTGTCAAGAAGCATATCCCCGAACTGATCAATTTCCTTCGAGCAACTCGCAAGGCTGCTACGAGTGAGCCTTGATGACAGGATGCTTCTTGTGAGGTCTGGAATGTTGTGCGCCTCGTCTGCGATCAGTATTATGTCCTTCAGCTCCGCCTCCATCCAATCAAGGAATCTTTCCCTGATGAATGGGTTGAGAAAGAATGAGTATGATGTCACCAGCACCTTGGCATCTGTTGCAAGCATCTTCTGTGCAAAATACGGGCAGAAGTCCTCATTTCCCAATTCAATGAAATCTTCCTGCGACATGATGCTTTTCTTCCATCCCATGTCGTAATCTGTGTCGTAAGGGCATCCTCCCTTCCCCTTCTTGTGCTTATCAACGAGTACCCTGCAGTAGTTGCTCTGCTCTTCGGGTGATCCTTGCGACATGTCTGGTGCCTGTCTTCTGAACAGGCACATCTCGCCACGTCCAAAGAATGTCATGACTTTTTCCACTCCCATGCGTTTGGCTTCCCGCAGTAAATTTTCAGCCTGTGAATTCGTCCGTGTAAGGAATACGATCCTCCTGTCCGGATACTTCGAAAGGACATGGAAGAGGACAGCAGCAGTCTTACCGGAACCGGTCGGGCTTTCCAGTATGGTTGACTTCTTGTTGCTGTGTTCCAGTTTCTGGAATATCATCTCCTGCCACGGGTAGACGTCATAAGGGAACTTTAGTGGTTCTTTCAAGGAAGGAATCCACCTCCTTCACTATTGGAAGTCCAAAAGATTCTATCTGTTTTTCCAGGTCACTCTTGTTTATGACTGTTGTGAAGTGATATGACTTCAAGCTCTTGATAACGTCCTCCTGTCCGACCTTCAGTATCCTGGCCATCACCCTGGATATCTCCCGCTTTTCATCATCTCCCAGGGGCTCTCCAACCTCCTTTTTATAGGTACTGAGAAATGAGTTGATCGAATGACCCTCCCTGCCTCTGGTGAAAATGCAGCAGCAGAGTCCATCAGTTTCATTCCTTATGCCGTGATTCATGGTGAGGAACGGTTCCCATATCTGTGCAGCATCAATCTCCCTCTTGTTGTAGGCGCGAAGTATGTCATCAATGCTCTTGAAATATACCTGTTCGTATCCGTTGATGTCCCTCGAATCCCTGTCCATCCTGGAAAGTGGTGTTGTCCCTATTTTCCCTGCTGTTCTCCTCCTGATCAATCCAGACCCGCCTTCCGCGACGCCAGCAATGGGCCTGATGTTCCTGTCTATGAGGTAGAAGAAATACCCTGATATCAGCGGGCTGGCCACCATGTCCTCAGCACCAGTCATCAATTCCCTGAGTGCCTCGAGGCTGTTGTCGTAGACGGTCAGCCTGAAAGGTATCTTCTTTCCCAGATGTTCCAGCGCGGAGACAATATGAAAATATTCTGAACTCCTCAGTATTCCAACCCTTAGGGTCCTTGAATGATTCAAGGAAACAAGGACAGTTCTCTGGCTCACCCTCTTCCTCGTTATTATGTGCTGTTCCTCGAGGTTTCTCAGAACCTCTGACATCCTTGACCTGGAAGAATTGAGCCTGGACGTTAACTCCTTCTGTGTGATCTCCTCTTTGAACAGTAAGTCCAGTACCCTATCCCTCAGCATATGCGTCAGAGTTCAAACTCTTCTCCATTCTTCGGGAGTACAACGTTCGTGGATGTGAGATCCTTTGCAAGTTCCTCCCTCTTTTCCCCATGCATCAAGACAACCTTATCTGGTTTTGATCCCTCTATGAAATTGACAATTTCCTTATGGCCAGAATGGGCAGAGAAGTCGAAGAATTTGACGTCCATGCTAACCTTGCTTGCAACTCCTGCAAGGTCTATGCTACCAGTTTCAAGCAGCATCCTTCCGTTGGTGTCTTCCACCTGGTATCCCGTAAGGAAAAGACCGTTCTTTTCACTGTTTAACTGTGATATGTAGTTGAGCACAGGTCCTCCATCGAGCATTCCGCTTGTTGTTATGATAACGTCACCCTTCAGTGCCTTGTCACGGTCCGATTTGCTCCTAACAAGTTTCACTCTCCTGAGCATTTTCTTGTATCTCTGATAGTTCTTTATGTATTTCGGGAAGCTTAGGAGAACGTTGCATACAGTCCTTGCCATACCGTCGATCCATATCTCGTAATCCGTATTTTCCAGAACCATAAGCAGTTCTTGTGCTCTTCCGGTTGCAAATGCAGGCACAACAGCCACACCCTCATTTTCCACGACCTGCTGAATCGATGACAGAAAATTCTCTTCCACTGATGGGCGTGGAGGATGCTCCTTCCCTGCGTATGTGCTTTCGACGATCAGTATGTCGGTGTCAATGGGCTTGATGCCGAATGTGAGGTGTGTGTCGATGCTCTGGATATCTCCAGTGAAAACAACTTTCTTGTCATTCTGGATCATATACATCGCACTCCCAACCAGGTGGCCGGTGTTGTGTGATGTGATCTCCTGGTCCTTGAACTCCATAGTCTCACCGTAATCAAGCGGGGTGAAAGCCTCTATGATGCTGTCTACGTCCTCTTCTTCAAACGGAAGCTTGTTCCCTTCAATATTGGCTATCTTCACAGAGTCGTACAGAAGTATAGGAACGACAGCAAGCGTTGGAGGCGTTGCGTAAACATTGGCACCTCCATTCTTGTTCAGCCACGGAAGCATGCCAACGTGATCGAGATGTGAATGAGTAATGAACACACCGTCTACCTTAGGCGCAAACATGGGGAAAGTGGGTGGCTTGGTGGGGTTCATTCCGTAATCAAACAGGAACTTGTAATGGTCAGTTGAAAGGACCATGCCCAGTCTCCCGACCTCATCCCCTCCCCCCAGAAATCTTGCCTTCATAAACGTGCCTCCTTAAGGAAATGACCGCACCCGCAGCTTCTGATAGACGATATCTTCGGAATAGCGCTTTCCAGCACCTTCTTTATATTCTCTTCACTTTCCTTCATAACCCTTACCACTTCCTTTGAATTCACAGGTATTTCTGCCCACACGTCATAATCCGTCACCGTTGCTAGCGTTAGATAGCACATCTCCTTCTCCCTCGCAAGGTTTATTTCAGGGACGAGTGTCATGCCTATTATATCCCCAACCCCCCGGAAGAACTTGCTCTCTGCCCTCGTAGAGAACCTGGGTCCCTCTATGCACACATATGTCCCTCCCTTCTTTGATTTTATCCTGAGCTCTATGAGCGTTTTGTGGAAAACATCCAGCATCTCCGGGCAGAATGGATCTGCCATTGACATGTGAACAACTTCAGGACCGTCAAAAAACGTATACGTCCTACCCTTAGTAAAATCGAAGAATTGATCCGGAAGCGCTATTGCACCCGGTTCTATGTCCTTCTGTAGGGAACCAACGGCAGATACTCCTATCACCCGTTCTACCCCTACCTCCTTCAGACCCCACATGTTGGCCCTGTAGTTTATCTTGTGTGGTGGTATTTTATGCTCTTTTCCGTGCCTGTAAAGGACTACAACGTCCTTTCCGGCAATCTTGCCCAATTCCAGAGGGGAAGACATTTCCCCATAGGGAGTACTAAGTTTTACAATCTCAGCATCTTCTAGTAGTTTTCCGGTAACTGAGCCTCCAATTAGTCCGATTGACATTATGAGTGCATGGTATGTTCCCTAAATAAACTTCCTGAAATAAAATGCATTATGTGAAAGACAAAGGTGTTGCATATAATATTCTGGTTATGAGATGTATCGTTATGAATAATAGCGCAGAATGATGCCGCTCTTAGCCAGGCGCGAACTGGGCTTGAATATCTACATTGATTAGGGGTGCACTGAATTGCAGAACATCATTAAATATTAGGTATCAATTGGGTTCCATGGAAGGTAAGGTACGTCCTCTGAATGTTCTTGGAAGCAGTCTTAACCAGTACGTGCTGGTTAAGGTGAAATGGAACAGGGAATACAGGGGACTGCTGGATGGTTACGATCAGCACCTCAACCTGGTCATAAAGAATGCGGAAGAGGTAGTCGAGAACAAGAGCAGAGGAACATTCCCCATAATGGTTATCAGAGGGGACGTGGTAGTGTACATTTCACCTTCGGAGGCGATATAATATGAGAGGAACCCCGTCGATGGGGAAAAGGAACAGGATAAAGGTCCATATAAAGTGCAGGAGATGTGGTCACCATTCTTACAACGTGACCGACAAAAGGTGCTCCCACTGTGGATATCCGGATTCAAGGATCAGAAGTTATAGCTGGGCGAAGTCTAGGTGAATCCTGCGGGATAGTCGCTCTCGCCGAGAGCGTTCCTGTGGGCTACAGACTGATACAGTCACTCAGGATTATTCAGCACAGGGGTCAGGAATCTGCTGGAATTTCAATAAACACTGGCAAGTCATTAAAGACATACAGGGGAATGGGGCTGGTCAATGAGGTTTTTTCAGGAGTAAAACTGGAAAAGGACAGTGGAATGGGCATTGGGCACATAAGGTACAGCACCGCGGGCTCTTCTTCCCTGGAAAACGCGCAGCCATTATATGCAAACATAGGGAAGTACGAAATAGCGATCGGGCACAACGGCGAAATAGTTAATGCAGCCCAGCTGAAGATGGCGCTGGAAAGCAGGGGTTATTCGTTCGCCACAAACTCAGATACTGAGGTCATAATGAAGCTCCTTTCAATAGAGCTGTCAAAGACATCTGACCCAATACTCTCGATGAAGAACACTTTCAAGAAGCTTATAGGTGCATATTCGCTCAACATAATGATCAACCAGAGGGTTTTCGTTGCACGTGATCCAAATGGGATCAGGCCCCTCGTTGTTGGTACAACTGAATATGGCTACTGTGCAGCATCTGAGAGCGTCGTGTTCGACCAGCTAAACGGCAAGTTGATAAGGGATGTGAAGCCGGGCGAAATTGTGGAGATAAAGAAAGACGATATAGATTCGTTCTTATACAACGATAACGCAAAAACTGCCCACTGCATGTTCGAGTACGTCTACTTTGCAAGACCTGACAGCATCCTGGACGGCAGGAGCGTCTTCGAGACTAGGATGGAACTCGGCAGGATACTTGCAAGGGAGAGTCCAGTGGAGGGGGCAGACTGCGTTGTTGCAGTCCCTGATTCCGCAAGAACCCATGCACAGGGTTATGCGGAGCAATCAGGAATACCACTGACTGAGGCGCTCATCAAGAACAGGTATGTGGACAGGACATTCATCATGCCGGAGCAGGCCGGGAGGGAGAGCGAACTGGACATAAAGCTCAACCCGATAAAGCAGCTCATAAATGGCAAGAAAGTGGTGCTCGTGGATGACAGCGTGATCAGGGGTAACACGACGAGGAAGATAGTGAAGATGCTCAAGAAATACGGTGCGAAGGAAGTCCATCTCAGGATCGCATGCCCGCCTGTGCGTTTCCCCTGCTACCTTGGGATAGACATGAAGACAAAGGATCAGTTCATCGCATCCAACAGGAGCCTGGATGAGATAAGGGACAAGGTTGGTGCAGACAGTCTGCGATACATATCACTTGATGGCCTGATAGAGGCCACCGGACAGGGAAGGGAGAATCTCTGCCTCGGATGCCTCACAGGCAAGTACCCCGTGAAAATTGGAACTCACAAGTAGCCCTATATCCAACGAATTTTAAATGGCATTCATTCTATTGTTCTGGATGAACTTCACCGATTCGTAGAGGAAACTGTTGACCTTCATTTCCATCCCTTCCTTCCTGCCGAGAGCAATGATCTCCCCTGTGATGGCATCGATCTCTGATCTCCTCCCCTGCTGGATATCCTGCAGCATGCTGCTGACGTTTTCTGAAGTGACTCTGCACGTCTCAACAACATTCTTCTCCACTTCCAGATTGTACCCCATGGTGGAGAAGAGCTGTTCCAGCTCCTTTATCGCGCCTGAAGCAATTTCCCACAGTTCCTTGCTTCTCACAACTTCCCCATTCTTCACACCGAATATTGAAGTTATGGGGTTTATAACTGCATTAATTGCGGCCTTCCTGTAGAGTTCTTCCCTGATGTTTTCAGACCAAACAGCATTTATGCCAGCTTCAGTAAGGAACGATATATCCATTCTGCCAGAATCGCTCCCAATCCTGAAATACCCCCTTCCCGTCAGTTCAGCAACACCCTTCGCTATCTTCTTCGCCCCCCAGGTGGTCACTGCGTAAAATTTCTCTACCCCCGCCTTTTCCATCTTGAGGTGCGCCAGCCCGTTCTGTATCAGGATCACTCTGCCTTTCAGGTCATACTGCCCGAAGACGCTCTCAAGGTCGTACGACTTCACGGCTATTATCGTCAGGTCTGAATCGCTAATATCTTCTTCCACGTGCAAAGAAAAATTTTCCTCCTTGCCATTTTCTATGATCTTGAGACCGTTCTCATGATTGTGCAGCTGCCCCTTCCTTACTATTAGGGATACATCATTCTTCTTGTGGAGAAAGTATGATAGAACGATGCCCATTGATCCAGGGCCAATTATGTTAATCTTCATGCTGCCTTTGCGGATTCAGTCAGCAGCAATTTCTGCCCTCTTTCAAATGCCTTCATGTTGACATCCCAGTACTTCTCCGGCAGTGATTCCTTGATTGCACTGATGATGCTCTCCTCTGACAGGCCGAGTATGCCGGTTGAATACACTGCCCCGACCATTACGGTGTTTGCCACTCTCTTGTTCCCAAGATCGAGTGCAACCTGGTCAGCTTCAACGTTCAGCGTGTTGTATTTTCTCAGTTCTTCATCAATGGCATCTGATGGGTAGTTTTGCCTTTTTAATGTCATCGATACGGGATGTATCTTCCTCCTGCTGAGCAGTATCATCCCGCCATCCTTCAGCTTGCTGATGTTCCTGACTGCCTCGAGCTCTTCAAAGGCAACTATGGCATCAGCAGTGTTTGCTGGTATTATTGCGCTCTTGTAGTCGCCAATCCTGACCTCCACCGATATCTTGCCACCCCTCTGGGCCATTCCGTGGAGCTCAGTCATCAGGACGTTCTTACCCTCTATCACGGCAGCTCTTCCTATGATCATTGCCACTGTTATGACCCCCTGTCCACCAACGCCGGCGAATACGATGGAAACCATTATTCCATCACCTCTATCGCGTTGAATGGACAGACAAGTGATTCAGTGCAGACTCCACAGCCGTCGCAGAGTTCAGGATCTATCTTCACCTTACCATCCTCGAAGTAGAAAGCTGCGCAGGAGAAATTCTTGATGCAGTTGTAGCACTGCGTGCACTTATCCTGGTTTATCTGGAATACCTTGACTTCAGATGGCGATTTCTTCCTGTCCGCCTCCAGTGCGCACTCCCTCTTGCTAATGACGACTGCAAGTTCATCTGATTTCAGTGCCTTCTTGAATGTCTCGAGTGAATTCTTCAGGTCGTACGGGTCCATTGTATAAACGTTCTTTATGCCAATTCCCCTGACCAAGCTCTCAATGTCCACCCTCCTGAACGGCTCGCTTGTCTCTGGGGTCGGCTGTCCTCCTGTCATGGCAGCTACCGAATTGTCAAGTATCACCAGGACGAAATTATGGTTGTTGTGATACGCATTGATCAGTGCCGGGATCCCTGCATGGAAGAATGTGCTGTCGCCTATGAAGCTCACGACCCTCTCCTTCGCACTCATTGCATATCCACTCGAAGAACCGACAGACGAACCCATGGAATAACAGAAATCTCCAAGGTTGTAAGGTTCGTAATAACCCAGGGTATAGCAGCCAATGTCAGTCGGGGCGATCGGGTTCCTGATCCCCAGCTGTTTCATGGCCAGTGTTGCAACGTAGTATGATGCACGATGGGGACAGCCCGGGCAAAGCACAGGTTCCCTGTTCGGCACGGTTGCCTCCTGCTTCTTCACGTTGAACGGTATTCCATATATTGTGGAAAGGAAGCCTGCTACCCTGTCAACGTCCATCTCATACGATGTGGGAACGCTACCATTCAGCTTCCCATAGAACTTCCTGTTGATGGAGCGAAGGGCGCATTCCTGCAGGACCTGTTCCTCAATGAAAGGTCCACCCTCTTCCACGAATATGATTTCCTCCGCACCCTTGACCTCTTCAATGATCCTCTCGTTGTCAAGGGGGAAGCTCATGCCGATCTTCATGATCCTTGCTCTTACATTCAGCATCTGAAGTGCCTCGTCTATGTAGTTGTATGCCGCACCAGATGTGATGATGAGCGTTGATGATTCACCATAAACCGTATCGAATCTTGCCTGGTATTTTGAAACTGACACCTTCTCCATTCTCTTTGCTATTGACATTTGTGCCTTGTAAGCATTCTCCGGAAGAAGCACGTACGAAGGGTCCTTCTTGTAAGACCATTCGTTCTTGTTCCTGACGGGCCCAAGCTTGACTGGAGCCCTTATGTGCGATATCCTCGTTACACTCCTTACAAGCACCGGATGGCCAACTTCCTCAGATATGTCGAACGCCTTGACGACGAAATCCTTCAGTTCCTGCGGGTTCGACGGTTCTATGACTATTGTCTTTGCAAACTTACCAAGGAATCTGTTGTCCTGCTCGTTCTGGGATGAGTGCATTGAAGGGTCATCTGCCGAGAAAACGACCATCCCTCCCTTCACGCCGGATCCCGAGAGGGAAACAAATGAATCCATGGCTACGTTCAGTCCAACATGTTTCATGAAGACAAATGATCTCAGTCCACCGGATGTGGCAGCAGCCGCTATCTCCAGTGCAACCTTCTCGTTTGTCGCAAATTCAAACTTTATTCCCATCTTCTCAGATAGTTTGTATAGGACATCCCCTATCTCAGAACTGGGCGTACCGGGATATGTGGCTGCTACAGATACCCCTGCCTCGTATATTCCCCTTGCAACTGCCTCATTTCCCAGAAGAAACTCAGTCTGGTTTTGAGCATCAAGAAGGGGTTCTGATTGCATTCAGCTCTGCTCCCTTTTCAGGAGAGACTCCCATCTCTCATCCACTGCCTTCTGTATTTCGTTTATCTCTTCTTCCCTGAGGTGATGGAATCTTCCCTGCATTGACAGGTATTCAGATACCGGGACGGTCCTAGCAGGCTTGTAGACCTTCAACTTCCCCTCCCTGAACTCGTATAGCGGGAATATCTTTGATTCAACTGCAAGCTTGGAAACCTTGACAGTGTCGGCAGAATTGTAATACCATCCTGGTGGGCACGGCGAAAGTATCTGTATGAATTTCGGCCCCTTGATCGACTTGGCTATGGCAACCTTCTTTTCAAGGTCCTCCGGGAACCCTATTGTGGCTGTAGCGACATAAGGAACGTTCTGTGCCATCATGAGGTCTGCAACGACTTTCTTGTTCTCCCTCTTATAATCCCTTTTTGATCCAACGGGCGTTGTCGTCGTCCACGCACCGTAAGGTGTACTTCCACTTCTCTGTATTCCAGTGTTCATGTACCCTTCGTTGTCGTACATGACATAGAGCACGTCGTGTCCGCGCTCCATCGCTGCGCTCAGTCCCTGGAGACCAATATCAGCGGTTCCACCATCGCCGGCAAACGCAAGTACTGTGTAATCTTCCTTCCCCTGTGCGTCAAGTCCTTCCCTCAGTCCTGATATGGCAGCTCCGGAAGATGCGAATGACGTGTAGACCATTGGCACCTTCAGCGCCGTGTACGGGAATTCGCCAGGTATGACTGCCCAGCAGCATGCAGGTACGGCAACAGCACTCTTCTCTCCTGCCCCCTTAAGGACGTACCTCATGGAAAGTGTGGCTCCGCACCCTGCGCAGGCGGTATGTCCCTGTAGCATTAATTCCTCCCTGGGTATTGTCAGAGGCATCTATTTCACCCCCACGTTTATCCATTCCATCTCATTGTCAGCTTCCACGAGATTTTCATACATTTTCTCGTAATCCTTGACCCTGATGTCCCTTCCTCCAAGGCCAACAACATAGTTTCTTACAGGTATGTCTGCCCTCCTGTATAAGGTTGAAACGACATCTTCGAACGTCGGCCCCCTCTGGCCGTACGATACATTCCTCTCAACGACTCCAAGTCCCTTGAGTCCCTTCACTGCCTTCAGTATCTCCTCTCCCGGGAACGGTCTGTAGAAATACAGTCTGATCAATCCAACCTTCTGCCCCTGCTGTCTTAATTTTCTTACCGTATACTTGGCTGTTGAAGATATGGCACCAGCCGTGATGAGGGCGTAATCTGCATCCTCCATCATGAAATTCTCTGTGAGTCCGGGAAGATCTGCTTCGAACAGGTTGTTGAAATTGGAAATTTCACTCTTGATGAAGCTTGCTGCATTGTACATACTATCCCTCATGTCCTTCCTCATTTCCATGTATGGACCATCAGGAGACACAAGGGAGCCATATCCAGCGGGATTCTTGTAATCTATCTTGAAATCAAGGTCCAGGTCGCCGAGATAGTCATAGGACGTCTTCTGGTCCCTGACGTCCACAGGCTCGGATGTATGAGAGAGTGTGAATGCATCCAGCATG
Source organism: Thermoplasmata archaeon (assembly GCA_049965815.1). GTDB lineage: Archaea > Thermoplasmatota > Thermoplasmata > Thermoplasmatales. The sequence continues at coordinate 23,223 of JBMFVV010000001.1, read as the reverse complement.
TTCATTACGGGCAGCAGTATCTTCTTGTTCTCTCCGATCTTGTATCCGAGGATCACGCTGTCCATGGCTTCCTGGTTTGATTCGCAGTATATCTGAAGCCATCCCGTATCTTTCTGGTTGAATGAATCAGTCTGTTCGCCCCATATGCTCCACGGTGGCGCGATTGCCCTGTTCACAACCGACATTACGATCGGGACCCTCATACCCGCAGCCCAGTGAAGGTTCTCGTGCATGTATAGCACCCCCTGTGAGGATGAAGCGGTATACGATCTCGCACCTGTAATTTCGCTCGCAATGACGGATGCCATTGCACTATGCTCGCTCTCAACCTCTATGAATTTCGAGTCGATCTCACCGTTCGCGACCATGTCTGCAAGCTTCTCCACTATGGTCGTCTGCGGCGTGATCGGATAAGCGGAAATAACCTTGACGTTTGACAGCTTGACTCCGGTTGCAACTGCCTCATTTCCCGTCATGATTCTTCTGGATGATTGAACTGCCTTCATCTCATATCTCCTCCCTAACCATTTCTATTGCATCGAACGGGCACTCTTCCGCACATATGCCGCATCCTTTGCAGTGGTCATAGTCTATGGACGGTGCTTCAAGAGCCTTGAACCTGTCGTTGGGCGCTCCGAGACTGTTATCAGTTATCAGGTCTATCGCAACGTCCGGGCAGAATTTCCAGCATATTGAGCATCTTGTGCACTTCGAATAATCTATCACTGGCTTTGATGTCCTCCATGACGACATTACCCTCGTCGATGAAGACAGATAAGTTACTGGAATGATCGGCATCTTCAGTTCAACTCCGTCTCTTCGTATGCTTCCTGGATAGCATTTACGTTCTCCTTCTTCTTGGAAGGAACGGTATCTGAGGTTGCATTCTCAATTGATTGAAGTGATACCAGGTTGCTGGCCTTGGCGAATGCACCAAGTATGGCGGTGTTGACTATGGGGTGGGAGGGGTCTCCGAGGCCATTTCTGAGTGCGATGCTTGTGGCATCCACGTATCCTACCCTAAATTTCCCTGCCTCCACCAGGTCACCTACCTTGCCGTTCACGATGATCACGCCATCGCTCTTCAAACCCTCAGTCACATTAACCACCTTCATCAGTGATTTATCGAGAACAACAACTGCATCCGGTTCGTATATCTGACTCCTCAGCTCTATCTTCTTGTCGTCAATCCTGGTGAACGCAGTTACAGGTGCACCTCTTCTTTCCGTGCCAAAGAATGGAAAGGACGTCACCCACTTGCTCTCAAGAAAAGCAGCAGTAGCAAGTATCTTTGATGCAGTGACCGCACCCTGTCCACCTCTTCCGTGGAACCTTACTTCATACATATGTGACACTGTTACCAATATTGCGGGATGCTATAAAAGGATGATGAAATTAGCTGAGCCAAAATCGGCAAAATACCCTGGAAAATACAGGGTCCTCAAATCATTCTATAATTTTCTTGGCTCAAAAAAACCTGAGCTATCGCCAAAGTGCAGAACAATAATCATATTATCTTACAGATTATACCAAATCACATGGACATCCGAATACTCATAGATGAGATGGTGAAGAGTATGGGTTACAGGACTTATCCAGGGTATCCGGAAGACTACATATGGGTGGACCATGGCGACGGAACGGGTGAAGTGATAATGTTGCTGGAAAGCCAGGACCTTGAGAAGGTCAGGGAGTTCTATTCTTCTACAGTCTCATTCCCGGGTGATAGGTTCATCTTCATCCTCAATGATGCGGCGAATAAGGACATCCTGTCATACTGCAAGAGCCATAAGATAACTGCAGTATCCAGGGACGATACCGCCAAGCTGCTGGGGAAGGCCCTGATAGATATGCAGCTATCCAAAAAAGTCCAGAAGAGGCCAACTGTACAGGAAACAAGGGAGGACAAGGATTTCATTCTGGTTTATCTGGAGGAAGGCAACAACCCGAGATACATTAGGCCAGTTGTGAGCGGAGAGATGGTCACGAGTTCCATAGGTTTGAAGGCTGATCTCATATTCGTTCCGTTCCACTTCTTTTCGTATACGATGAAACTGATGGAAGGTGACAATCTCGTTGTCAAGGATGGGAATGTGATGGTCAATGCAGTGAACGGAAAGGCTTCTAAATCAATAAACGGTTATGAGTTGCTTGATTCGTGGCCGACAACACACAGGGAACTGGAGTTGAAATGGGAACCTCTTTCTTCGATGGAAAGGGCAAAGAGGTGGATAAGCGATAGCCTTGAGACTGAGGTCGTGGAAAAGAGCGAGACGGATGCATTCATCATATATTCCAGAAGCAGGATCAAGCCACTGGAGGACACTATAAAGGTGACGTTCATCAACACATCGTTCTACCCGATATATTCCTCTCCTGCACTGGTTATGGACGGTTTCACCGGTGAGATAAGATCAATAACAGACTTCGTGTGAGAACAGCCTTTCGATCTACTGCCTTTCACCTGCAGCTCTATCATGGCTGAGTGAAAGCCCGCAGATATCGGCATTCTCAGGCGGAAAGGATAATAATAAGTAATTTATATTGAGTGGGATATTAATGCAAGAGGCTAGTGGCTCTGATTTGAAGTTCATAATAGAATACGTGAAGCAGAGGAGAGGGATGAGCGGAGTGAGATCGTTGCTTAACACGCTGAACACGCCGTCTATTCTTTTTACCGGGCTTGGGAATATCGGGCGGACGCAGATATACTCCGAGGATATTTACAAGAAGGTCATAGAGTCTGCAGCAATGGTCCTGGGGGGAGATCAGAAGATGAGAATGAATCAACTCGGGTACGCACTGGGAGACAGGGCTAAGATGACCAAGTTCATAGCAAGATTCTCCACATCCAAGCAGCTTATCAGGCTCCTCGAGGACGGCATAATTGAAGACGTGCCTTTCGTGAAGACTGCAGTTAATGAAGTGTCAAAACACATAACAATTCTCAGGGTAACTGCAAGGAAGAACGGCGACAACTTCCTGGACGTGGCTGATGGCTACATCACAGCTGTACTTGACCAGACGGGGAAGGAGCTAAAGATATCAGAGAAGAAGGCAGGGAGCGGAGAGCTTTCATACAAATTTGTCACAGGCTAGTGGTCATTTATGAATTTTGTTAAGGTTGAAAAGAGGGACAGGGTAGCCAGGATAATATTGAATAGACCAGAAAAGAAGAATGCTCTATCTCCGGACGTCATAGGCGACATGGAAGATGCGCTGAGGGCGCTCAACGATGTTTCAGTTGTGATTGTAAGCGGTGAGGGAGGTTTCTTCTCCGCGGGTGGCGATTTATCTGTCATGCTCTCTGCAACTGAAGTTCAGAGAAAAGAGTTCTCACAGAGGGGGAACGAATTCATGGATTTCCTGCAGGACTACGGGGCAATAACAATAGCTGCAATTGAGGGCGGTGCATATGGCGGCGGTCTTGAACTTGCGCTTAGCTGCGACCTCAGGGTTGCATCACCCCAGGTAAAGATGGGGCTGACTGAGATCACTCTCGGGTTGATACCAGGCTGGGGTGGCATGAAGAGGATAGCAAGGATAGCCGGATACGGTGCAGCAAGGTACGTTGCACTTACGGGCAGGGTGATGGACGGTAACGAGGCCTACAGGATCGGCATAGTGAATTACCTATCTGATAGGCCGATAAATTACTCAGAGGAACTTGCCTCTACCCTGTCACAGAGGTCTATGGACAGTATCAGGGCAATAAAGACGCTCCTTGGCAGGGAGCAATACTCTTCTGAACTGGAAGCAGAAATATTCGGCCAGGTACTGGGAACAGAGAATGCGAGGGCAACCCTGGAGAAGTTCCTGAAGAGGTAGGTCTATTCCAGCCTTATCGCAGGCCTTCCGGGGAGTGCTTTCTTTGTGTAGGATGGGTCAGAGCTTATCACAATTTCAACGTTCAGGTACCTGGACAGGTCATCCACATATTTTCTCAGAACATCTTTCTCGTTCCTTACGCTCTGAGTGATATCCTTCTTCTTCACGAGCGTTAGCAGGAATTCCCTGTGCTCAGGCGTCGCCTCCTTTATCATGACCTTCAGATCCCTCGATTTGGATTCGTCCAGCAGTTTCCACTTCCATTCCTCTGCAGTGCCGATGATCATCCTGCTGGGTTTCATGTTCGAAACCTTCGTTATGCTCCTGAAGTCTTCAACTATCGACTCTATGAACTTCCACTCAGCTTCGTGGTCCCTGAAACTGTTGTTCATTGAAGGATACGGTTGAAGGGAGGCAAAACCTCCACCGCCATACATGGAATATATCTCTTCAGACATGAATGGAATGACAGGTGACAGGCTGAGTGCCCATTCCTTTGCAAACTTCCTGACCGCCCTCAGTGCCCTTTCCTTGCCCGCAAAATTCTCAAGGTCCCTGACATCGTTCAGTGCATTGAAGAATAGGTCTATTGTTGCCTCCCTGATCTTCATGGAGTCGTAGCTCCTTGAGCTCTTCTCGATCCTGTCGATCATCCTTGAGACTATCCAGAGGTCCCTGTCGTCAGGTTCCCCCTCTGCCCATCTAGCCTCCTCCAGAATTGAATAGAACCTCTCCAGCTTCTTTGAATAGTTCTCCACCTCGCTTGTCCTCCAGTCAACGTCGTACCATACGTCTGCATTGGATGCAAGGTACATCCTGAATAGGTCAGCACCGTATTTCCTCTTGACAGTCAGGAGCGGGTAGACGTTCCCCTTGCTCTTGCTCATCTTCTGCCCCTCTGATATCACCATGCCACCCGTTGAAATGCCAACGGGCCACTCGTTTTCTGGAAAAATGGCAACGTGGTTGAAGAGGTAGAATGTGAGGTGGTTTGATATGTGAGGGTAACTCGTGTGCCTGAGGTCCACGGGATACCAATAGAGGAATTCCTTCCTTGCCTCATTCGCCTCATTCCTGGTCACTTCACTCTTCCTGGATATATCTCCGCTCCCGAAGAATATGTAATCGAACAGTTCATTGTCTATCTCATCGAATATCATCCTTTTGAGGAATGGCATGATCGTATAGACCACTGTATAGATGGTGGAATCACTCAGGCTCTCTATTACCCAGTCTTCATCCATTGGCAGCCTTGTTCCTAGGCCTCTCCTCCTTGCACAGGGCCTCTCCTTGATCCAGTCTACTGTCTGGAGGAACTGGCTTCTGAGGTTGTCCGGCCTAAGCTCCATTCTGCCAATGAGCTTCCTGACCTTCTCCTTCCATTCCTCCTGTGAATAATCTATGAACCACTGGTTCTTGATCACTGCCACAATGACGGGGTTCCCTTCCCTCGTCTCTGCCTTCCTGGATGTTTCGTAGACAGGTATGGCTATGCCCATCTGGAAGAGGTCTTCTATGATCAAATCCTTGACGTCCTTGACAACACGCCCCTTGAACTTCCCCTTAATAATCTTCCCGTGGTAGAACTCCTGTTCGTAAACGTATTTCGTAGCCTCAACAAGCTTGTCCCTATCCCTCAGGCCAGAGATGCCGAATTTCTTCCTTATCTCTTCCATATCAAGGTGCTCATTCTCCATCTCTATGACCTGGATGTATTCCGGCTTCTCCGATATCTCCATGAGACCAACATGGTCCCATATAGAGTGTGCGGGTACTGAATAATCAACGCCCGTCCCTATGTCTGGATCAACGAATTTCCCCGGCAGTATGGGTATCTCTCTTGCATAAAGGGGCTCCCTTGCCATCTTGTGGATGTAGTCGTTCACGTTGACATCAGATACGAATTCAGCATCCCTCTGGTATTTCATTTTCTCGTACCCTCTCCTGCTCACTATGAACGTCTGCCCCCTCATCCTTATCCTGCAGTACTGTATTTCCGGGTTCATGAAGATGTTTGTAACACCGTCTAACGTCTCTGGCCTCACCGTTGATGCTAGGAGAATGTCATTCCCAAAGTAGAAAAATACCCCAGTAAATTGCGTGATTGATACCTTGTCCGTATCCCCCTCAAGTATGTCATCCTCACCGACCGGATTCCCCTCTTCTGCGGAATAGAGAATTGGGTAGTCACCCCTCTTTATCAGGTGCTTTTCTTCCAGGATATTGAACTGCCATTCCACGAATTTGTTATAAATGGGTTCTCCTGACGTGAACTTCCTAGTCCAGTCTATGGAGAAGCCCATGTTTGTGAAATCGTTTATTATGCGTTCTGAGAAGTATGCTGCAATGTTTTCTGGGACTGCAAATTCAGAAACTTTCGATGGATCGTCTCCGTACAGTTCCAGGTAGCTCCTGTACAAGTTTATGGTCTGTGCGTCTCCATTCTCTATCTTCTTGCTGAACGCAAGTATCGGCGTTCCTGAGATATGGAATCCCATAGGATAAAGGACGTTCAACCCCTTCATCCTCTTGTACCTTGCAACGATATCACCTATTGTATACGTTCTTCCATGGCCGATGTGAAGTGCACCGTTGCAGTATGGCCAGGGAACGGTTATCAGGAATTTGGCTCCGTCCATTTTCGGCTCAAAAACCTTCCCTTCCTTCCATCTTCGCAGCCATTTCTCCTCTATTGAATTGAAATCGTACGTCAATGCAACACCCTAACCCAGTATCATCACTGCTGCAGCAACAACTGTCGTCCATTCATCTTTATTCTTCACAGTGGAGGATGCTGTTACGTTGCTGGTGAGAAGTATTGCATCGTTCAACCTGAATTTACCGTTCTCGTCCAATTGATATGAATCAAGTCCCATCGTGCTTGCCAGCATCTCCGCAGCCAGCTCCTCAGCAAACTTTCCTGCTGCCTCGGGTGTCTCTCCAAAACTGTGATGCTCGCTGAGGTATCCGTACATCGTCCTGTTCCTGGGAATTGCGAAACCTACTGATGCCGTTATCAGCCTGTTTAGTTCGTTTGAACTGTTCCTTGCAAGAACAAGATAGACAATCTGTCCAGGCTTCAGTTCCTTCAACCCCTCTTCCCTGTCAACAAGTTCAGCATAGGGCGGAAAGATGGAGCTCACCTCTACAAGGTTGTATTTTGCGATATCCGCATCCCTCAGTGCGTTCTCAAATGAACCGAGTTGGCTCCTGTGGACGCCAACCCCCTTAACAAAGAATATCTTGCGTGGGATCATTGACTGCATTTCAGTGGTAAATCACATCTCGGCTTTATCCTTTTTCATTTTCTTGATGCAACGGGAACGTAGGATGGAAAGAAGAGCCATGTTTCATGACACATCCATTCAAATGCCCTGATGTTTCACGTACATAAGGTTTAATAACGTTAGTGTAATACTAATAAGTGGAACATAATGCTAATACGGTGACCAGACGCGAGAGGGACTGCCTGGTCATGCTGGAGGAAGATGCGCATGGAGACTTCCCCATAAGATTGCACGAGATAGCAGTAACACTCAATGTGAAACCACCCACTGCCCTGAATGTGGTCAGGCGACTGGAACGTAAGGGGCTTGCAGAATCCAAGGATGGTATGGTCATCCTTACAGATTCGGGGGAGAAGGTGGCTAAGAGCATCCTCCTTGTCCACAGAACGTATGAATCACTTCTGTGCCAGAGTGGGGTTCCGGCAAACTCGGCCTGCAAGGAAGCCGCAGAAGTGGATTACATAATACCAGCGGATGATGCCAAACTGATCCTGAAGAAGATAGGCAGTCCGAAGAGCTGCCCCCATGGCAAACCAATTGAGGGAGGAGATGGGGAATGATCAATTTATTGTCCATCCTTAACCCGCCAGCTGGGATGTCTGTCTACCTTATACTGCTCATAGCCGTCATACTGGGGATACTGCACGGCATAACACCTGACGAGCATACCTGGCCGATAACGTTCAGTTATTCAGTGGGCAGCTACAGTACAAGAGGGGGTATGAAGAGCGGTTTCACGTTCTCCGCAGGTTTCACGATTCAGAGGGCAATACTGACATCTCTTGGATTCGTCGGTCTTGCTGCCATCTATGAAAAATATGACCTTAACGGGTACATCTACGTAGTCGTCGGCTTCGTCATGTTCATAGTGGGGTACTACCTCGTAAAGGGCACTGACCTGCACGTACCGCTAGACAAGCTATTTGGGGGAGCTAAACACCATTCAACAAAGGCTGAAAGGATGCCAATGCAGGAGGTGGAAAACAGAGTGAAGCCAATTCCCGTCAAGATGGCACTTGTTCATGGATTCGTGGCAGGATGGGGGTTCGGTGGCTTTTCAACAATAATCACGTTCATCCTTGCACCCCAGATGCCAAACATATACTATGCGGCTTTGGTTGGTGCATTCTTCGGTCTCGGGACGATGTTGATGCAGATCGTTTTAGGTGCAGTATTCGCCAACATAATGAGGGTTAAGAAACTCTCGGCAAATCAGATAAAGTACGTCGGTAGATCGACTGCCGCCAGGACGCTCTATCTTGGAGGACTGGCGTTCGCAGTAATGGGTGTGGCCATCATAGGATTTCCTGTCCTTGATTCTCTGTCCCTCAGTACTGGAAATCCCATCCCAAATTTGAACTCAATTGGAGTCGAAACCATTCTGGTGATCCTGGTGGTGGGTGTGATCGGAATATGGAGCCTCCTGAAGGGGTACAAGGAAATAGTAAGTTCTCACAGGCCTGAAATACCAGTAGGGAAGTGAAGCATCAAACTTTTATTATTTTTTCATAATTTTCAAAGTCTGTGAAATTCATCAGTCTGCCTTTAAGAAAAGATCTGCCTTTAAAAAGAAGAGCAGTATTTTCGTTGAAACACCCATTTATGCGAATCTTCGGACGCATTGAGAAAGCGCATTTGCGGCATCTGTAGGACTTTACATTGACAAGTATTTTATACGAGGTCTGATTCGAACCTGAATGGAGGCATCCCCCACCATATCGAAAGTACTCGTCGTAGGTCCAAAGGGTTCAGGAAAGACAAGTCTGCTGTGCAGAATGATATATGACTCTGTGGATGAATGCCACCCGGTGCCTGGGCAGTTCATGAAGTTCAGTTTCTCTAGGGCGGATAGCGATCCCGTTTCTTTCCTTTTCAAGGAGGTAAACAATCTTCCTACTACAGAGAAAAAATCAGCCTATATTCTTACGCTCAATTCAAATAATAAGGCGGATCTCGAGAGCCTTCCAAACATACTTTCTATGATTTCTGACAAGAAGATCATAATTGCTCTCTGCATGGCTGATCTGCATTATTCTGCGGCATTCTGGATTGAGGACGTGAAGAAAATAATCAAAAATAAAAACATAAAGATCATTCCCGTCTCATCCAAAACAGGTGAGAACATAAAGCAGTTAATGACAGACCTGTCAGACGTGGTGCTTTCATAGGATGATACTGGGCAAGCTGAAGAGGGGAAGGGTCATTGTGGAAGATGCTTCGGATGCATCAACACTCAGGAACAAGGGCTATCTCGGGAAGAACTTGGGGGAAAGGCTTTCACTGGATTTTGCGACATCAGCTGACCTCGTGATGAGGAGGAAGATGCAGGTTTTGAAGGGAGGGAATGTGATGTCCCTGGATCAGCTGGAGGCAATGATGTCACCTGAGGAGAGGAAAATGGCTGCTGCATACCATTTCCTGAGGGCAAAGGGAATGAAGCCTGTCATCAGGAATGGAAGAATTTACGCTTACGGAAAGAATGTTGCAGTTTTCCGGGAAGATGAAACTGTTCGATTCAACGGAAACAAAGTAAAACAGTTCCTGATGGCCATAGTGGACAGTGAAGGCAGCTGCCTTGTATATTCGGTAAGCAGACTGGGTTTGCTGGGAAGATCAGGTGGTAGAACTGAATCCAGGAATGACAGTACAAGGGGCGGATTGCTCACAAGGCTTCTCACAGATAAGGGTATGACCGTCGCGAGCGGTTTCAAATTCGGTGCAGAATTCAGGTTATATAAAGGAAAATCATCCCATGCAAAATACCTTATGACAGAAGGCGAAGAGTCACTGGCAAGGGATGTGGTTGGAAGGGTAAGGATAGCGCAATCAGTCAGGAAGTCGTACGTTCAGGCAGCATTTGACAGAGAGAAAGAGAAGTTCACGTTTCTGGAAATCAGGTGGATCAGGTTATAGCTTTCCTCTTCTTGGGGTATTTCTTGAGCTCATTCCCGCAGTACGGGCATTCCTTATAAAAACGGTCAAATTTCCTGCCGCATCCTATGCATCTGTACCCCCACTCTATCTCCGTGTTTATTGATTTGCCCTTGAATGACTGGTATGCTATGCCCATCCTCCTGCAGACATTTTGTATTGCAAGATCGTTTGTAAGAAGACGTGCTTCAGTCTCCTTCGCCAGTGCAATTAACTCTATGTCAGTGCGGCTAAGCTGATCCAGATCGCCTGTGCTCCTAGCAACTCTTTCCACATCTTCCATCCCAATCGCTGAAGGTTCCATTATTTTCAGCAGTTCTATGCTCATGACGACGCTCTTCTTCATCTTCCTGCCCCTTACCTCTTCAATAACTGATGGGGTGGTTATGAATTCGTTGCTGCCATCTATCTGGAATCCATAGAAAAGAGAAGATGTATCAACGACTATTTTCATGCTCTCTCCAGTACTTGCAGTCATTTCTAAGATCGCAGACATCGCATATGGGGTTTATGGGTTTGCATATCTGCTTCCCGAACTCAACAAAGTATGAATTCACCTCGTTCCATCTCTCCTTCGGTATCTTCCTCTTCAGTATATCTTCAGTTTTCTCCGGTTTATTCGATCTTGAAAGACCAAGCCTCATCGATATCCTCTGTACGTGGGTATCTACTGCCAGGCCATATTTTCCCACACCTTCGGAGAGGACTATGTTTGCCACCTTCCTTCCTACCCCCGGTAGCTCCAGCAGCTCCTCCATCTTGTCTGGTACTCTACCACCGTACTTCCTGAGTATGATTTTGGATGTTTCAACAATATCTCTTGCTTTGTGCTTGTAGAATCCAACAGGTTTTATGAGATCTTGAACAACTGACGGGTTCGCCCTTGAGAGTTTCTCCACCGTGGGAAAGCGGCAGAATAAACGGAGGCTGGCCCTGTCCGTGACCTCATCCTTCGTCCTTGTGGACAGTATGCCAGTTATGAGAATCCTGAATGCATCGTCCCATATGGCTACGTGAGGGTCTACCATCCTCTCTATCTTATCCAAGACGAAATTTGCATCCATCTTTTTGTCCAATCATTCGTTGATTAAATATTATGGCAAAGAATTGGAAAAATTTTATACGGTTGCCTAATATCATTCCATATGGATAAGAAAATCAGAGGCGCTCTGCCCTTGTCCAGGATTATGGTTGCAATAGATGGGACAAAACCATCAATGAGGGCCTTAGATATGGGCATAAGTCTCGCTCGGGTTCAGTCCAATCTTGAAATGGACATAGTCATGGTTGTCCCGTATCCGGTGCAATATGTCACGGGCGAGAGTCCAACAGGTGACCTGACCATAGTTGAGAGGCTGGCAACTCTGAAGGAAAAAGGGGAAACAATCCTGAATCACGCGAAGGACTATTCGGTTTCAAATGGAGTTATGAACGTGAAGACGTATCTCAAGCAGGGTGACCCTGCAAGGGAGATTCTGGAGCTTGCAAAATCAATAAACCCTGACCTGATTGTTATAGGGAATAGGAAGAGGGGATTTTTGCGTGGAGTTTTCCTCGGCTCCGTGAGCCAGAGGGTCGCAGCCAATTCCGAATGCGCAGTGTTGGTAGTGAAATGAATTATTAACCAGTTATCCATGAGGAAACAATGAAGGAATTTCCTGCATTCAGCCTGAAAGTCGGTGCAAAGGTGAAAATTTACCTGAGATCCGGCAACGAATCCAAGTTACTGGAGGGTGAGTTCAAGGGGCTATCAGACACAGTCCAGCCACTTTTATATCTCGCGGAGGGGGAGAAGAATTACCTGATCAACCTCATAGACATAATTTACATTGAGACAACGGACAAGCTTGAGCAGATAGAGAAGGAAAAGAGGGCAGATTACGTCTCCTGATAATGCCTCCCTGAATCATTTCTGGAACCTATAGGTATCCTTATAAATTTTATCGTTACCATTTTCGTGCAATTTTTAAAGGAAGATGAAAAAAATGCGCCTTAGGAAGTTGGCGAGGAAGTTACTATGTATTCCTAAATTTACAATTGAACTCTAATAAAATCATTATGGAAATATTCTTACAATCTCCAACTTATCAATCTCATGTTGGAAGCGTCAATCAGTTACATTTAGCAGCGGACTACCAAATCAATCATAAACTTCGATCCTATGTTCAAATCGCAATAAAATGATGGAATTACCACTTATTGCATATATTAACCTAAACGGGGCTATTCTGATGGGTTCTCTCACCCTTCAAAGCATACCTGAGCAGTTTTCCAATTTCTGGGTTTTCTATTATTGTTTTTATGCTCTTCTCTAATCTCTCTTTGATTTTCTTGTCTGTCACTTTCTTTACTTCGTGTTCAAATTTAGAAGCGTAGACTATTCTGTCTATGCGTATTACCATTCTTTTAACTCTCTGAAAAAGTCATCTTTGGAAAGGACCTTATACTTCCCTTTATCAATATCCTCCCGTGCTTCCTCAATGAGTCTTAGTGTTTTAATATCTTCAGGAGATATACTTGAGCTAATTTTTTTCAAGACGATCAAATCATCTTGTGCAGTAACTGCAAGAAGGCTTCCTGTGCCAATATTGAGTTTCCTGCGTATATTGGATGGAATAACTATCTGTCCTTTTGAACTAGTTTTAGTGAACTCAGTTTTAATTTTTTCTTTGCCCATTAATGTAAGCATTTCTTACGTGCAAATTAACATTTCATTGAGAATGCTATAAATTGAGTTTGTAGTTTTCAATCCGTTTTGAACATTACCGATCCTGGCATGAGAAAGCACGAAATATGCGCTGATGTGTTAAAGCAGGAAGCTCCGATGCTTTTGCTGAGGAGTAGCTCACTGTGCTTCCATTCGAAGTGAATACCACGGGAACATTAACCATCGTTGTGTTGTTTCCTTTGATGTTTCCTCAAACGCCTCACAATATTGTAAGAAGTACGAGTTCAGAAAGGAATCAATGTATCCGCACGATCTTTTTGCATAACGCAATAGTTTCCTTAGATCTCTGGAAGTATCTGGTAGCAAGAATTTCTAAATCTTTCTTGTCTATTCTAAAATTGAAAGTGTATCCACTCATCTGCCTATTCCTTAGGAGCTCTGGTAGCAGAGATCTTGTTATTTCTTTTAGGTCTTCTTTGTACTTCTTTGGAAATCGACTCGAATCCAATACAGTGGCTTCTAGGCTCTCTATAATGTTATGCGTTTTAGGCGGTTCAATACCCATAGATAGCATCACTGCCTTGAGTGCTATCTGTACGCCCATTTCTTCGCTGTAGAGTGCTATGTTGAATATCTTCTTATCTAACATTGTTTCCGCCGTACTGATCCAGTCTTCTGCTGTTTTTATTGCCTCATTTGCAATTTCTATCCCCATACCAAAATTTCCCCTCCCCTTGTGTTTATTTTTTTGTGTTTGATTCTTGCCAAAGATTCAAAAAAAGATGTGACTTCATTTTTTCGCTCAAATAGCACGATACCATCATCGGCAATATCAAAATAAATTGGGTTGAGATTCTTCATGTCATCCTTCCGAATTATCAGCGGATTTATGTACAAGGAAAGCCCTTTCTGTATTATTTTGTCCTGATACGAATCTATCTCCCTGATTTCTCTATTGAGGTAATCCATATAATTTAGGATTGAAGAATCTGTAATAATCGCTAGATCTATGTCGCTGAATCTACTGTAATCTGCCTTTGAGACTGAGCCAAAAAGGATAATTCCAAGCGTATGTTTGTTGTCCATTATGCGGTCAACGAATGCCTTTATGTAGTTCTTGACATCTGTGTCCATCTTTGCCATTGCTAATTGCTTTCCAACAGTCTGCCTTATAGCTTCGGTAAATGAACTCTTTCTTCCAGTTGATTTTTCTATGAGTTCTTTCGCTTCTTTGAGTTGTGAGTACGCTTCTTCTGTGAGTAATGTTTGTTTGAACTTCCCCATAGTATATGTATGTTGCACACATATATAAGAACTCATGTCAATGACACGACTATAAGCGGAAACCTGTCGGTCGTTCCCATCTGGCCCATTCACTAATTATGAACCGTCAGTATATGCTATAGAGAACTGGAATGAGAGTCCTTGAATAATAGTACGGGTTATTCTATCAAAGTAGAATGGGGGGAAAGGCTAGGTTACTGAAGACAGCGAAGGAGACGGAAGTATGGCAAACTGTCTTCCGGAGAGTATGTAATGGGGTGAAAATGTGTGAGCAACGATAAGAAAGAGAGAATACATGATTTGGAGGATACGGTTGCAGAATTGCGGAAGACTGAGAAGGCATTTCAGGATCTGGAAAGCGAAACCTGGAAACTTGGATCTTTGCTTGACAACGCCCAAGGAATGAGCAACGCAGGGCTGAGATCATCTCTCGAGATGAGAATAGGTAGGAACTTGAACTCCCTGGCAGTGTTGGACTCGAAGCGTTTAGCCCTATACGAGAAGATGTTCGAGTTGTCAGAACCAATCTTAAAGGAATTTGCGGGTGAAATTACGCTTAAAGAGAGTCCAGAGAAGGAAGAAATAGATGAAACGATACGGAGCATCGATGAACAAGTATCATTTTTTAAGGTAGAGTTCTCTAAGTATCTAGAAGGCGAGAGTCAAGGACTAACCAGGTTGACTGTAGATTACACCTTACCTAGGAAGATTGAGGAGCTAAAAGAAATGAACGAACAACTTGAAGGACAGCTCAAGATTTTGAAAGACAAGATCGGTCGGACTTGACTTTCGCACTTGGCTATTTCAGTTCATTACCCAAGAATGTTGCAACATGAAAGACCTGATGACGAATTTTGTACTAAAGGGAATATAACGTTCTGTGACACAGATTCTCAAAATGTGAGAACCAAATCACTCCTCTTTCGGCGGTTACAATTAGTTGCTAGAAAGAAACGATTCAATGAAATGCAAACTTGTATCAATAGTGGATTTACAAAGATCTAGTTGTAGTTACAAGTATGGTTATCACGTCCCTGCTGTAATTGAGAGAAGCAGGAATAATTTTTAAATATTGGGTCTACGTTCAATAGCAGCGTGAACGTAAAGGGAGTCGCATGGATAGGTTTGAAGACTGGAAGCAGAAAAAAGTTTGACGACGCGAGGAAGACATTCTCTGCCATTCTCGGGAAGGAACCGGAAGCTGAAGGCAAGGATTATCTTCACTTCTTGCTGAATGATGGCAGCTTACTGGAGATATATATGGCCAACATTAAGAAAGACTCCATCGTTTGTGGACTGTCTGTTGACAATATAGATGCTAGCACTGAGGAACTGAAGAAAATTGGTGTTGAACTCATTGGCGGAAAAGAATGCGATAACGGAAATTGCTGGCAACACTTTGCCCTACCAGATGGTACAGAATGGGAGATAAAAGAAATAAGGTAAACTTAGGAAAATATTTTTAACCATTTGTCATGCATATCCGTTGAAGTTAGGGGTCATAGCTAGGGATTTCAGGGTCTATAACAGACTGCTAGCTCTCCTCAAGGGAATGAACGAGCACTTTATCTCCCTGAGACCTGAGGACAATTACATGGGGTTTGACATGGTCTTTACGGACATGGACCTGAAGGGAAGCAATATCTTCAGGACCGATGGCTCAGAGGAATTCAGGCTCAAGCAGCTCATAAGGTCAAGGAATTCTGAGAAGATAGTTGTGGGCATAGACCCCGGACCTGCCCCGGGAATAGCAACTCTTGCAAACAACGTTGTCATCGACAGGCGCAGCATATACGACTTCAGTGACATCAGGGAATATGTATCTAGGGTAAGCAGGGAGTGCAAGTACAACAGCTTCGTGATAAAAGTGGGCAACGGCGACAGAAGGTACAGGAATCAGATAATCAGGAGTCTGGGGGATTTCAGGCTGCAGATCGTTGACGAGAAAGGGAGCTCAAAGACAGTAAAAAGGGGAGAGGATTCGGGCTCTGCGATAAACATAGCCCTCAGCAACGACATCCTCTGACTTACTTCTTCCACTTTGGCCTTCTCTTCCTGGCATAGTAGTTCGCAATGAACAGTACTAACATTATGATTGCGATGAATGCTATGATGCCTATGTAGATGTATACTACGAACGGGTTTCCAGACTGTACCTGGAATGTGTAACCATTTCCACCGCTTAATTTCACTAGGCTGTTGTTCACATACACGCTTACTGTGTAAACGCCCGTTGGAAGCAATCCGGATACCCACTCGTATGTAACATTGCTCGTCGAATTCTTAGACAGGTTGACGATCTTGCTGCCCAAATATTTACCATTAACCTTGAAGGTTACGTTAACGGAGCTAAGAGAGAACTGTGAAGGGTTGCTGATGGAAACCTTCAGTGTGGTGAACTGCTTAACCGCCACTTTTGAAGTGATGTTGTAGTAGTATTTCACGTGGTTAGTCATGTTCCCGATCACCTGGAAAAAGAGGAACATGGTGGTTGGAACGCTGGGTGCCGTTATGGTAACGTTGTTGATGCCTGATAACTCTCCGGTCATGTATGATGGCGATATGGGCGAAGCACCTGTGAGGTTGTAGCCCGAGACTAAGAGGATAACCGTATAGTTAGTAAATATCTGTTTCACGTTCACCGTATAGTTGAAGGTTGAATTGATGGCAACGGCAGATGGTCCAGTCACACTCACCGGTCCTGATGTTGATGTTTCCGCACTAACGTTCATTGCGATCGATGATAGCGCAAACAGCACAATTACAAGCACAGGGATTGCAGTTTTAAGCCTCATGCTCTGAACCTCCTCCTGAATATTATCATGACCATAATCATCGCAAGCACTATGAATGCTGAGAAGGCATAGATGTAGTAATCCTGTGTGAGAGGCGAATAAGCTGCAAGATTCTGTCCGGTCCCGGAGGCTTTCTTGACGGAAATCTCAGGCGTGACAAGCTGTGTGCTGACTATCTTTGTCGTGTTACCATAACTTAGGAGAATAGAAACAGTGGCCCCAGAAACAGGCTTCCCGGCTGCTGAGGTTATTGAAATGTACGTTGTGTTATTTGTGTGAGATACAACGGATATTGTGTATGAAGCTGAATTGTTGAATGTAACATTTATTCCCTGTGTCCTCAGCTGGGCAGAATTCATTACTCTTGCGCTCACGTTTGTCATGACGTTGCCATTGTTGAATATGGTCAGAGGTATTTCCAGGGTATTCCCAACAATCTTTCCAGAATTGCTATTTATGGATGCTGATATTTTCTGAGTTGGAAGGACTGTAAGGTTCATCTCCACATCGTAGTACGTATTTCCGTAATAAATGCGGATGGAGACAGTATTTGGGCCTGCTGTTTCATATGAAGGCACCTTGACAGTCACATTCGTCTCACCTGAGGTGTATGGAAGGAGGCGAATTCCGGTTCCGTTTATCTGGAATGAAGATGAATTGCCTATTGTGAAATTCAACGGTATATTTGATTTGCTTGTGATGAGGAGAGGGAAGGTGATCGATTGCCCTCCAGCAAGAGACGGGCTTCCAGATTCTGCAAAGAAGACGACTTTCTCTATTGGTACTATTTTCAGGACTAACGTTGCAGAACTGATTCCAGAAACATTCACCGTCTGGTTTATTGTGTAGTTATCCACATAACCGTAATATTTGTATGTTGTAGAAGCGTTGAATAAGTAAGTTCCATTTGGCAGGTTTATTATTCCGGACGGAGGGAGGTAGTATCTGCCAGTGCTCTGTATGTAGACCATGCCAGAGTAAGAACTGTTGTTCAGGTAAGTTCCATAATCCAGCGGATAGGCTCTCGATAATGTGGCATTCATATTCACGCTGCTTGAATTTACCTCAAAACCACCGAAGTACGCAAGGTTTCCTGATGTTGCGTAAATTGAGTAGTTTCCTCTGGGCAGTAATAGCGTACCTGAATTCAATATACCGGTAACGTTTTCCGGTCCCTGGATGTAATAATTTCCCGTGCTAAGCAGGGAGCCACGATAGAGATAACTGATGGAAACGCTTTCTACAATCTCCTTCAACTTTCCCGATAGGTCAATGGTCTGAGGAGACGATATGTATGGAGAAGAGGATGCGAAATAAACATATGACGAGTTATATGGCTGGTCGAGGATGAATGTGTATGACCCCTTTGGTAGCAGAATATAATGCTGCCAGGTGATGTTTCCGTAGGCTGACGACACTATTATATTGCCGGATGGCGAAGAGAGCAGGGTCACGTTGTATGCAGTCTGGAAATTGAGGGATATAGTGGAATCTGCCGTGAGGTTCACCTGTTCCAGTGAAGCTGTGCCGCCACTGTATGCATAGACCGTATACATCCCAATGGGCAGGGAGGAGTTGATGTTCGTCGATACCAGGTTTCCGTTCTGGAATATGTAAACATTCTGAACTGGGTCCACTAGGAGTCTCGCCCTTATTGAAAGAATAGTGGTGAATTTCTGCAGCGATACTCCGGGTACAAGTGTCAGGTAACCCATGGTGCTGGATGTGGTCGTTCCCGGACGGGAGAACGCTATGGAATAGTTGCCGGGCATTGCAGTGAGATTGAAGTAGTGCGTCCCAGCAACTGTGTAATCAACAGTTCCGTTCAGGTACATAGTGATGGGTACGCTTCCTGAGTATGAGGAGTAAACTGATACAGAAACAGGCAGCACGTTAAGATTGATACTTGTTAAAGAAGATGACTGGACTGCATATCCTGGAGATATGAAATTCACTCCACTTAGTGTAATACCGCTCTGGACGAATATCGAGTAAGCGCCACCCTTCCCGTTGAATGTGTTGTAATACGGCCTGCCATTCAGTTCAGATGTTACTATGCCATTAACTGCATTCCCACCGTATGTTACGGTACCATTCACAGCATATCCATGATAACCGCTGAGGTAGAGGTACTGGTTCTCATTGCTGACAGTGAAGGCCATTGATGAAACGTAGAGTGACGAACTGACATGAGAATACGTGACTGCATTGTACTGTCCCGCGGGCAGGTATATTGAGAAGAAGCCCGTGTTATTCCCCGTCAGCTGTACAAGTGAATTGCTGCCAGTTATTGTTATTTCAGTACTGCTCTGGCTGACGTTGTTTACCTTGTATTGTCCAGAAACAAGGTATGCAGGCTGGAGATTAAGTGGAACTGTCGTCGTTCCGTTCACGTTTAGTATCTGGGATGCGGCGTAATAACGTCCGTTGTAAAACAGGTCCGCATACAAGCTGTAAACTGAAACAGGCAGGCTGAAATATCCTATGCCGTCTGAATTTGTCTGGACAGCCTGCGTGCTGCTCACAGGATTGGAACCGTTGTCTATGGATACTGATGCGCTCACAGGCATACCATTTACCTGGGTGATGAGCGTCACCCTGAACATCTTCGTGAACGACAGATCAAGCTTTACTGTCGTGTTGTTTGCCAGCTGGGCGGTGAAATTATCCCAGCCACCGCCGCTGTGCGCACTTACATTGTATATGCCAGTCGGAAGATAGTATTTCTGATCAGGTGCAGTCAGGTTGTATGAGAGGGTGACATTTCCCCTGCTGAAAGAAATTCCTGCTCCAGGAGAAAGAGTGACACCTGGAGCCAGTGTTGCATTCATTGTCCCATAATCCAGGAGGACGTCCTTTGAGACCGTTGTGGATGAAGCTGTAACGGTTGAGATGTTGTTGTACCACTGGCCATATACGTTTACGGATATGTCATAAGTGTAGGGCCGGACGTTCGTGAACTGGTAACTGCCGTTCACCATCGTATGTGTGATATATGTGACGTTGTATGTTGAATTGTAGTACTTGACGGTCGCCGGCACAGGCTTATTTGTCAGGGGGAAGATCTTGCTGCTTTGCAGGTTGAGGAATACGACACCATTAACCTGGGTGGAATTCACGACAAGGTTGTGCGTTATGTTCCAGGTAGGCTGGCCATATATGTTGTAACTCATCCTGTTTGCCTGTGCATTTGATATTGTAATGTTGTAATAACTGAGAGTCTTGCTTCCGACCATGTAGAGAGGGTTCACGGATCCAATGGAATATGTCACTGTATCGTTGCCTGCAACTGCGAATATTGAATAGTAGCCGGTTGAGTTTGTCATTACTGACTGGTGTGGAATTCCATACTGGTCAGATAGCGTAACCCTAACTCCCTGTAGCGGCAGTCCGTTCGTGTTAGTGACCCTGCCACTGATGATCGCACCCGGATAATATTCCATGAATATCACGTCGTTGGCGAGTATTGAAGCGGGCGGGAACAGGTCTACAGTTCCGTCGTGATTGACCAGATAATAATATCCCTGTTCAAGCGATACCGTTTTCCAGGCGGATGAATGGTTCTGGTAATCGGTGTAAGGATTCCAGAGCACCGTCTTGTAAACGACCTCAAAGTTGGGCATCCCCCACCCCTGCATTGCAGGGTATGATGTGAGGTTAGACGAGAACCCCGGGATACCGTTAGCTGCTCCCACAACGCTGGGAGGATAGCCTATGAAACTCCTGTAAATTGTGGTGTTGTAGAAAGCTGATGTATAGGTGATGCTGTAGCTTACAGCAGTGTCACCGGACGGGAAGCTCTGTAGTGGATATGTATTTCCGGAAGTGTCAGTCACGTTTATTGAATAGAAATCCGTAGGGATGATCTCCCCAGAGGCGTTCACGTACGGGAAGTCTCCCAGGTATGATGGTGCGTAGAATATTCCGGTATTTGTCCCATTAAACGGGAACAGCCCTGAATCTATGGCTATGTAACTCATGTATTTGTTCAGCTGCTGTTCTATGGCGGAATAGAGATTTATTATTGTGTTCAGCGGGTAAAGATTGGCTAGGTAATGCTCTATCAGTATGTACTTCGCGTCCCCGCTCTGCACCTGTTCCGTGGGGCCATAGAAGCTTGGATCTGATTCTATCCGGGAAATGTAAGTATGGGGGTGGGTCTCGTAGTTCATTATAGCTTCGGTACCGTTCTGTCCGAGATACTGGATGAGTATGGGGATGACTGCGGATTTATTGAAATTGCCATTAACAGAGTAGTTGTCGAGCATCCTCGTTATCATGACGGATATCATCTGGCTCTCGTTCTGTGCGAGAAGGAGCTGCGCAGCAGGATATATTCCATCCTGGAAGTTATCTGCCATTACCGGATGATTTGCCTGTTCAAGGGTCTGGAATCCGTAATCCCACCACGACATGAATCCGGGTCTCTGTGATGGAGATAATTGTGCGTCCTGGTTTTCAAACCACGATAGCGCCGTATTCAGGGGTTGATTTGGTGTTGCCAGGTCCGCCCCGAAGGCACCGAGATAGTAGGGGGGAGAGTAGTTGGC
Organism: Thermoplasmata archaeon; assembly: GCA_049965815.1. Taxonomy (GTDB): domain Archaea; phylum Thermoplasmatota; class Thermoplasmata; order Thermoplasmatales. The sequence continues at coordinate 1,880 of JBMFVV010000001.1, read as the reverse complement.
AGGCCTAAGGAAAGCGGGGGTAGCATTGTAGAGTTGTTCGTCGTATAACGTCTTGTTGTTATACGGTATGGCAGAATCCACGGCATAGAACGTTGTCGGTACTATCAGCAGGAATACGACTATCAGTATGGTTGCGTAATGAGCGAACTTCAGCTCTTTCCTCAGTGCGTTCCTTATGCTCCTCCCTCTTGACTTATCAATTGCCTCCTTGAACTGCAGTAGTTCGAATGATCTGACGATGATAAATGCAGTGAGGATTGATGCTGCTGTAGCTCCAAAATAAAGGAATTTTGAAGCTATCATGCTTATGACTATTATGCCTCCGAAGTAAAGGACGGCCAGGGTCATGTTGAAAGTGGCAGTCCTGACCCACTTGTAAACGAGATAAGCGAGACCTATGAACGCTGCAAAGAACGTGAATGCTCCAAACTCAAGCAGGTCTTCGCCGAGCGGGAGTGCCTGCGCTTCTGCAATTGTATCATATATCTTGTTCTTTATGAAGTAATGCTGACCAGAGAGTATTGAGTAAATCAGAGATCTATCAACCTTGTACAGAAGCAGTATTCCTGCGATGGCTATGACTATGAACAGGCCGAGTGAAATCAGCCACGGTCTCTTCTGAAGAACAAGGAAGTATATGGCTACGATCAGAAGTGCAAGCCACAGGATCAGGGGGTAGGCAAACCTGACAGGGATGAAACCTGCCACATAGTACCAGGGGAATGATATGAGGAAACCTGAACCGAGGAACAGTGTTGCGAAGAATATGGAAAGTGCACTTTTCCTCTTTATTGCAAATATAGCTATCTGTATTACAGCGGATCCCACAAGAATGAGTATGAGAGATATAGATCCAACCCAAGTGAGCATTGAAGCTGCAAGGGACACGCCACCAAGGAGACCATATATCACTGAGATAGGATTGCTCTTGAGCGACGGCCACAGGTTCTTGATTACGGACGGGTCTTTGGATTCGTACTTGAACGTGTTTACGGCCCTGAGGAAGTAATAGATGAACATCAATCCGAAGAGCGCAGTGAATATATCGAAGAGTCCGATGGTAGCAATGCTCTTCATCAATGTGAGTGGGGACATTGCTACGAGTATCGCGGCAATGAGCCCTACCTTTCTATCGAACAGTTCCTTTCCAAGGAAGTAGGTCGGGAATACTATGAAAGCTCCCCCTATTGCAGTCGATGCAAGGAACATTGTCATGGTGGAGTTGTAAACGCCCCCTAGGAACGGTGAGAAGGCATAGCCTAGCATCACTGCAAACCACATGAAGAACGGTGGCCTGGGATTCTCAAGACCGATTGGATAATTCAAACTTGGGTCAAAAAGCAGCTGATGGTGAGTCTGCAGAATATAAGTTACAATACGCATGTTGTAGTAGGCATCGGATCCTCCGGAAACGGCATAGTCCGCCCTTACCGCGGGACCGATAACGAAGAACATGCTGAGGAATAGTGAGAAGAAGAAAGTTATCGCCAGAACGATACCTGTCTTCGACTCCACACTCATGTTCTTCAATGCATCTGTCAGAGTCTTAATTCTGCTCGTTGAAACCATCAAGTCCACCGATTATTCGGGCTAATAAGAATCCACCATTAAAATGTTTGCAGCGAATGAGAATGTCAACTATAAGTTGAATCTGCAGTGTTCAATCTCTAACTCCCGCTCTTTTGCATAATAGGTATCCCAAGCTCATCGATGATGTCCCGTGATTTCTTGGGAATTTCAGACATCTTCCATTCATCGGCTATCTTCAGCATGCTTATCCTCTCCAGATGCTCTATCACATCCTCCGGTGAATATCTCTTCAGGAGACCCTTCTCCTTGAGGATGCTGTATATCCTGTAGTGGAGGATCAGCGCTATGAA